>CAZSTH010000134.1:0-9205 GCA_964609835.1 uncultured Thermoanaerobaculia bacterium
CACCGTTCACCGCCACCGTTCACCGCCACCGTTCACCGCCACCGTTCACCGCCACCGTTCACCGCCACGGCCGACCGCCACCGCCGACCGCCCCGATGACGCCTGATTGGCCGAAAGGGGGTAGGATGCCGCCGTGAGGATCGGGGTCATCGCCGCCGAGATGGAGGGGCGTTCCACGGGAGTGGGGCGGTACCTCGAGGGCCTCCTCGCGGGGCTTCAGAGCTGGGACCACGGCTGCCAGTGGCACCTCTTCTTCCAGGGCGACACACCTCCGGCGGGAGTTCCGTTCGGCGATGCGTTCACACCCCACTGCTCGGGATACCGCGGTCGGCGGGTGTTCTGGGAGCAGCTGCGGTTGCCTCGCGAGCTGGCGCGGCACGAGCTGGATCTCGTCTTCGGGCCGTCATATGCCCTGCCGCTGGTCGTTCGCGGTCCATCGGCGGTGACCATCCATGACCTCAGCTTCGAGCTGGTGCCGGGGGACTTCGCGCCGCGCGAACGGTGGCGGCGTCGGTTGGCGGCGCGGCGCGCTGCCCGGGTTGCCAATCGGGTCGTCACCGACATCGGGCACGTGGCCGAACTCGTGGAGCGCCGCTACGGGGTGGCGCGCGACCGGATTGCGGTGGTACCGCTGGGAGTCGACAGGGTGCGCTTCACACCTGCCGGTTCCGGTGGAGACGGCGCGGCGCTCGACCGCGCCGGGATCCGGTCCCCGTACCTGCTGTGGCTCGGATCTCTTTTGGATCGCCGCCGGCCGCGTGAGGTGCTCGAGGCCTTTGCTGCAATTCTCGAAACACGGCCGGGACTACAGCTGGTGGTTGCGGGCGACAACCGGCTGCGGCGGCCCCGGCACATCGCCCGCTGGATCGATGCCCTCGGCCTCGGCGATGCCGTGCGTCTGCTCGGCTGGGTGGACGACGAGCTCCTGCCGCCGCTCTACCGGGGCGCGGAGTTCTGCATCTACGTGTCTTCCCACGAGGGCTTCGGGCTGCCGCCGCTGGAGGCCCTTGCCTGCGGTACCCCGGCCGTCGTCAGCGGCGGCCTCGCGCTCGACGATCTTTGGCCCGACTACCCGTACCGGTGCCGCGAGCTGACGGCGTCGGCGATCGCGGAGATGGCCTTCCGAATCCTCGACGAGGGCGCAGTGGCGACGGAGGTAGCGGCCGCTGCCGGCGAGAGGCTCGCGGGCTGCAATTGGCGAACCGCGTCGCGGGCCTTGACGACCGAGCTCAGAAGGGTGGTCGAGCCGTGATCTCGGCGATTGTCATCAACCACAACGGTGAGGACCACCTCGAGCGGTGCCTCGCGAGCCTCCGTGGCCAAACAGTCGCGCTCGAGACCCTGGTGGTGGACAATGCGTCCTCGGACTCTTCGGTGGCGATGGTGGGTGCGCGATTCCCCGAGGTCCGGCTGCTCGTGCTGGACACGAACCGCGGCTTCGGTGTCGCCAACAACCTGGCGGCCGCCGAGGCGAGGGGCGAGTTGCTGCTGCTTCTCAATGCCGACGCGTGGCTCGAGCAGACCGCCGTCGAGCTCCTCGAGCGGCGACTGCGGTCGCGCCGCCGGAACGCCCTGGTGGCCCCGACCCTGACCTATCCCGACGGTGCGCTCCAGTTCGTGTGGTCGCCGGCCCGCAGCGTGCTCGGCGAGGCGCTGCAGAAGTTGCGCAACCCCTTCGAGGCACTGGGAATCGTGCACGGGCGCGCGGCCCGCGGTGTGTCGCGGGTCGCCGGCCGGCTGTGGTTCACCGCGGCGTGTGTGCTGCTTCGCCGCGAGGCCTTTCAATCGGTCGGCGGCTTCGACGAGCGCTTCTTCATGTACTTCGAGGATGTGGACCTCTGCCTGCGCCTGGAGGCGGCCGGCTGGAGACTCGCCCACGAGCCGCTGGCCGTGGCGCGCCACCAGGGGGGGCTGGCACGTCGCGGCTGCGCCGATGAGGCCTACCGCCGGGCCCAGCTCCTTTTCTACGCAAAGCACCGACCGGCCTGGGAGCTGTGCCTGATCGAGCGCCGGCTCGCGCGGCGTTTCGGCGCCGACGCCGTGAAGCGCTGGCAGCGGGAGGGGGTCGTGGGCGAGTGACGACGTGGACGTTGCTGGTGGTGCTCGGTGCGGCTGCGGTTGCGGCTGCGGTGCGGCCGCCGCTGCTGCGCCGGCGCTGGCGGCTGCAGCTCGCCGAGGCCGAGCGAGAGGTGGCGGCTGCCATCAGCGACGGGCGGTTGGCCGCGAGTCACGGGGAGGCGCTTCTCCAGCATCTCGCCGGGCTGCGGCGCGAGTGCTCGGACGGCCGCCGGGAGGTGTGAGCGGTGCGGATCGGGATCGATGCGGGCGTCCTGGTCCACGGTCGCGGCGGAGTTGCGAGCGCCACCCGCGAGATCGTGCGCGCGCTGGCCGGCCCGGACGTCGGCCTTGAAATCGTGCTTTTCGATCTCGACGGTCGGACTCCGGGGCGATCGATCTTCGAGCGCGTGGTCGGAGACCTGCCGCCCAGGATCTCGGTCGGTTCGGGTCGCCGAGATGAGCTCGAGGGCCTCGACCTCTTCCATGCACCGTCGTTCCGGATGCCGCCCCCGGGCGCGCGCCGGCTGCTGTTCACGCTGCATGATCTGACGGTGCTCAGCCACCCCCATTGCCACACCCTCGCCAACCGGGTGCGGACGTTGACCGCGGTGGCGGAGGCGATCGCCCGCGGCGCCGCCCTGATGGCCGTCTCGGACGAGACCCGCCGCGAGGCCGAGCGGTTGCTCAGCGTGCCCATGGACGAGGTGGAGGTGGTGCCGCCGATGTTGTCGCCGGCCTTCACTGCCGCCCCTGCCGGTGACGATGGCCCCGCAGCGCGGTTGTCGGGGGAGTTCGGCAGCCCGTACGTCCTGGCTGTAGGAAGCCTCGAACCGCGCAAGAACATCGGACGCCTCCTCGACGCCTGGGAGCTCCTGCCGGAGCGGCTCAGAGGCTCGCACGTGCTGGTGGTGGTCGGCGCGTACGGCTGGCGTCAGCGGTCGGTCCGCCGCCGTCTGGCGGCGGCGAAGCGCCGCGGGGCGGTGGTTCCGACCGGCTTTGTTCCCGACTGCGAGCTGGCGGCGCTCTACCGTGGTGCGCGCGCCTTCGTCTTTCCGTCTCTCGCCGAGGGATTCGGCCTACCGGTGGCCGAGGCCATGGCGTGCGGCGCGCCGGTCATCACCTCCGCCCGCTCCGCCATGCCGGAGGTGGCCGGGGATGCCGCGCTGCTGGTCGACCCCGAGAGTGCGGAGGACATCGCAACTGCGGTGCAGGCCGTGCTCGACGACGGCGAGCTGCGCCGTGGTCTGCGCGCACGCGGCGTCGAGCGCTCCCGCCGCTTCTCCTCGCAGGCGGTGCTGCCGCGGCTGCTGGCGGCCTACGGGCGCGCCGCCGGCTGCGCCTGAGACCGGGCGAAGCCCCTGAGTCGACTATCATGGCTGTCATGAGAGAGTGGATTCTCGAACAAAACGACGGTCCGGTGACGATGGTCACTCTCGACGACCCCGACCGCGCGAACCCGCTGTCGGCGGGCATGGTGGAGGCGCTGCGGAGGGCGCTCGAACGCGCCGCTGCCGATCCCGCAGTGCGCGCCGTGGTGCTGACTGGAGCCGGCCGCCACTTCTCGGCCGGAGCCGACCTCGAGGCTCTCGAGCGGTTGGCGCGGGGAGGCGACGAGGAGGCGAGCCGCCGCGACACGGAAGCGCTGCAGAGGCTCTTCGAGGTGCTGCTCGACCACCCCAAGCTGACAGTGGCCGCGGTGGACGGAGCCGCGATCGCCGGCGGCTGCGGGCTGGCCACCGCGTGCGATCTGGTGGTAGCCTCCCCGGCCGCTCGCTTCGCCTACACCGAGGTCAGGATCGGCTTCCTGGCGGCGATGGTCCTGACTTTCCTGACCCGGCGGGTGCCGGGACATGTGGCGAGGCGGATGCTGCTGGATCCGGAGATGATCGACGGCGACACCGCGGTCGCCCTCGGCTTGGCCGATGAGCCGGCGCCGAAGGGGAAGGCGGTGGAGGTCGCCGTCGAGCTGGCGAGGTCGGTGTGTACGAAGTCGTCGCCGTCTGCGCTGACGGCCACCAAGAGGCTGCTCAACCGCACCGTCGGGCTCGGCTGGCGGGAGGCGCTGGCCTCGGCTGCCGACGCCAACCTCTGCCAGCGCTTGCACCCCGAGTGTGCCCGCGGCGTGCGGTCTTTCCTCGAAACCAAGACGACGCCCGACTGGTTGCGCGACCCGAATCCCGACGAACCCACCTGAGGCCCGCAGGCGAGTGCCCAGGTCGCGGACCGGCCT
This sequence comes from uncultured Thermoanaerobaculia bacterium, assembly GCA_964609835.1. Taxonomy (GTDB): domain Bacteria; phylum Acidobacteriota; class Thermoanaerobaculia; order Thermoanaerobaculales; family Sulfomarinibacteraceae; genus Sulfomarinibacter. The sequence goes on from CAZSTH010000134.1 coordinate 4,289, forward strand.
GGCCGGTATGGATGCACCACGCCCGGCGGCGTATTCTCGCCCCGGTGTGCCCGACCTGCGGTCACGCTCATCTCCGCGGGCCTCGGGTCGAAAACGTCCCACCGCACAACCCAACGGCTTTCCGACCTCGCGACGAAATCCGGCGGGATCTGCGGGTCATTCGCCGTCGATCCTGCGCAGAATCTCCGCCACCCGTTCGCGGTGGACGGTGAGCATCAGCATCTTGAGCCGGACGTAATCGCCCCGGTAAAAGTAGTAGCCCTCGTGCTCGCCGAGGCGCGACGACCGGTTGGAGTCCTTGATCAGGAACCAGTCGTCTCCGCCGAGCCGCGTCACGCCGACCGCGTGCACCAGGTGGTCGTCGGTCGTCGACCCGTTGAAGAAGCGAAGCTCCCGCGCGTCCTGGTTCACGTACCCGGGCGGGATGTCGAAGGTGGGTACGATGGCGATGTCCTCGGGGCCCCACAGGCCGGGCTCGGAGACGTCGCCGCCGAGGACCAGGCTGTATCCGTTCTCGAGGGTTTCCCGAACCACCCCGTACCAGGTGTCGAGCGGCAGGTTCACGTAGCTGTCGTCACGCCACCAGTTGTCGGGGACCGCGTACTCGCCGCGGCTCCAGAACGGCAGCGAGAGGGTGGAGATCAGACTGACGTAGTCGCCGGGGTCGATCTCGCACACCCGGGCGAGGAAGGCTCCGGGATCGAGCTTCTCGCCTTTCCAGGTCACGGTGTCGGGCGGCCGCCCCATGGTGGCGTCGAGGATGGTGCGGATCGCGGAGACGATGAAACCCTCGTCCCAGAACCCGACCTCTCGGCACCATCGGAGCAGCTCGGCCATCCGCTCCTCCATCAGGGAGTGGTCGAAGCGGCCGTCGGCGGCAACGACTCCTTCGTAGTCGGCCCTCGGCACGACGCCATACTCCTCGTAGACCCGGAGCAGCGCCGCCGACTGCGAGCCTTGGGAGAAGGCGGTCTCGCCGCGGCTCGCGACGAAACCGCGAGCCTTTAGGACGTACTCCCAGTACGCCCCCCACATCTCGGAGAGCTTGATCTCGAGCCCGGAGCGGCGCCGGATCTCCGACTCCATGTACGACGTGGCGGCAAAGCTCCAACAGGTCCCGGTGCGGTACTGGGGCGTCGGGGGAAAATGCCAGACGCGGGCGGCAAAGTTCTCGGGCCCCCTCGGCCGCTCGATTCCGCTGAGATCGACCCGCAGCTCGCGCCGCGTTGCGTCCCGTTCCTCCTGCTCGGCGCGCAGGCGGGCGATGATCTCCGCGGTCTTGGCGCGCGCGGCCTCGCGCAGGGCGTCGTCGGCCGCCTCCATCTCCTCCATCACCGGGTAGGTGGTCTTCTCGACGTAGATCAGGCGGTCCTTGCGGGGTTCATCGGCGACGGCCCCGAGAGCCGCAACCACGGTGCACAGCGAGATCGCAAGACTGGAGAACACTCGCGAAGGCATCAGTCCCCCCCTGGCTCCAAGCCGTCAGCCCGGCTGCTTCACTCTACACCATTGGAGTCTTCCACGAGGGCCGGCAGGGCGTCGTCGAGAGCCGCGATCGCCTCGTCCCAACGGGCCTCTGGAGGCGCGGTGACCGCGAGTCGGACATGGCGGGGGTCGCCGAAGTCGTCGCCGGGCCAGAGTCCGACCCCGGTGCGTCTGGCGAGGTTGGAGCACCGCTCTGAGGCCGAGCCGGCCTTGCCCGCGGTGCGGCGGTCACCGATGCTGGCCCACAGGTAGAATCCGCCTCGCGGTCGCACCGCCTGCAGGCCGTGCTGCTCGAGCAGGTTGGCGACGCGGTCGAGCCGTCGCTGGACGACGGCTCGTGCCTCGACGTGGTACTCCTCACCGACGTCAGGAAGGTTCTCGAGCGCCTCCTGGGCCGGTCCGGATGCGGGCCCGAAGAGCGAAACGTGGCGTTCTGTGATGCGCTCCGCGAGCGCGCTGTCGGCCACCAGCCAACCGATCCGCCACCCGCACAACGCCCACGCCTTGGACGCGCTTCGGATCTGGACCACGGTTCGACGCTCCGGGTCGAGGTCGGCCGGGATCGGTGAATGCTCGGGGTCGTAGCGGTACTCGTGGTAGACCTCATCACAGATCAGCCGCACGCCGCGGGACCGGCAGCACTCGACGAGCTTGGCCGCCTCTGCTCCGGCCAGGGTCGCGCCGGTCGGGTTGGCGGGGGACGAGAGAACGACTGCGCGGGTCGCGGGTCCGAGGCACCCCCGGACCCGGTCGATCCACTCGTCGTACGAGCCGCCGTGCTGCTCCACGGGCACCGGGCGGGCGCCGAGACAGCGCGCCATGGACGGGTAGCCCGGATAGCAGGGCCAGGGGTGGAGGATCTCGTCGCCCGGCTCGAGGATCGCGGAGAGCAGGGCGAAGAGACCGGGCTTGGCGCCGGCCGTCACCACTACCCGGCGATCCGGCACGCGATGGCGTTCGGCGATGACCGCGCGCAGCGCCGGTCTGCCGGCGGGCGGTGAGTAGGGATAGGTGGGGGCACTCGCAGCGCGTGCGAAGGCGTCGCGAAGGGCAGCGGGCGGCGGCACGCACGGGTCGCCCACCAGCCACGACCACGGCGGGTGTCCGCCGTCGGCGAGGGCGGCGAGCACGTGGTCGACGCCTCTCATGGGCGGGTCTCCAGCTCGCCGGTGGCGGCGAGGAAATCGTTACACTCGGTCATCAGTCGATGGAATGCGTCGCGGTCGCCGCCGTCAACGGCCGCCATCCACTCGTCGAGCGAACGTCGCAGCCAGTCGGCGGTGTCCGGTGTGATGCCGTTGAGGCCCTGGATTTCGAAGTAGAGAGCCGGGTTCTCCGACGTCACCTCGCGGGTGGTGCCGAGCTGCTTGGTGAAGGTCACCCCGGCCACCTCGGTGAGCTCGGCGGCGGTCAGCGAGGAGTGGGAGAGGGCACGGGCGAAGACCAGGTTGGCGAGGTGGGTCAGCCCCAGGACGAGGCCCATGCGTCGGTCGTGCTCGTCGATGCTCATGGAGACCAGCCGCGCCGAGGTGTCGACAAACAGACTGCGCACGACCTCGAGATCTCCGCCGTCCGCCCCGCCGCAGAAGACGATGGTGCGCCCGGCGAGCATGCGGACGTCGGGTCCGAAGAGGGGGTGGAAGGACACCAGTCGCATGCCATCGCCCCGCAGCCGCTCGAGAAGCGGCACGAGGTGTCCTTTGAGACTGCACATCTCGGCCACGACCCCGCCCGCCCCGAGATCCGCCAGTCGCTCGAGGACCTCGGTGCAGGCGGACATGGGCACCGCAATCATGATCAGGTCCGCGTCGCGTGCCGATCCGGCAAGGTCGGTGGTCTCGGGGTGTTCGCTGACTCGGCTCGAGGGGTCGTAGATGGTGACCCGGTGGCCCTGGCCCTGGAGGAGGCGAGCGATCCAGCGCCCCATGCCGCCTTTGCCGCCCATGACCAGCGCGTTGAGAGCGTCCCCGGAGTAGGCGGTGTCACGGTGCACCGCCTGCTCCTCCACCGCCTTGCCGATCAGGAACCGTGCCAGGTCGCGGCCGAGAACGGCGTCGAGGCCGAGGAAGCGGCTTGCCTCCTCGAAGCGGCGGTAGACCTCCGCCTCGACCTTGAAGTTGCGCAGGGGTATGCCGGAGGACTGCTTGAGCTCTCCGATCTCCCGCGCGAGTTCGAGGCGTTCGCGGACCAGGTGCAGGATCCGGCGATCGAGCGCCTCCACGTCGCGACGGTGCTGCTCCAGAAGTCGGTTGGGTTGCTGATCGGATGTCCGCACGGCTGCCTCCTCGACTGCGGGGCGGAGACGGCGTCGGCGGGGGGAGACCCGCGCTTGCCGGCGGGCCCCGGTTGATTCAACTCACACGGGTGGCCGCCGGCAAGCGCTGTGCGGGCTGTACGAGGTCCCCGGGTGGTGGGCTCCCATGGTCACCCGACGATCGTACCATCAGCCGTGAAATTCTAGCCAGTGCCGACGGATGGTGCGGGCGCGGTCCGCGCCGCGGACGACGATCGAGCACAGGCTGCCGGGTCGGGGATCGGCGATCACGAGGCTCCAGCCCTCCCGGTCGCCGCAGAGATGACGCAGTCGCCACCGGAGACCCGTCCCGAAGTCGACCTCCACGTTGCGGAGGCCGCCGGGGAGCCCGGTGCCGATGGCCTTGAGGGCGGCCTCCTTGACCGTCCACAGGCGCAGCAGCGTGTCGTTGCGTTCGTCTTCCCCGACGGCCTGGAGCTGCTCGAGCTCCGCCTCCGTACACAACCGTCGTGCCAGGCGGTCCAGGGTGCGGAGCGAGCGGCGATGCTCGAGATCGACGCCGATCTCGGCCGACGCCAGCGCCACCACGACGATATCGCAGCTGTCGCTGGCGTTGAAGTGGAGCCCGTCGAATGGGACCGCCGGCTTGCCACGCTCGCCGTAGCGGAAGCTGATGTCATGCGGCGCGGTGTCCGTGACCTGTCCGAGGATCCGGCGCAGGGCGGCTCGCGCCGCGATGAACCGGCGAGCGGCTGCGGGCACGAGGAATCGCTCGGCGCGAGCGATCTCGGACGGGGTCAGCAGGCGGCGGAGGCCCGGCAGCGATGCCTGGTCGACGTCGAGGTCGAAGAACCAGAGGTGGACCTCGGAGTCGGCAGGGAGGACGGGCTTCATCCCGACGATCGTACACGTGATCTGTGGCCGCCGACCGCGACCGCCGACCGTCACCGCCACCGTTGACCGCCACCGTTTACCGCCACCGCCACGGCCACCGTCACCGATCACCGCCACTGTCACCGCGTCCGTGGACCGCGACCGCAGTCCGCGACCGGGACCGCGACCGGGACCGCGATCCGCGATCCGCGACCGCCACCGCCACCGTCACCGCCACCGTCGCCGATCACCGCCACCCGCCCAGCACTCGAGACGCGTGCCCCACAAGCTCGATCGGCGCGGTT
>CAZSTH010000135.1:0-9071 GCA_964609835.1 uncultured Thermoanaerobaculia bacterium
GGTCGTCGTCGGGCAGCGCGGCGTAGAGCTGCATGGCGGCCTGCCAGTCCTCGTCGGCCTCCGCGAGCGCGATGCCGGCGCGCGCCGCCTCCGGGTTCTCGGGCAGCGACGAGTAGATCCTGAGGGCGGCTCTGGTGTCGCCCCGTGCCTCGGCGATCCTGCCGGCCACCAGCACCACCTCGTCGCTCCTCGGCAGGCCGGCAAGCGCGGCCTCGGCGCGATCGGGCTCGCCCTGGAAAACCAGGATCGAGGCCTCCATCAGCCGGGCTCGGCGGTTGTCGGGGTCCATCTCGAGAACCGGTGCGAGAGCCTCGAGAGCGGCGTCCGGCCGGCCCCTGTCGAACAGTCCCTCGGCGGTGGCGGTCGGGCCGTCGATCCAGGCTTCGCGGAGCTGCCCTGCCCGGTTCTCCCACCGTACGGCGGGCCACAGAGCGGCGCCGGTCTTCGCCGCCCGGAGGGCGAGCTTCCGGTCGCCCTCGGTTTCCGCGGCGCTCGACAGAGTCAGCCACGCCGCCGCGTAGCCCCGGTTTTCGGCAACCAGCTTCTCGAGCTTGGCCGCGGTACCTTCGGAGCCATCGACGAGATTGGCCTGCAGGATCAGGAGCCGCGCCGCCGGACCGGCCCCGGCCTGCGCGGCCCGCGACCTGGCGCGTGCGGTGTCTCCCCGGCCCAGAGCTCGCCAACCCTCTGCGATGCGTTTCTGGTTCGCGCCGGCGAGATCCGGATGATCGGGACCGGACAAGGGCGATGGAAATGCCAGGCTGGGCGCCGCCACCTCGGGCGGGGCAGTCGCGCAGCCCGCGATCGCCACCAGCGCAGCGACCACGAGAACGGTGGGCCCGCGATGAACGGTGCTGCACGTCCGACCGGTAGAGGGTGCCATCTGACGGTCAGGAGCCGTCGTCATCCGACTGGTGCTTGCCTGGGAACGGGCTGACCGGTGCGATGCTCGCGATCGCGTGCTTGTACACCAGCTGCTCCTGGCCGTGGTTTTCGAGCACGACCGAGTAGCGGTCGAATCTGCGGATGATCCCGGTGAGCCGCTTGCCGCTGACGAGATACATGTGGACGGTCTGCGCCTCTTTGCGGAGTTGATAGAAGAAAGGATCCTGGATGTTGATGGTTCCGCTCGACGGTTTGTTCATGTTGCTCGTCTTCCTTCGGTGTGAGCGTCCCAGAGTCGGGTGGCCGCGGCCGTCCCACCGTCTTCGACCGGCGGCACCCATTGGACCGTACCCTCACGAGCGTTTCGCAGCCACGTGAGCTGGCGTTTGGCGAACCTTCGACTCGACCTCTTGGTGTCCTCGATCACCGATTCGAGATCGCACCTGCCCTCGATCAGCTCGACGGTTTCGCGATAGCCGATAGCTTTCAGAGCATGGGCGGTCGACGGGACACCGGAAGCGAGAACGGCCGCAACCTCCGCGACAAGGCCCGACGCAAACATGCCGTCCACGCGCGCCGTGATTCTAGCATAGAGCTCGCTTCTTTCCCGCCGTGGGGCGACCAGAAGCGGCCGGAACTCCGCGCTTTTCTCGTGACGTCTCCAGTGGTCCGTCAGGGGTTCTCCGGTGAGCTCGAAGACCTCGAGGGCGCGCAGGATCCGCTGCCGGTCGCCCGCACTGATGCGCCGCGCGGCCTCGGGATCGGCGCGTTGGAGGCGGTCGAAGACCTCGGCCGGATCGGCGTTCCAGGCCGCATCGAGGCGTGCTCGGAGCTCCGGGTCCCGCGGCGGCGATGGGAACAGCCCGAACAGCAGCGCGCGGATGTAAAAGTGGGTTCCTCCGACCACGATCGGCAGCCTGCCGCGTTCGCGGATGTCGCCGATCGCACGCCGGGCGGCGTCGGCGAAAAGCCCCGCCGAGTACACCTCTGACGGATCCAGGCAGTCGACAAGATGGTGGCGGACCTTGCGGCGGTCGGCCGACGACGGTTTGGCGGTTCCGATGTCGAGACCGCGGTAGACGGCAAACGCGTCCGCCGACACGATCTCCCCCCGATTCTCGATCGCGATCTCGAGGCCGAGGCTCGACTTGCCGGACGCGGTCGGTCCGAGAACGACGAACAGGGGAGGCTTCGAAGACTGTGTCACGGTGGGGAGGTTAGTATCGGTGCGGGCAGAAGTGCAACACGTGCGGATTTTCGAAGTCCGAAATCCGAAATTCACGGAAACGCCTCCCACTCTCTGCCGTTCCACACCGCTCCGCAGGAGCCGTGGCGCGCCGGCCAGCGGGTGATGATTCCGCGGTCCTCCAGGCGATCGAGCACGTCACCGTGCGGGTGACCGTGGCGGTTACCCTCGCCCGCGGGGATCAAAGCGATTCTCGGTGCGGAGCGTTCGAGAAGCAGGCTGGAGGTGGATCCGCGGCTGCCATGGTGAGGCACCACCAGCACTGCGCACTCGAGGTTCGATAGCCGCGCCAGCTGCAGCTCGGTGGCGCGGCCGATGTCGGACGTGAGCAGAATTGGGCCGCCGGTAATGGTCGCGCGCGCGACGATCGAGCGCTCGTTCTCGTGCCGTGGAGGATCAGCCGTGGGGGGCCACAGAAAATCGATGCGGATCGGGCCCGAGCTCATGGCGACGCCGCGGGCGATCCGCACCGGCAGCGCATCGCGACGCCGTGCGGCGCGCAGCAGCGGAACGCTCTCGGGCACGGTCGCCATCCACGCCGGTACGAGCACGCGGCGGACGTCGACCGCACGGAGGACGGCGATGGCGCCGCCGATGTGGTCCTCGTCCGCGTGCGAGACGACCATCGCGTCGAGGGCACGGATGCGGGTGTCGGCGAGCATCCGGGCCGCCTCGAGGGGGTACCGGCCGGCGTCGAAGAGGACCGCGCGCCGGCCGTGCCGCAGGTTGACGGCGGTCCCGTCCGAAACCGGCAGCAGCTCGACCACGGGCGGCGAGCTCGCGGCCGGCGCCATCCACAACGCGGTCGTCAGCACCACCAGGATCCAGAGCATGCCGCCGATGGTCCCGTGGCGCCCTGGCCGCAGGGCGAGCCACCCGCTCGCCACCAGCCCGGCGACCGCCGCGGCCGGCAGCCTCGGTGGCACGATCTCCCCGGCCCGGGCGGCGGACCCGCACCAGATCAGCGCGGTGCTGAGCAGGTGCACGAGATTCAACGCCGCTGCGGCGGCTGCCTGCCAGACCGGCGCCAGAACCGCGGCGGCCACCGACGCGCCGACCGTGGGCGCGATCAGCGGCAGCGCCGCGAGGTTCGCCGGCAGTGCGCCCGGGATCACGCTGCGGAAGTGCCAGGCCACGAGCGGCAGAGCCGCGAGCTGGGCGACCACTGGAACCGCAGCCGCGCCCGCGAGCCACTGGGGGCCCGGCAGCCGTCGCGCCAGCGGCGGCACCCAGCGGACGAGCGCCGCGGTGATCACGACCGTGAGCTGGAAGCCGGGATCGGCGATCAGAGCGGGCCGCGACAGCAGGAGGAGAACGACCGTGAGCAGGACCGCGGCCATCGGCAGGATCGCCCGCCCGAGGAGCCGTGCTCCGAGGTAGACCACCGCCATCAGTGCCGCGCGTCGGGCCGAAGGCGCTCCGCCGGCGAGCACCGCGTAGGCCGGGATGATGATGATCGTGATCCACCGCGCGGCGTTGGGAGTGGGGGCGAGCCTCGCCGCGAGCACCCACACGATCGCACCGACAAGCCCGACGTGAAGGCCGCTGACCGCGAGCACGTGCGCGAGGCCCGACCGCCGCCACCTCTCGCGGCGTTCTGCGGGAATTTCGTATCGCCGGCCGAGTGAGAGCGCGGCGGCCGACTCCGCAGCGCGGATCCGGTCGGCATCGGTGCCGGCTGCGGCCATCAGACGATCGGTCAGCCACTGGCGAATCGCCGGCAGCAGGGCGGAGTCTCCGGTGGCGTTGACCAGCCGCGGCGACGACACCACCAGCAGCGGCCGCGAGGGTGAACCGCGGACACGGGCGAGAATCTCGACAACGGCGCCGGCTGCCGGCAGCTCGGCGGCGGCCGGGTCGCCACGGACCTCGACGCCACCCTCCGTACCGAATGGGAGGGCGCGGCCGTTGAGGCTCGCCTCGCTGATGCGGATGCGATTGTGAAGCCCCCACCGACCGCTCTGCCAGCGATCGGTGAGCACCACCAGGGCACGAATCGTGGGGTCGCCGACGGCGAGCCGGTCCGCGAGCCGCTGTTGGGCGCCGGCGCCGTCGAGCGCGCGCCAGGCGACCAGGCACAGCCCCGCAGCGAGCCACCAGCCGGCTCCTTTCCCGGAACTCGAGCGCAGCGCCCGCCAGGCGGCGGCGCATCCGGCTGCGGCGAGTGCGGCCGCCGCCACGGGAGTCGCCGCGATCGGAACCACCGCCACGAGCGCTGCCGCGGCGGCGCCACCGGTCGCAAGCATCCACAACGGTCCGAGTGCTCGACCCTCGGCCTCCGAGCTGCTCACACCCGCCCCAGGACGGCAGCGATCTCGATGTGGTGGGTGTGCGGAAAGAGGTCGAAGAGCTCGATGTGGTCGAGGCGGTACCCGTGGCCGCAGAGCAGCCCGGCGTCGCGGGCCCAGGTCGCCGCATCGCATCCGAGCATGAGAATGCGCTCCGGCCGCCAGCCCGCGATCGCGTCGATCTGACAGGAGCTCATTCCTCGCCGGGGCGGGTCGGTCATCACCAGCGAGCGCCGCGGCAACTTCCGGGCGGCGGCCAGAAAGCGCTCCGCGGTGACGCCGATCTCGACCGTCGCCTCCGGCAGGTTGCGGCCCGCCGCCCGTGCCGCCTCGACCTGCGGCTCTACCAGGGTCATCGGCCGCTCGCACGCCGACCGCGCGGCGGCGGCCAGGAAACCGACCCCCGCATGGAGGTCGAACACCGGCTCACCCGCGCGCCCCGCGAGCTCCGCCACGCGTGCGAAGAGCGGCGCGATCAGGTGCCGGTTGCCCTGGAAGAACGCGCCCACAGGGACCTCGAGCGGCACCGGCAGCGCCATGCGCACCCCCCGGGATCCCCAGCCGGCCTCGATCTCGCCGCGCGCCGTCAGACGGTGGCACCCGGTGACGACGGACCCCAGCCGCTCCCGCGTCGGCACCCAGCCGGCGGGAGACCCGGCCCGGGCGCGCCGGGAGGGGCGCAGCGCTACGACGGCGTCGCCTGGAGTGGTGCCCTCGAGCCACTCGAGATCGACCCTTCCGACGCCGGAGTCCCCGACAGCGCGCTCGAGCGCGGGCAGCGCGGCCATCAGCTGCGGCGACAGGATGCGGCAGTCGCTGATCTCTGCGACCCGGTGGCTGCGTGCGGCGTAGAAACCGAGCCGGCGCCGGTCCGGGTCCCAGTGGAGTCGTGCCCGCAGCCGCGACGCCGGCGGCGACGCCAGGATCGGGGCGCTGCGCACCGCCTCGGCCAGGGGGGGATGCGAGCGCATGGCCTCCGCCGCTGCCTCGACCTTGAGCCGTGCTCCGGCCAGCGGGTCGACGTGCGGCCAGTTGCAGCCGCCGCACACTCCGGCGTGCCTGCAGGGATCGGCGGCGCGCGCCGGGTGGCGGTGGCCGTCCACGGCGGCGGCCTCCGCCTCGACGATGCCCGCTCGCCGACGGGTCGCGCGTGCTCGGACGGTCTCGCCGGGCAGCCCGCCGGAGACCAGCCATGTGGCCCCGTCGTTGTGCGCCAACCCCCGCCCCCCTCCCACCAGCTTGACGATCCGCAGATCGACCTGCGCCGTGCCGGTCCCGGCTTCGCCGTCGCCTCTGTTCGGGGCCACCTTCAGAGCTCCAGCCGCGGCAGGCCCAACATCTCCCGCAGCAGGCGGTCGCGGTGGGCGCGGTAGGCCCGCTGGCGGGCCTCCTCCGTGGCGCCGGCAGGCTCAGCCAGCGCACGGGCGCGATCCTCGAGCTGTTCGCGCCGGCCGGGCTCGAGGACGTCGAAGCAGCGCGCGAGAAGGGAGGCCTCGAGAGCGAAGAGATGCTCGCCGGCAGCTGCCGGTGAGAGCTCGGCGGCGTCCTCGACGGCAGCCGCGACGCTGGTCAGAATCTCGGCCAGCCGACGGTTGATCTGACGGCAGCCGTCCGCGATCCGTTGCAGCTCGCTGCTGATCGTGTGCAGTGGCTCCTCTCCTTCGCGGGCGTCTGCCTCGGTCCCCCCCTGCAGCTCTCCGACCCGCATCTCGGCGATCCTTTTCGCGTGGCGGCTGACCCCGTGCCGGCAATAGCGCAGGCTCACAACGTCATCCGCGTCGCCACGGTCGCGGCGGCGGGCAAAGACCTCCGCGATGCCGGCGCGCACGGCCGCCAGAGGGACGCGGTCCCGCCACCACTTGCGCAGCAGCTCGAAGTCTTTCGGCGACAGGGTGTGGGGAACGCCTCGCAGCGACGCGAAGAAATCCTCGACCGATCGGTAGTACTCGATCTCCGCGTCGTGGTCGCCGTCCATGGCGGAAGTGTACAGGGTGAACCGACGGTGGGCGTCGGCTGCCCACCCGCCAGAGACCTGCCTGCGGCGCGTGGGAGCGCCGCGGCGGTACAATGCCGTGGTCGCATGCATCGATTCATCGCCGCGTCGAGCGTTCTGTGGGTGCTGACGGTTGCCGCACCGGCGGCTGCGGGCCCGTGGGCGGACCTGCCGCAGGCCGTCGTGCGGCTGCGGGTCGATCCGAGCCACCGGGGGGCTTCGGCTGTGGTCGCCGAGGCCGAGGCGTCGATCATGGCCGAGGCGGCTGCCGGGAGGGTCCCGGCGGTTTCGGCGTTGATGGAGGCGTACGCGAGCCTGGTGATGCGCCTCCACGACGGTGAGCGTCGGCTGCAGCACGCGAGATTGAAGGCCGCCGAGCGCCTGCACGAGTACGGTCTCCGCCGGCAGTCAACCGACATGCCCGCTGCGATCTCCGCCTGGGCCGTTGCCGCCGCCTACGATCCGGCGGGCGGGGCGGTCGATCGACTCCGCTCCACCATCTATCCGCCGGCAGCGCCGGAGGACGGCGCGACGTGGCAGGCGCCGATCGACGGCGCAGAGTTGGTGTACCTCTCTCCGTCCACGGTCCGCGTGGGCTGTGCCGACCGCGACAAGCGCTGCCGTCAGAACGAGGTCTACTTCCGCTGGGTCAAGGTGAGCGGATTGTGGGTGGAGACCACCGAGGTCAGCAATCGCCGCTATCGCACGTGCGTCGAGGCCGGTGCCTGCAGCCCGCCCGCCGATGCCTCGCGATTCCGCGAGCCGGCGCGGTCGCGAGAGCCCGTGGTCGGGGTGACCTGGCGCCAGGCACGTGACTATGCGGAGTGGGTCGGCCGCCGGCTGCCGTCCGAGGCGGAGTGGGAACGCGTCGCCCGCGGCTCCAGCACTCGTTCGCGGTATCCCTGGGGAACCGCTCACCGGCCCGAGCTGGCGCAGGTCCTCGGCGACACCGAGCTGGTGGCGAAGGGCCCGGCCGATGTCGCCAGCTTCCCTCCCGATGACAACGGCGTCTTCGACCTCGCCGGCAATGTCTGGGAGTGGTGCCAGGACCGCTATCAGCCGGGGCTCAAGGATCTCCCCGACGACGGCTCGCCTGTCCGCCTGGGGCTCGGCCGCGTGGTTCGAGGCGGCTCGTGGCGGCGAACCCTCGACATGGCGAGGGTTTCCGTCCGGTCGTGGTTCGACGAGAGCTACCGGGCGGACGACGTCGGCTTGCGGTGTGTGGCGAGTCCGGGCCGGGAGATCGACGATGCCGAGGTTGTTGCGACCGCCGGCAGGCTGTTTCCCGCGCGCGCCCAACCGGGCCGTGAGCTGGCGGGGGCTCGCCTCACGCCGGAAGATCGACGCTACCTCGAACAGAGGAGTCTGACCTGGTTGGTGCTGGAGAAACGGGTCGGCGAGGCGGTGTTGCAGGCGGAGGTGATGCTGCGCCGCGACCCCCGCGACGAGACGGCCCTCGAGCTGCTGGACCTGGTCGAGGCCGAGCTCTCGGAGGAGGCGCAAGCCGGAAACCTCGAGGCGGTCGAGGAGCTCCACGTCAGCTTCAGCCGGGCCCTGGGTGTTGACCCGCGCCTGGGTGCCCGTCTCGAAGCAGCCAATCAGCGTCTGCTGAAGTCGCTGCGTAAGTGCGGCGAGAGGTTCTCGCGAGACGGCGACGTGGCCCGTGCGAAGAGGTGCATCGAGCACGGGATGCGGCTCGCCGTCAACGATCCCGAGCTCCAGCGTGCCCTGGTCTCGCTCGAGCCGAGCCCTGGACAGGTGCGTCAGTGGCGCCGTGACGAGCGGGAGATGGCATGGGTGCCGTCCGGAAGCTACCAGCGCGGCGCCAGCGAGGGCGATCGGCAGGCGGCCCCCGACGAGTTCCCGGTGCGGTCGTTGTCCGTCGACGGCTTCTGGATGGACCGTTTCGAGGTCACGAATGCGGACTATCGCCGCTGTGTGGACGAGGGCGCGTGCACGCCGCCCCTGCGCCGTGCGGCGTTCGACGACCCGGCGCAGGCCGGCCATCCGGTGACGTGGGTCAGCTGGCTGCAGGCCAGGACCTACGCAGAGTGGGCGGGGAAGCGCCTGCCGACGGAGGTTGAGTGGGAGTGGGCTGCCCGTGCTGGTGCCTCGACCCGGTATCCCTGGGGGGACGGGTGGCTCGCGCGCTGGGCAAATGGGGTGGGCTCAGAGGGTGGCGATCGCTTCCCGAATGACGCCCCGGTCGGGAGCTTCCCGAGCAATCGCTGGGGACTGTACGACCTGATCGGCAACGTCGCCGAGTACGTGCAGGACGTGTATCAGCCGAGTCACGACGGCGCGCCGTCCGACGGCCGCGCGCGCGAGCAGGAGACCGGCGCGATCGACGAGAGGCGGCGGGTCATCCGCGGGGGCTCGTATCTCGATCCGGCGGTTCGCCTCCGGGTCTCCAATCGCGGATCGAGACCGTCAGAAGAGGCTTTCCGGGCGGTTGGCTTTCGCTGCGTTTCGCCCTGACGCGACATTTCATTCGAGATCGCGATCCTACTCCGCGTCCGCGACCGTGGGCCGCCGACCGCCACCGCGACCGTGCACCGTCACCGTCACCGCGACCGTGCACCGTCACCGCTACCGTCACCGTCACCGCCACCGCCACCGTCACCGTCACCGCCACCGTCACCGTCACCGCCACCGCCAC
>CAZSTH010000136.1:0-8965 GCA_964609835.1 uncultured Thermoanaerobaculia bacterium
CCACCGCCACCGTCACCGTCTACCGTCGACCGCCGACCGTCACCCGCCACCGCCACTGCCACCGTCTACCGTCACCGCCGACCGTCACCGCCACCGCCGACCGCCACCGTTCACGGACGCGGCTCATCGGGATCGTGATTGAAAACGGGGCCTACTCTGACCCGCCGCCTGCCAGGCGCGCTCGGAACTCCCGCATGCTCGCCACCGCATCCGGCGCCATCCACGCCAGGAAGAAGAGCAGTAGCGCCCACGACATCAGGCCGTAGATCATCTCGAACGACGGGGTGGCGACGTGGAGGGCGAAGAGGCCGGTGTTGATGGCCATCCAGCCGGCGGTCGGCAGCCAGCGACCGCGCCCTAGCGGCACCAGCAGCAGCATCGCCCAGTAGTAGCAGGTCAGGACCGCCGTCGCGAAGGCGGCGGCAATGCCGAGCAGCGTGGCCTCGACCGGGGTCTGGCGCCGGGCGGCGAGGACACTGACCAGCAGGAAGGCAGCCGTCGCGGCCACGAGCACCGGTCGCCGGGCGTCTTCGAGTGCCGTCATTCGTGCCTGCCAGTGGATCCAGGGCTCGGGGAGGCTGAAGTCGACCCGCTCGCGCCTCATGGTCGAGGCGTCGTAGAGTAGGACGTTCTTGAGACCCACGTTGTTGGTCAGCCAGGTTCCGTGGTGCTTGTCGAGGTTGGCTGCGAACTCGGTCCAGGCAGACGGACCGGCGCCGGCGAGGCTGCCGGCGGCGACGCACAGGAGCGCTCCAACGAGGAACCCGGCGGCGAGGCGCCCGAGCCAGGCCGGACGCCGGCCGCGGACGATCGCGTCGACTCCGAGGGCCACCGTGCCGATCAGGAAGGCGGCCGGAAAGACCCGCACCATGGCGGCATAAGCGAGCAGCCCGCCAGCCGCGACGGGCCGCCGGCGCTTCAACAGGCAGAGCGCGACGCCGACCGCGACCAGCCAGTCCTGGCGCAACATGGCGCCCCCGACCCAGTCGTAGCGCCACGGGTAACCGAGGCCGTAGACGATCAGTGCGAGGCAGCCCACCCGGGCGCCGAAGGTTCGGAAGACGGCCGTAAAGAGGATCGCCAGCAGCAGCGGGTCGAGCCACGCCGCCAACTCCAACCCGCCATCGCCGGCCGGCAGCCAGCGGGAGAACAGCCGCGCGGCGGAGGTCCAGGTCGGGGTCGGGTTGTAGCCGTGATCGAGGCGGATACGGGTGATGTAACGGTAGCTGTTGGAGCCGAGGAAGTGATCGACGTCGGCCGTGAACTGCTGCCACCGGTGCTCCGAGAATCTGCCGCGGACCTCGCTCGCGTGGCCTGAGAGCAGCGTCGTTCGGACGACTTCGTTGGTTCGCAGGTCGCGCATGTGGGTCTGGGGGGTCCGGCTGGGTTCAAGCTCGAGCTCGGCCGCCAACGACGCCACGTAGAGGCCGTCGTAGCGAAGCTCGGGGAAGTACTTGGATCCGAGATAATAGTGGAACTGCTCCCAGTGATGGACGGCCGCGCGGCCGTGGAACTGGCCGAAGTTGAAGTATGCGGCGACCGCCACCGCCGCCGTTAGCCACAGCAGCTGCCCGGCCTGTTCAGGCTTGAGGCGGCTCGCCTGTCGGTGACGCCACGCGATCACCGCCAACGCGAGCAGAGACAGCACGCCCTTGCTGATGATCTCGGTTGTCGGACCCACGACCCGAGCTTAGCAAGGTGGCCTGAATTCGGAGTTCGGAATTCCCACCCGACTCCCCCTGTCGCCCTATCGCGAACCGAGGAAGGCCGTTCGAGTCGGAGGCGCCGCGTGCCAGTTTTCGCATTGTTGGAGCCGCTCGTAGAAGGTGGAATTACGTGGAGGCCGACGATGCGAAGGCTGGCAACAGATACTCAGTGGCGGTGACGAACTGTCCGCAGAGAATGCGAAAGGAGGCTCCTGATGCCCGGTTGCGTGACCGGGCTCCGAGACAGCCGGCGCCTACGCCACCGCCCGCGCGGTCTCCACTGGAGTGCGCAGCGTCAGAAGGTCAATCTCGGGCGGCGCGCCGACCCGCACCGGGACCGCGCCGACGCCGACGCCTCGCGAGACATAAAGGAAGGCGTCCTCGCGGCGGTAGGGCCCCGCGATGTAGCGCGTGTTGATGCGGGCCACGTTGAGGTTGCGGCTCGGCAGCGCGATCTGACCGCCGTGGGTGTGTCCGGACAGCGTCAGATGGGCCCCGGCGGCCGCGGCGTCGTGCCAGCCGTTGGGCTGATGGCAGAGGCAGATGCGGAAGGCCGTCGGATAGGCGCCAAGCAGAGAGAAATCGGGCACGCGCCCGCCACTCGCGGTCAGGTCCTCGACCCCCACCAGCGCCAGCATGGACCCGTTGCGCTCGAAGCGCACGCCGCGGTTGACGAGGGGCTGGATGCCGGCCGCCTCGAGAGCGCGCACCGAGATGCCGGGATTGATCAGGTGGTCGTGATTGCCGAGGATGCCGTAGACACCGAGCGGCGCCGTTATGCCGCGGAAGCCGGCCGTGAAGAGGTCTGCGTCGCTGGGGCGCCGGTCCATCTGGTCGCCGGTGAAGACGATGAGGTCGGGCCGCAGGCCGGCCGCCAACTCGCGCAGCCGCGCCATGCGACCGGCTCCCATGTACGGCCCGGCGTGAATGTCCGAGATCTGCGCGATCGTCAGCCCGTCCCACGCCGGCGGCAGTGCGGGCAGCTCCAGCCGTTGGCGGCGGACCCCGGGAAGATCGAGCGCGCTGGCATAGCCGTAGCCGGTCATGCCGAGGGAGCTCGCGGCAGCGAGGGACGCGTTGGTCAGGAATTTCCTGCGTGTGAGCAAGTGGTGGGGCCTCCGGCGACCGCGGTCGCCGGAGCGCCACGGGTCATCGAAACCATCGTAACACCATGGAGGCCGAGCTGCATTCCACGGTGTGGAGGTGGTGTAAAAAGCCGCCGTCGCTTCGAAACCCCGGGGAGATCAGCGGTCGACAGTACGTCGAGCACCCGGAGATGAGAAAGCACTGCCGGGTGCGGTGCATCGGCGGCCGCAGCAGGAAGCTGGTGAGATTTGCGGGCTAGACGGCCGCCTCGTCGTCCAGCTTGTTGGGCAGCTCCAGCCCGAATCCCGAGACCTTGTCGTCTCGTTTGAGCAGGAAGGCGAACACCATACCGACCAGGCCGAGGCCCGCCAGCATCAGCATCGGGTTGGTGTAATCGTAGACCGCGTCCTGGCCGGCGATGATGGCTTCCGCCACCCCGGGATTCGAGATCTCCAACACCCAACCGATCAGAATCGGGAACGCCCACAGCCCGAGATTCTGGACCGAGAACATGAAACCGTACGCGGTGCCGAGCTTGTTCTCGCCGACGATCTTGGTCACCGCAGGCCACATGGCTGCGGGGACCAGGGAAAAGGCGACCCCGAGCAGGAAGATCGGCACGAACGGCGTCAACTGGGTGAGCGCGAACATCAGGTGCGCGACGATCAGCAGCGCCGATCCCAGATACATCAGCGTCGCGCTCTTGCCCTTGTTGTCAGCCACCCATCCGAAGACCGGCGTCAGCACGATGGTGCCGAACATCAGAATCGACGAGATCTCGCCGGCAATCTGCCGCTCGAGCCCGAACTTGTTCATGAGCAGGTCGGGCGCGTACTTGATGAACGGGAACACCGCCGAGTAGAAGGTGACGCACAGAGCGGTGATGATAAGGAAAGAGCGATTGGTGACCAGAAATCTGAGGTCGGCGAAGCTGAAATCCTCCTCCTCGGCCACGCCCTTCAGCTCGTGGTCTTGCCGGTCGAGCTTGAGATCGAAGAACATGTAGACCACGAAGCACAGCAGGCCGATCACGAGCAGCAGGAAACCGAACCAGATCGCGTTGGTCCACTCCGGGTGGATGAGGCGTGGCGAGAGGATCAGGGCGAGCGCCGCACCGAGACGGGCGAACGCGAGGTTGAGCCCGAGCGCCAACGCGAGCTCGCGGCCCTTGAACCACTTCACGACCACCTTCGAGATCACGACGATGCTGGTCTCGGCCCCGAGGCCGAAGATGAAGAAGCCGAGGGATGTCATCTTCAGAGCCGGCGACATGGAGGGCAGGAACGAGGACATGAACGAGTGTCCGAACCCGCCCTGCAGATAGGCGTCGCCGGCACCGTAAGCGGTCACCGCGCCACCGATGGCCATCAGCAGGCAGAATGCGAAACCGGTGATGCGGATACCGAGACGGTCGCAGATGAAGCCGCCGATGACCGCCATCAGCAGGAAGACGTTCGGGATCGAGTAGGCGGAGGTGAAAAACCCGTAGTCGGCGGACGTGAAGCCGAGCTCCGACTGCATCAGGTCCTTCAGTGGAGACAGAGCGTCGTAGAAGTAGTAGTTCATGAACAGCACGAGGCTGGAGATCACCAGCACGCCCCACCTCGCGGCCGCCGAATCCCGGATGGTGTTCTTCAGGTCTTCCATGATTCCCCTTCAGAAAATCGAACGCGGAGCGGGCGTCGGCCCGCAGTGCGCCCGAATTGCGTCACTTCTTGAACAGCGCGTCGAAGGCTGCCCGCGCGTCGTTCGGTTTCTCCGGTTTGGCCGCCTTGAGATCGCGCACCGCCTTGGGCTTGAAGAACTCGCAGTCGTTGGCCTTGCTCTTGCTCTCGATCCGAGCTGGGATCGGCTTCTGACACTCGAAGCGCGCTCCGGTGTTGAAGAAGCTGCAGTTGGAGCACGAGTGGAGCGCCGACCCGCATGAGACGCAGGTGGCGTCGGGGGCGATCTCCGCGGGCTCCGCCGGCCGGCCGCACCGGGCGCACTTGAAGGCGACGGAGGTGGGGGCCCCGAGCCCGCGTCCGCGCGGCGCGTCGTCGTATCGGCGGGCGCCGTTCGATTTCGGCCGCTGCTGCGGCTTCGACTCGCGGTCGCGATCGTCGTCCATGTAGCCGCGGTGGCGGTACTTGCGGTCGCTCATATCGATCTCCTTCGGGAGAGTGTACCCGTGCCCGTCTCCGGTTCCGTTTCCGTGCCCGGGGAATGGGGGAATGAGCGGTACCGTCGATCATCCGGGCACGGACCCGCACACGGGCACGGGGGCGAGCGCGGGAGCGGGACGGAATCGGAGAACGCCATAGCCTTCAATTCGCGTCGGACGTCCAGGTCGGTGAGTGGTTCGTGCCCTCGGTCGTCAGCTGGCGCGGCAGGCCGTCTGCGTCGGTGATGAAAATCTGAGGTCTTCCGGTGCGGTCGGAAGCGAAGGCGAGCATGGAGCCGTCAGGCGAAAAACACGGCGACTCGTTGTTTCCGGGGCCCGGGATCACCGTTGTCTGGGTGTTGACGATGTCGATGGTGGCGATCTGGAAGCGGTTGCCGACCTTGGTCGTGCAGGCGACGCGGGTTCCGCCCTGGGCCCAGCTCGCCTCGTCGTGGAAGCCGCCTTCGAAGCTCAGCCGGCGGACGTTGGAACCGTCGGCGTCCATGAGGTAGATCTGCGGTGTTCCGGAGCGGGTCGACGTGAAGGCGATCTGGCGGCCGTTGGGCGCCCACGCCGGCTGCGTGTCGATGCCGCGCGCGGTGGTCAGGCGTCGGGGCGTACCGCCCTCCGCAGGAATCGTGAAGATGTCGGTGTTGCCGTCGCGGCTGGAGGCGAATGCGATCTTTCTGCCGTCGGGAGAGAAGGAGGCCGAGGAGTTGACGCCGCCCTGGTCCCACAGCATGCGCAGGTAGCCCTCATGCGGCGTCAGCAAGAAGATCGCGGGGTTGCCGCGCAGGAACGAGGTGAAGACCAGCTTGCGGCCGCCGGGGGCCCAGGCCGGGGCGAGGGCGATGGTGCCGTGCTTCGTCAGCTGCCTGGGATTCTCGCCGTCCCAGTCCATGACCCACAGCTCCGGTCCGCCGGCGCGGTCGGAGATGAAGGCGATTCGCGACAGGAACGAGCCCGGGCGGCCGGTGAAGACCTGCACGATGTCGTTGGCGAGGGTGTGGGCCACTACCTGCGACGAGTCGATGCCGGCGCGGTAGCGCTTGGCGAACGCGAACTCGCCGGACACGAGATCGACCAGCCGAGCCTCCACCACGAGCTGGCCGCCGGCGCGGACCACGGTCCCGCTGAGCAGGAACTGGGCGCCGATAGCGCGCCAACGCTGGTTGAGAACCTCGGGGCGTGGATCATCCTCCACCAGGGAGTAGAGGCGGGGGTCGACGATGGCGATGGGCGCCGCCGCCGACAGGTCGTTGTCGAGGGTCTGCTGGAACTCCCGGGCCGACTCGGCCGGCGTGCCGGGCAGCACCATCAGCGGCGGAGCGGCCACCGCGACCCGGCGCAGGCCTGGCTGGGTGATCTCCAGGTAGAGCTCGTCCTGTGCCGAGGTGGTGCCCGCAACGAGGGCGATCGTGCAGCAGATGGCACCGAGCGTGCAACGTGGGCTCATGGTTACTCCGTGAAGCTGAGATGGATCGTCAGGCTAGGTTTTCGGTAGGCGGGGGGCAGCGGCGGCAGCGGGTTGGCTGCGTAGATCGCGCGCAGGGCCGCGCGGTCGAAGCTCGCCACCCCCGAGCTCTCTTCGAGGCGGATGCCTTCCAGTCGGCCGCCCTTGGTGATGATGAAACGGACCCGAGCCCGGGTGCCGGCCGGGACGCTCGGCTTGTACCAGCGGCTCTCGATCAGTGCCAACATGCGCTCCACATAGTACGTGAAGTGGAAGTCGGACGGAATGCCGTCATTGCCGCCGCCCTCCGCGGAGCCGACCGAGAGCCCCCCGCTTCCACCCGCAGCCGCGGCGGGTGGCGGCGGTGGCGCCGGCGCAGGGGTCGCGCCCTGCTCGGTGCTGCGCATGGCGTCGGAGCTGGGAGGCGCTCGATCATCGGCGGGGAGGGCTGTGGGGACCGCCGTCGGCCGCGGCGCCGGTGTCGCGGGTGGCCCGGTGGGCTGCGGTACGGGTGTCGACCGGCGGCGGGACGATGAGGCCTGCGCCCGCCGCGCGGCCGGCTCGGGTCGCACCAGCTTGACTGCTACCACCGGGAGCTGCACGGGACGGCTTGCCGCACGGCGCCCCACCAGGTATGTGGCGGCGGCGAGGCCCGCGTGGAGCATAACGGCGAGCACCACCCACGGCAGCAGCCGTGGCCGGGCGCGCTCGCGGTCGACGAGGATCTTCGTGACCGGATCCATGGTCGGTCTCAGCCGCCCTCCGGATGGGTCACCATTCCCACCTGTTCGACGCCGACCTGGTCGAGGACCGCCAGCACCCGGACCACGAAGCCGTAGGGGAGGTTTTCGTCCGCCTTGAGGTAGACCGGGCGCGGGCTGCCGGCGAGCAGCGCGCCGAGTTGGTCGGGGAGGAGCTTGATGTGGACCGGCTCGTCGCCGAGGAGGATGACCTGGTCCGAGGTCAGGGTGAGGATCACGGGCTCGTCGCTCTTCGATGTCAGGGCGGGTGCGTCCTGTTTCGGCAGGTTGACCTTGAGGCCCTGGACCAGCATCGGCGCGGTGATGATGAAGATGATCAGGAGCACCAGCATCACATCGACGAGCGGTGTGACGTTGATTTCGGCGAGATCGCCGAGCTGATCGCCCTGAGGTTTGCCCGCCATGGGGCGCTAGCTCCGGCTGATTTCGGATTTCGGATTTCGGATTTCGAAAGTGTCCGACCACCCTCCCCCTCCTCCGGGCGGGGCGGTGGAAAATCCGAAATTCGAATTCCAAAGATCGCAATTCATCAGGTGAAGTTCCTCTCCACGAGATTCAGGAACTCCAAACCGAAATCGTCCATCCTGCGACCCAACACCCTGACCTTGGCCAGCAGGTGGTTGTAGGCGATCACGGCGGGAATCGCCGCCAGCAGGCCGGCAGCGGTGTTGACGAGGGCCTCGGCGATGCCCGGTGCGACGGTGACGATCGAGGTCGATCCGGTGGCGCCGATGGCATGGAAGGTGTTCATGATGCCCCACACGGTGCCGAAGAGCCCGATGAACGGCGTCGCGCTGGCGGTCGTGGCGAGCATCGGCAGAGCCCGCTGCAGACGTTCGAGCTCGGCGCCCCGAGCCCGCTCGAGAGCGCGCCCGATGCCGTCGAGGCTCTTGAGCTTGAGGTTCGATCCCGGTTCGGCGTCGCGGCGGATCGCGCGGATCTGTGCCTCGAGCTCGGTGTAGCCGGCCTGGAACATGCCGGTCAGCGGCGACGATTTGTACTTTGGCGCCTCGGTGGCGGCCTCGTTGAGCCGAGCCGCCCTACGGAAGACCTTGAGGAAGCGATCCGATTCCCTCTTCGCCGCGCCCATCTCCCGCCACTTGCCCAGGATCACGGACCACGACGCGAGAGAGAAGACGATCAGGATGGCGAGCACGATCTTCGCCACCCACCCGGTCTGCAGGAAGAACTTGATGATCTCCACGGCGGGCATTGTATGCGATCTCGTGCAGCCCTCACACCGCGGCGGACCGAGGCTGTGACCTCAGCCACAGGGCATCCGTCGGTGCCATTTGACACCCGCAGGGCCCTGAGATATAACGCTCCAGCCCGCTGTGCCCAGGTAGCTCAGTTGGTAGAGCAGCGGACTGAAAATCCGCGTGTCCGTGGTTCGACTCCGCGCCTGGGCACCATCGAATTGCGGCGTGGCCCTCCAGGGGCCACGCCGCAATTGTGTCTGCGGAGCTGATCACGGGCTTCGCTACGCGGAGTATCAGTCCGCTGCTCTGCACGGGGAGCTCGACGAGGCATGGCTCGGGACGACCGTGCTCTCAGCGTCGGCCTCCCGCGATCCGCGACCGCGATCCGCGTCCGCGACCCGCGACCGGGACCGGGACCGCGATCCGCGACCGTGGCCGCGTCCGTGGACCGCGACCGCAGACCGCGACCGCAACCGTGAACCGCGTCCGCGACCGTGATCCGCGACCGTGATCCGCGACCGTGGACCGCCACCGTGGACCGCCACCGCGGACCGTCACCGATCACCGCCACCGCTGACCGCCACCGCCACCGCGGACCGTCACCGTCACCGCCACCG
>CAZSTH010000137.1:0-8864 GCA_964609835.1 uncultured Thermoanaerobaculia bacterium
GTTCCTGGAATCACGCTGATCGATAGATGCGGAACTCGGTGCCAGGCACCTTTTCAGCTTCGAGCCGACGGACCGGCGCGTGGACTCTGGGCCGACCGTCGAGAACTGGGTGTTCGGCGAACTCCTCAAGGCCCTCCCGCTCGACTGCGACGTCCATTACTGGCGCAGCACTTCGGGGGCCGAGGTGGACTTCGTCATCGACACCGGCGCGAGCCTCATCGCCCTGGAGGTCAAGGCGGGCGCCGGCGCGAGACCCTCGGTTCCGCGCTCGACCAGGAGCTTCGTCGACGCCTACCGCCCGCACAGACTCCTGGTCGTATCCGGCGCGACGTTCGAACCCCAGCGCATCGGCCCCACCGAGGTCGATTGGATCACGCCAGCCGAGGTCGTCCGGGCCATAAAAGATGCCACTCATCACAACCTCACAACCTCCCGGTGGAGAGGTTGAGATCGGTCATGCGCGCGAGGATCCTCGAGACCAACTCAAGTCGGTCGACCGAACCTCGCGGTGTTTCAAGGCAACGGCTCACCGAACCAGGGGGCTTTTGAAGGAACTGGGTCACGTCAGCTACTCCGTGCTACACTGATCCCGTGGAGCACGGATTATGAACCTGACCATCACTGTCGATGACGAGGTCCTCCGGCGGGCGCGGATTCGCGCTCTCCAGCAGGGAACCTCGGTCAACGCCGTGCTGCGCGAGTTCCTCGAGAGCTACGCCGGATCGGACATCGAAGGCGAGGCCCGCCGTCGATTGGCAGCAATGGCCCGCGAATCCGATGCCTCGAGCGGTCCCGGCGGCAGGACGTGGAGCCGAACCCAGGTCTACGCCGATCGGCTCGATCGCGGCCTGTCGGTGCACGAGTCAGAATGAGCTCGTTCGTCGACACCAACGTCGTTGTCTACGCCTTCGACCGCGCGGACCCGACCAAGCAGCGAACCGCCATCGAGCTGCTGGAGTCGGCCGACCGGCTCGTGATCAGCACCCAGGTCCTGCTCGAGACTTGGTGGGTGCTCACCCGCCGGCTCACCGAACCGCTCGACGAAACAAGGGCTTCTCAGGTCATCGACGAGCTGAGCGAGCTCCCGGTCGTTGCGACCGACCCACAGCTCGTCAGGCAGGCCATCCAAACCAGCCGCCGTTTCGGGATCGCCATCTGGGACGCGCTTGTCATCGAGGCGGCCCGCGCCGCAGGGTGCACGACAGTCCTCAGCGAGGACCTTCAGACCGGCCAGGATTTCGACGGCGTCAAGGTCGAAAATCCCTTCACCTGAAAGATCGGACACGCGACACCCGCGGCCGATCGATCGCCGCGCTGACGATCGTGGTCAATGCGGCGGGTCATTGAGGAACTGCGAAGTGAGGCAGCCCTCCAGGAAGTTCCGACAGCGACTGATGATCAACCAACTTCAGAAGATCCCAAAGTCTGGCACTGATCCGACTGCAGGCCGTCACTTCGAATCCTCAAGCGCGTTCAGCCACCGTCATGGCTTCTTCCCCTCGTCAGTTCTCCTCCCACGTCAGATAGCGCCGCGAGATCTCCCGCGCGGCGTCCCACGGGTCCGGGTGCTCGCGGCAGATGCGGTCCATCTCTTCCGCCCGCTCCGGCGAGCCGTAATGGGTGAAGATGACGTACTCGGTCTCAGGAAGGACGGCATCGGGCCCCAGGCTCGCTCGGGCCCTGGCCGCACCACGGCCGCGCTGCTGGTCCGAATCTGCCGCCGCCGCACGGCCGCCACCAGCCCGCGATAGTCCGCGTGCTCATACTTCAGACAGGCTTATGCTTTCTCCGGTGAAGCCTCGGGACGCACCGATGTCTCCAGACGCACCGCCCTCAAAGTCATTTCTAACCAACAAATATTACCGCATATCAGAATTGACAAAACGCTTCGGCGATGACCACACCGCCTTCTAACAGAGGTGTCGGATAGACCCGGGCGGTTACTCGCCCGGGTCCCCCACAGATCCGGACGTGCAGATTTCCCGCATCCCATGGGTGGGTTGTGATCGGAGGCACCCATGCATGCGGTCTGCGGTTGACAACCTCCAAAACAAAAACTATAGTAGCCATAATGACAACTATAAACAGCCTTTTCGAATTTGACGCATCCGGTCTCGTCCGCGCACTCGAGACCCTCTCGATGCGGCTGCGGTCGAACTCAGCCGAGCCAGGGGAGATCGTCGTCTGCGGTGGTTCGGCACTGATTCTCACCGGGGTTGTCCCTCGTACGACCGCAGATGTCGATGTCGTGGCACTCGTCTCGCGGGATCGGCTGAGCTCTCCCGATCCACTGCCCGAATCGCTCGCGCGCGCCGCGCATGAGGCGGCTGAGGACCTCGGCCTTTCTCCTGACTGGCTCAACAACGGTCCGAGCCGCGGCCAGGGAGGCCTCTTTCAGATGGGTCTCCCGGATGGCATCCACGAGCGGTGGACCACCCGGACTTTCGGCTCTCACCTCACAGTCCACTTCATCGGCAGGATCGACCAGATTCACTTCAAGCTGTACGCGGCTGCTGACCGGGGCGGCTATCACATCGACGACCTGTTGGCGTTCCAGCCGACGGACGACGAGCTCGTGTGCGCCGCCCGATGGGCGATGACCCACGACGTCTCGGAGACTTTTCAATCGATCGTGACCAGACTCCTCAGGAGCATCGGACATGACGGCGCTGCTGACCGACTTTAGGCCCGAGCTCCGCGACCGCCTGCTCGACCTCGCGTGGCGACAGTGGACCGCGGCCGGCCTCGCGGGCCGCGTCGGGCCCTGGTCGGGCTCCGTCATCGACCCCGAGGCCCTGCTGCTCTTCTCCTGCACCATCGGCCGGCACGATCAGAGGCTGTTCGACGGTATCCGGGAGTGGCTCGAGGCCAACGGCGACTTCATCAACGTCCAACGTATCAAACGGATCGCGGACGAAGAGCGGTACTCGGGCGAGCCGGTCCTGCGGGCCCTGGCGGCCGCGACCCGCACCTCGAAAAGCCAAGCCAAGTGGGCCCGCCTGGCAGAGCCGCCGCCCGCCTCCAGCGGGGGATCCAAACCGCTGTTCTACAGCAGATCGGGCGAGTCACTCCCGGTCGTCAGGGAACCCGATCCGGACTTCGCCGAGCACGGTTTAATGCGCGACCGCTTCGAAGTGCGCGGCATCGCAGGGACGTTCCGGCCCGAGAGAACCGCAAACCTCATCCTCAGGCTGCGTGCGTTTCTCGGAGTGAATGCCCGGTGTGAGGTTCTCGCCTACCTCCTGATCAATCAGACCGGTTCGCCGCGCGCCATAGCTTCCGACTGTTACTTCATCCCGGCGACGATCTCCAAGGCCATGGCTGAGATGGAGCGCTCCGGCTTCCTCGTGTCCCGCACCGAAGGGCGCCGCAGGATCTACAGTCTGATCCCGGAAACCTGGTCGCAGCTGTTCCTTCGCAATGAGCCCCGGCCTGAGTGGGTCGTCTGGCCGCGCGTCTTCAGGGCCCTCGAGAGAATCTGGCTCCTCGTCAGCGACCCGGATCTCGACAGCCGATCGGCGTTCGACCAGGCATCCGAACTCCGCCGCCTCCTCACCGACGGCGTGGCCTCCCAGCTCGAGCGCGGCCGGCCGGGTTTCGCTTTCGGCAACATCCAGGCCCACGGGGGAGAAACTCTGACCCCGTTCTTCATCGGCCGACTGAGATTGCTGCTGGACGCGATGTAGGCCGCCACCACCCGGCACGCGCCTCATCGGTTGGGTTCCATTGATAACAACTTCACGTCTCAACCCCGGTAGAGCGTCAAGTCGTGAGGTTGTGATCAGTGGCACCCATGCAGCTGAAAAGCCGCTTCCTCGAGCTCGTCAGCTCGCCCGCGTGACCGGCGCGGGCAGCTCGGTGATCTCGGTTGCCGCCTCGAAGAGGTCGACAGCTTTCTGGGCGTTGAGCCAGAACTCGGGCGACGTCCGGAACGCCGCTCCCAGCTTCAGAGCCATCACGGCCGAAACCGAGGTGCGGCCGTTCACAAGGCGATTGACCACCTTGATGTCACAACCGAGATGGTCCGCCAGTTCCTTCTGGGACATCCCCATCGGCACCAGATACTCCTCGCGCAGGATCTCGCCTGGGCTCGTCGGCTTGCGTGTGCGTCGAATCATCGTCTGATCCTCAGTGGTAATCCGTGATGTTCACGTCGACAGGCCCCGCATCTGTCCACCGGAAGACGATCCGCCATTGCTCATTGACCCTGATGCTGTGGAAGCCCAACAGATCACCCTTCAACGCCTCGAGTCGGGTCTCTGGCGGTGACGTGAGATCCGAGAGCACCTCGGCGTAGTCAAGCATGTCCAGCTCTCTAGCGACGACTCTGTCGATCGGCGTCCATCCAACCCTTCTCGGCAAAACTCCGTCAACGAAAAACCTTTCAATCGAGCGGGTGGCAAAGCTCTGAATCGCCATCCGGCCTCGTTATACTCTGCCGAGGTATACCGTGTCAAGGTATATGCGGCCGACCGGAATACGAATTGATCCACGCCAGCCGGGAAGGTCTCGTTCGCCTCCGAGACCCTACGGGTCTCGGCTTCGCTCAGGATGGCATGTCGCACCTCCCGGACACTGGGCGCCCCTTCACGAGGCGCGGGGATCTGGGTGTCCCGCAAACGCGGGAATGTGGACGTCCCTTGGCGTCTGTAGGCGGAGGCTTCATCCTCCGCGAGGAGCGCGACGACGCCACGCACCGCGTCCACGTTCCCTCATCCGACATTCAAGACCGCGCGGTTACGACGCCTTCTCCAGGTGTCGGGCGATGAGCATCTTGATAAGCGACTGGCGCGGGACGCCGAGGCGGGAGGCCTCCCTGTCCAGCCCCTCGATCATCCAGATCGGGAAGTCGACGTTCACCCGCCGCTGCTCGTGGCCCGGGCGACGCGCCTTCGTCACATCGAGAAAGCGGGTCACGTCTTCGCCCCCGTCGAACTTCTTTTCGAGTTCCTTGGCCCTAACCTTCATACAACGCGATCTCCTCGTCCCGCGAACTCGAGGGCCTGCCGCAGATCCTCATCCTCGAGCTCCGGATACTCCCGGCGGAGCTCCGCCCGATCCGGATGCAGCGCGATCGCCTGAAGTGCGCGCCGAACCGTGATGCGAAGATCGCGAATGCACGGCTGACCGCCCATGCGCTCGGGGTCGCGGGTCATTCGGTCGAACTTCATCATTGGGCCTTTCTGCTCCGATGATATCGAATGCGGCGGCCCACAATACCGCCTTGTAGTCGCAAAAAGACGTCGAGCTGCTGAAAACCCATCGCACTGCCAGGCCGATCGAAGGAGTGGGCCGGCTCGCGTACGGCGCCTCGCCGCCCTCGTGACGAAACCCGATGAGAAGTGTGGGCTAAATAAAGCCCATGACTTCCATGGCGACAAGTACCGACGACACTCGCGCCATCCTCGCCCGGCACGATTTTGAGGAGCCGTAGTCACAAATACCCTGAATCTTAGGGCCAAAAATATCTGCCTGCCATATTTGACAATTGCGTCTACGCGATATAGTGTATTAAAACAGCGACACACCGAGTGTCCACCGATCATGCAGATGTTGAACATCGACCCCGCCGCCGCAGCCCCCATCTGGAAACAGATCGAGGACGGTGTGCGCCGGCTGATCACTTCCGGTCAGCTCGAACCGGGCGCACTGCTGCCCTCTGTGCGCGAGCTTTCACGAGCCCTGCGGGTTAACCCTGCCACGGTGTCGAAGGCTTACCAGCGCCTGGCCGATCACGGACTGCTCGAGGTGCGTCGAGGCGAGGGCACCTATGCCGCCGATCTCGACGAGAGTCGGCTCGCGCTCGAGCGCCGGGCACTGCTGACCGGAGGGGCCGCAGCGTTCGTCGAGCTCGCCAAGGGACTGGGCGCGGACCGAAGCGAGGCGATCGAAGCCATCGACGACACCTGGAAAACCACGAACGAGGGCGGACGAGAGGAAGGCTATGACTGACAGACCCATCATCGAGCTCGAAGGCCTGACCGTGCGCTACGGGCGCCTTACGGCGGTGGAGAACCTCAATCTCCGGGTGGCACCGGGCAGCGTCTACGCCCTGCTCGGCCGCAACGGATCGGGCAAGTCGTCGACCGTTCGCTGCCTGCTCGGCCAGCAGCGGGCCACTGCCGGCACCGCGCGGCTCTTCGGCCTCGACACCTGGTCGAACCGGCGCCGCGTCATGGGCGATGTCGGCGTCGTTCCCGAAACCCCGAACGTCCCCCCCGAGATGACCGCCCGCCGGCTCGAGCGCTTCCTCGCACGAATCTCGGCCAGCTGGGACCGTTCCAAGTTCTTCTCCCGGCTCGAGCGCTTCGGCGTGCCGGCCGGCACCCGCTTCAGCCGCCTCTCCAAGGGCCAGCAGAAGCAGCTCAGCCTCACCGCCGCCATCTCCAGCTCACCCCAGATCCTGATCCTCGACGACCCGACCCTCGGCCTCGACGCCGTCGCCCGCCGCGAGCTTTTCGAGGAGCTGGTGGGAGAGCTCGCCGACCGCGGCACCACCGTGCTGATCACAACCCACGATCTGGCCGGCGTCGAGGGCATCGCTGACCGCGTCGGCATCCTCAAGGATGGCCACCTCCTGATCGACGAGCCTCTCGAAGACCTCAAGGAACGCTCCCACCGCCTCGTCCAGGCCCCCGCCGAAAACCTTCAGGATGCGCTGAAAGCGGCCGCCGGCGGCGGCGCCGGGGTTCCCCCCGCACACCTCCCCTCACTCCCGTTCACCGGGAATGCCGTGTCCCTCGATGAGATCTTCATCGCCCTGTGCGGCCCCAACGGAGGTGACCGATGATCACCCTCGCCTACGAAACCGCGATCATCTTCAAACGCGAGTTCATCGCGCGACGCGACGTCCTCCTCTTGGGCGCGGCGACGGCTTTTCTGGTTCTCGTGTTTCCCTTTCTGCCTGGGCTGGCAAATCAGGACCACGGCGATCTTCGTGGGGCGGCAGCGTTCGTATTGGCTCTCGTGATCGGCATCATTCTTTCGATCGGCCTCGGTGTCACTGTTCTCGGCAGTGATCTCTCGGAGCGCAGGTTGGGGTTCTACTTTGAGCGGTCTGTACCAACCCAGGCAATCTGGATGGGTAAATTCGCGGCTTCATATTCGCTGGTCGTCCTGAGCCAATTCGTCATCATCTTGACCAGTGGGTTTTGGATGAATGCATCACCCTTGCTCGAGCTTTCAGTCGTTGATCTATTGAGAGGCCTCGATCTCTTTGACGAACCGGTCTGGTATCCGTGGTTTGTCGTGGCGCCTCTCTATCTTCTCTTAACGAGTCATTGTGTGGGTGTCATGTTGAGAGCGCGAACGGCCTGGCTCGTTGTCGATTTCGTCGGTGTTGCGATCGCTGCGGTCGCCGGTTGGTTTGCCTTCTATCCTCTTTTCAACAGCCAGTTCGGCGTTGCTTCGGCGGTTGTTGGATTCGGCATAGCAGGATGCGTGTTGGCGGCCCTGGTCATCGCGACTGCAATCGGGCTGGCGCAAGGTCGAACCGATCTTCACCGCACGCATCAATACCTGTCGATATCGATGTGGGGCGTTCTGACAGTGTGTTTGGGGATGATCCTCGCCTATTCTGCGTGGCTCCGGGATTTTGGCCCCGGGGAGTTCACATCGGTCCACGTCAGGTATGCATCCCCAGACGGGCAGTGGCTGGAAGTACTGGGAGGCGCTGACGGGCATTTGGATGTCCGACGACAATTCTTGGTGTCCATTGTTGACGAACGCTATATCCCGCTACCAACACCCATGAACACGTGGGGAGGATGGAGTTCGATCGCGCGAGTCTCGACAGATGGAAGCCGTGCTGTGTGGCTCACCGAGTTTGGAGAGGATGCCGAAGCCGTATGGTATGCGAATCTCCACAGCAATATCCTCGAGCCTGTAGCCACAACGATTACCGTTCCAAAGGGGACCTACGACGTCAGGGTCTCGCCCGGTGGACATACGATTACATGCGTCAACGAGAGAACTCTTTCGATGTTCGATCTGGAAAGTGAGGCGTTGTTGACCACCGCGAGGATCCCGGGCGAGGAGGGCCCTTTTCTGTACACCTACACGGCACCTGAAAACGTCCGAGTCCTCTCGGTTGCCTATTCGGATCGCGATGGTGAGAGGGACAGAAGCCTCACCTATTCGGACCTGGCCGTCGAGCAACACTCAAAACTCGTCTCGCGCAACTCCTTCATGGTGCCAGGTGGTCAAGGAATCAAGATCGACTTCGGGCTCAAATACATTGTCTTCGGTTACCACCGTGGCGATTACTCGAATTGGGTACCATCCCATCCCCCGCAGAGAGTGTATAGCTCGTCATCCGGTGAGCTGGTGAAGGAGATCGATGGCTCGATTGGAGGATTCTTGTCTGCCGACCGAATCTGGTCGGTGCAAAGGTCGGAAAACGGCCAGGTCGATCTGGTGTTCGAATCCCTGATTGACGACACCGAGTACCAAGAGTTTGCACTCGAAGCCCCCCGGGGCTGGTTTTTCGTAGGAAGCGGGCCGGCCGGCGAGGTTTTCTACGGGCACGACACGGGATACAGTTCTCAGTGGAGCGCGTGGTCCTCGGTCGAGGTCTTCGACATCGTTACCGGGGAACGGCGCCTCATCGGGGAGGAGATTGAGATCGACGGCCTCAGGGAACGCCATTACAGCTTCGGCGATTATGTCGATGCAACAGCCTTTGAAGGGGACCTTTTGACTCTCCTTGCGCGCAGTAAAAACGGCTCATATTTCGTGTGGAATCCTGTTTCTGAGCAACTGGAGCCTGTAATAAAACGTCAGCAATAATGAACGCTGCTCGACCTCCACCTCCTACATTCCGCACATCTCGCTGGCAATAAATTCGAATTTATCGCGTTTCATTT
>CAZSTH010000138.1:0-8765 GCA_964609835.1 uncultured Thermoanaerobaculia bacterium
ATCACGGACGCGGACGCGGTCCCGGTCGCGGATCGCGGTCGCGGTCGCGGATCGCGGTCGCGGATCACGGACGCGGACGCGGTCCCGGTCGCGGATCGCGGTCGCGGTCGCGGATCGCGGTCGCGGATCACGGACGCGGACGCGGTCCCGGTCGCGGATCGCGGTCGCGGTCGCGGATCGCTGAATGACATCCTTGTCAATCGGGAAAAGTCGCGGAAACGAGTCCTCAACGATTCGCGAGGCGAGATGGATGGTGACCCCAACGGGATTTGAACCCGTGTTGCCGGCGTGAAAGGCCGGTGTCCTAGACCTGACTAGACGATGGGGTCACACTCGCGATCATTTTTGACCGAGCCATGGGCCCGGGGCCGACATCCTATCGCAAAACGAGCGGTGGTGGAAGACGGGAACTCAGTACCACTTCAGCAAACGGACGGCGATGTCAGGGTTCTTGGCGACCAGGTCTCGGAACTCCTTGACGTCGCTCATGCCGTCCTTGCCGCGGTAGTGGTACGGGAACACGACTTTCGGCCGGAGGTCGATCACCGCCGACGCCGCGGTTTTGACCCTTATGGTGTACGGCAGGCTCATGCACAGGACCGCCGCATCGATGTTCGCGAGCGCCCGCATCTCTTGGATGTCCTCGGTGTCCCCCGAGATGTAGATCCGCGTTCCGCCCATCGCCGGCGACGCCCAGGCTCACGAGCGTTCGGAGCTCCCGGCCTCGCGCGACCCGATGTGCTCCTCGAGGGCCTGTTCGCGGCGCCCGAGCCGCTCGATGCGGCGATCGAGGTCCTCGCGGGTCGCTTCGTCCCCGGCCTTCTTGCGCTCCGCCTTGAACTCGTCGATTCGCGTCTTGACATCGACCAGCGTCGCCCGCAGCTTCTCGAGCGACTCGGCCTCGTCGGCCTTGTCGAAGACCACCTGCTCCGGCACGCCGGTCTCCACCGCCTCGGTCGCGACGCGGGCGGTCACCGGAATGAACTCGGCCGTCGGGTCGAAGACCCGTTGGTTCATGAACGACGGCGATACGATTTCGATACGGTGGCCGTGGAGCGCGTCCATGACCTTGCCTCTCAGCCGCGAACGCACCGTCAGGAGATGCTTGACTCCGGTCAGCAACCCCGCCACCCGGTAGGCGACCGAGAAGTCGCCGAGCTCCAGGACCTGCACAAACGGATCGCTGAGCTCCGCAGCCTCCGCCGCCTCGAGCAGGGCGGCCTCGATGCGCTGACGCGGAACATCGTATCCCAGCGACACCGTCGCCGACACGATCGTCCCGGAGGAGCGGACGGTTGTGACCGGGTTGGATATGAGGTAGAGGTTGGGCAGCGTCGTCAGGTCGCGGTCCTCGGTCTGGATCTCGGTGTGCAGCAGGCCTCGCTCGGTGACGCGCCCGAAGTGCTCGCCGCAGCGGATGAAGTCGCCGATGCGGAAGTGGCGAATGCTGCGCAGCATGACGCCGGCCAGCGCGTTGCCCAGGAAATTGGTCGCCGACAGGGCGACAGCGGCACTGAGCACGATCCCGAACAGGCTCAAGAGCTGTCCCTGGCGGTGATCGCCGATCGGCAGCGACAGGATGATGACGACGAAGCCGATCGTCGTCAGCCCGAGCATGATCAACGCGCTCGGGAAGCGCCGGCCGGCGCGCACGCCCTGGATCTTCTCGGTCACGCGATGGGCGACCGCCAGCACCAAAATCACGCCCGCTACCGCCCCAACCGTCGGCACGAATTCGAGGAGCCCTTCCATGAGCACACTCTAGCGGATCGCGGGGGGGTTTCTCGACCCGGGGCGCACGGTGGCGAGAACGGGCCGCTGACCGCGGCACGTCGCCGTCAGCCGAGGAAAGCCAATGAAGGGTGCACGTCAGCCTCCGGTCGGCACCACGCGGCGGGTCGGCCGCAGCGGTGACGGGACGGCGGCGCCCTGCTCCTGCAGCGCCTGCTTGAGCAGCTCGCCGTCCGCCTTGGTGATACCGGCCGACGGGATGGTGATGGTGGCATCCGAACCGCCCATCGGCGGCAGGCCCTGGTCCTCGTTGTTCGCGACCAGGACGGCGATGGCGCCGGCCTCCTGAGCGTTCTTGACCTTGACGGTGAAGAAGCACTCGCCGCGGTCGACCAGCGCGATCTTGCCGGCGACCTCCGACGCGTCGGCGACCGCCTCGCACACCAGATTCGGTTGGCTCGTACCGTCGACAGCGACCACGAGATCGCCGGAGATGTCGGGGTTGCCGATCTGCGGGCCGAAGGAGGCGGGCTGGATCTGATAGCTGCCGGCGATGTCACCCGGCGAGCTGATCTGCAACGTCGGCGCCGCATCGAGCAGACCGGCGGCCTCGTCCATGGTCTGCGGGCCGTCCCACACCACGCGGCGGTTGTTGGTGGCCGAACCCATGCGTTCGAGGCCGGTCATGACGTCCCAGTGCAGCTCGAGATCGAGGTCGTACATGAAGGTGCTGTAGATGTCCGGCATACGGGGGATGCCCGAGTTCGGGGGCACCGAGATGCCGCCGGTCGCCGGGTTGATGAACGACAGGAAGCCGAAGCCGTGCGCCAGTTCGTGCAGCGCGATCATGGCGAAGGCGATCTGTCCGGGGGGCGTGTTGCCGTCGAGGCCGTAGTAGAAACGGTAGGTCGGGGACAGGCAGCCGTCGTCGATGCGGCTGTTGAAGAACAGACTGAGGTCGCTGGCGTCGGGATCCGATCCTTCGACCGTCGAACTCAGGTTTTCGCCGGCGAGCGACTCCGCGAGCGCACCCGCATACCAGGTGGCAGTCTTCGGGGCGTTGGGAAAATCGAAGAACCGGTAGTCCGGGCCGGCTTGCGCGAGCACGGCCGTGCCCTCCTCCTCGTCGCAGTCGAGCTCGGCGAAGCCGGTGGCGATGTTGATCTCGACGTCGCTGCCGAGGTACGAGGCCCAGATGTCGGCCGCCCACTGCATCGCCGCCTGCCGTTGGCTCCCGAGGGTGGCGCCGCCCGGATTGCCGGCGGCCGGAGTGACCGCGGTGGGGTCATTGAAGCCCTCACCCTCGGCGTCGCTGACGCGCAGCGTGACGGTGGAGGTGCCCACGGACCAACCCATCTCACGAAATGCCGGTGCGGTGAGATCGACCTCGCCGACCGGAACCAGCGGCGAGGCGTTCGGCTCCATCAGCAGGTCGGGCTGGGCCGACACGTCCCAGTGGGAGACCGACGAGCCGGGGTTGAGCTCGGCCGGGGTGTACAGCAGCACCCGGCCCATCGAGTCGGCGCCGGCGAGCTGGGTCGGATCGATGCCGAGGGTGGCAGTGACGTCACCAGCGGCGGCCGGCAGGGCGATGGCAGATGTCAGCACGAGCACGGCACAGCGAAGGAGCACCGGGCGAGTCATGGCGTCACTTCCTAGCCGGCTCGGGGTCGATGCCAAGCCGCTTCGGGTAGAGCAGCCGCTCGGCATGCTCGGCGTGGTTGACGCAGACCAGCTCCGAGGTCCCGTCGGCGCGAACCCGCACCACCAAGGCGTGATGTCCGCGGCCGTCGAGGTGGAGCCCGGCGCCGCCGCCCGGCAGCCAGAAGACCTCGAGGCCGTCCGCCGACTGGTCGAGAGCGTGGGCGAGGGCCTTGGAAAGGAGCGTGGGGCGATCACTGTCGCCGTTCAAAGCCGGCTCGGACGACGCCGGCGGCTCGACCCGCGCGGCAGCTCCAGCCTCAGGAGATTCGGCTGCTGCAGGTCCCGCGAGCGCCGCGACCAACACGCCCACGAACAGTATCCAATGTCCGCGCCGAGCGCCGTTTTGCTGTGTGCGTTGCATGTGCTTCCCATCTGACGACTGTCTGCCGTCCCTCACATTGTGCCCCATCTTCCCACGTTGTCGACTTCGCTCCGTCATGCAGCTAGAACACCTGTGCACACCGCATTCATCCCTCTGCCAGCCGCGCGGATCCCGGGAGGACCGCTGCCCGGGGCTCCCGATTCACGCGCTGCCGAGCGCGGCGGCGAGACCGCGGTCAAAGGTCTTGATCTCATCCACGCCGCCGGCGGCCCACCACGCCACCCTCCTCCCTTTTCCGACCCGGGGCCCCGGGCGAGCCGCGTGCGGAGCCGACCCGCTGGAGATAGACCTCAGGCTGTAGGCAAGGTCGCGCGCCGACTGAAAGCGCTCGTCGGGGCCCTTCTCCAAGCAGCGCGCGATGGCGCGCTCGAGCTCGGGAGGCAAGTCCCTGATGGAATCCGAGATGCTTGGCGGCTCTTCCCTGAGGATGGCTGCCGTTGTCTCTGCGCTGCTCTTGCGCAGGAACGCCGTTCGCCCTGACAGCATCTCGTACAGCACGCAACCGAGGGCGAAGATGTCCGATCTCGCATCAGCCGGCTCGCCTCGGAGCTGTTCCGGAGACATGTAACCCATCGTGCCCAAGACTGTGCCGGCCGCTGTGCCTGCCGGGGTCAGGGATGCGGTCTCGGCCTCCACATCCACTGGCTCCTTCATCTGGGCAAGCCCAAAGTCGAGCACCTTGACCCGGCCGTCGGAGGTGACGAAGTCATGGATGGCGAGGATGTTCGAATGATCGAGCCTGGCGACCGCTTTCGCCTCGCGCTCGAAGCGGGCGAGACGGTCGAGATCGTCCGATACCTCGGCCGGCAGCACCTTGACCGCTACTTCGCGGTCCAGCCGCTCGTCGAGGGCGCGGTACACCTCCCCCATCCCACCCTCGCCGATTTTGTCGACGATGCGGTCGTGGCCGAGGGTCCGACCGATGAGGTCTCGCATTGTCAGGGATCCCAGTCGGCCTTTGGTAGCGCAGCTTCAGGGGCCATGACGAGACCCAGGTTGACGTCCCAGCCAATCGACCCAGAAAACGGCGCCTGACACTTCAAAACGTACTTGCAATTTGGGAATTCATTCCCACAATGTAATCCATGATCCCGAGAATCTACCAACGACAGGTTCGAGAAAAGCTCAGGAAGTTCCCGGCCGTGGCGCTGACTGGCCCGCGTCAGTGTGGGAAAACGACCCTTGCCCAACAGCTCGGCGGTGTCTACTTCGATATGGAGACGTTGACGTCCAACCCGTCGGCGGCGATGGTCGACCGTCTGAACGCAACGGCGGACCTCATCGATGCGAGCCGACGGGTTCTGGTCTGCCGCATTGCACGGAGGATCGAGACCGAGAAGCTGCTTGTCGCCAGTCTCCCGGTGTGGCTGAAAAGGCTCGTCAAGTGATTGGCCAGACAGGATTCGAACGGATGTCCGGCTTTCGCCAAAGGCTACGCCGGGACTTGGTTCACCCGGGCGCAGTTCTCGACAATGAGCCGTGCTGGACTCGATCACGGCGAGAAGCAGCGGCCCATGGCTCGGGCCGCGGGGCGGATGGTGGGCGGCGGCCCAGAGCCATCCGCTGCTTCCGACGGGACGCCGCGGCCGCAGGCCGCGTGCAACGCGTTCACGCGACGAGGGCGCTCGAGGTCGGAGTCAGAACAAGCATTGGTGGGCCGTGCGCGGCTCGAACGCGCGACCACCGGATTAAAAGTCCGATGCTCTACCAACTGAGCTAACGGCCCACCGGGGAGTATCAAAATATACCCTTGCCTGTCGGATAACAAGGCAGCCGGCGGAGGTCATCCCCCGATGATGGAGCGAAGGCGCGCGGCAAGGTCGGAGTCGCCGCGGACGAGGGTCTCTTCGCGGCGCGGCCCGGTGGAAACGATGACCGCCGGCGCCCCGATGCGCTCCTCGAGATACGCGATGTACGTGCTGGCCTCGGGGGGCAGGTCCGCCTCGCTGACAGCCCCCTCGGTCGGCACCTGCCAGCCCGGAAGCTCGTCGTAGACGGGCTCGATCCGTTCGGCGGTCTCGGCATCGGCCGGAAAGGTGTCAATGATGGAGCCGTCGGGCAGCCGGTAGCCGGTGGCGACGCGCAGGCTCTCGAGGCCGTCGAGGACGTCGAGCTTCGTGATCGCGACCGCGTCGATGCCGGCCACCTCCACCGCATAGCGCGCGGCCACCGCGTCGAACCAACCGCAGCGCCTGGGACGCCCCGTGGTGGTGCCGAACTCGGCGCCTTTCTCACGCAGCCGTTCGCCTGTTGCATCCGAGAGCTCGGTCGGAAACGGCCCACCCCCGACGCGGGTGACGTAGGCCTTCATGACGCCGATCACGGGTCCGAGGAGCCGGGGGCCGATGCCGCAGGACGCCGCCGCGTAGCCGGGAAGGCACGACGACGAGGTGACGAATGGGTAGGTCCCCCACGCGAGGTCCAGCATGACACCCTGGGCGCCCTCGAAGAGCACGCCATCGCCGGCCGCCTGGTGGCGGCGCAGCTCCGGTCCGACCTCGCGAACCAGCGGGCCGAGCCGCTCGGCCGCCGACTCGAGCTCGTCGGCAGCCCTCTCGAGGTCCACAGGATCGGCCCCGAACAGGATCTCGAGCTCGCGGTTGTGCTGCGCCATCAGGGTCATCGCGCGTTCGCGCAGGGTCGAGAGGTCGGTCAACACGTGGGCGCGGAGGGCACGCCGCTGCGCGCGGTCCTGGTAGGCGGGTCCGATGCCACGGCCCGTGGTGCCGATCTTGCCAGCACCCAGGGTGCCCTCGCGGGCGCCGTCGAGCGCCCGGTGGGTGGGCAGAATCAGCGTTGCTCGCGGCGACAGCACGAGACGCTCGTCGACGGCGACACCGCCCTCGATCAGGCGGTCCATCTCCTCGACCAGCCCGGTTGGGTCCACCACCATGCCGGATGCCAGGCAGCACACAACACCGTCGTGGATGATGCCGGAGGGCACGAGGTGGAGCGCGAAGCGCCGGTCGGCGAAGCGCACGGTGTGGCCCGCGTTGTTGCCGCCGTTGTAGCGCGCTACTGCCGTGAAGGCCGATGACAGCAGATCGACCACCTTCCCCTTGCCTTCATCCCCCCATTGGCTACCGATGATCATCAACGACTGGCTCGGCATTCGGCCTCCGGCCGCCGATGATATCGCGGCCGTCCGTCGGGATACAATGGCGAAGCATGTCGGACCAGGATCCCCTCCAGGAAAGCGGCTTCTTCCGGCGCCTGAGCGAGCTCGCTCGACAGGGCGACCAGCCCCGCGGTGCCGGCCGGTGGTTCAGAAACCGGCTGGTGGTCGGCTTCGTCGTCGCCTTCCCACTGGTGGTGACGATCTTCTTCGCCCGCTTCATCTTCGCGCTCATGGACGGCTGGTTCCAGCCGATCGCGGTGCGCCTCGTCGGTGAGAGGCTGCCCGGGGTGGGCGCGATGGTGTCGGTGCTGCTGCTGCTGGTCCTGGGCATCATTGCCACCAACGTCCTCGGCGGCCGCCTGCTGGACTTCTTCGAGAGGAAGATCCGCGGCATCCCGCTGCTCAGCCCAATCTACCGGGGCGCGCGCCAGATCACCGAGGCGATCCAGCTCAGCGACACCTCCGAGTTCCAGCGCGTGGTGCTGCTGCCCTTTCCCAATCAGAACGTCCGCTCGCTCGGCTTCGTGACCCGTGATATCCGCGGGCCGACCGCCTTCGGCGACGAGCCGTCCGCGATGGTCTTCGTGCCGACCACGCCCAACCCGACATCGGGATACCTGGTGGTGGTCAAGCAGCGCGACCTCACGACGATGGACATGAGCGTCGAGGAAGGGGTCAAGCTGGTGATCTCGGGAGGTCTCGTCACCCCGGCGCGGCTCCTCAGATCGGAGGCCGCCACACCGTGGATCGGCACCGATCTCGACTGATCCCAAGTCGTAGTTTCTGCTGGTAGAATCAGCGAAGAAAGGACGATATATGAGTCACCTTGAAACGAATTCTCTGCGGCGCGTGGCCATCGTCTCGGCCGGCGTGGCGCTCGCGGCCGGGATGGCCGGCGCCCAGCAGCCGGCGCCAGGCTCGTTTGTCGGAGCGGTGCTGCTGACGGACGATGCTCCGGCCACCGCCGCGTTCTACAGCCAAGTCTTCGGATGGAACCTCGAGCGCGCTGACGACGGCGGCTACGCCGTGCACCACAGGGGACGCATAATCGCCGGCATCAGCCCGCTGCAAAACGCCGAGGAGGACATCGAAGAATCGTTCTGGCTGGTCGGCCTGACAGTCGAAGACCTCGACGCATCGCTCGAGGCGGCCGAGACAGCTGGCGGCCGCATCTACGAAAATGCCGAGCGGGTCAGCGAGTACGGCCGCTTCGCGGTGGTCGCCGATCGGGAGGGCGCGCCGGCAATGCTCATCGAGCCCGGCCGGCAGCCCCTCGGCGACACCGAGGGTCACGGGTCGTGGGCATGGGCGGAGCTGTGGACCGACGACATGGCCGCGGCCGCAGGTTTTTACGGGCCGGTGGTGGGCGTCAGCCACCACGAGATCGCGCGCGGCGACGGCTCCTACCATGTGTTCGGTTCGCGAGGCCAGGCACGGGTCGGGATGGTCACGATCCCCGACGAGTTCGACGATGTGGAACCCGGTTGGGCACCCTACGTGGCGGTCGCGGACCTCGCCGAGGTCTTGGAAACGACCGAGCGGCTGGGCGGCGCCGTGGTCTTCTCTCGGACCGAACACCCGGCCGAGGGCGCGGTGGCGCTGATCAGGGACCCGTCCGGAGCGGTACTCTTCCTCTAC
This sequence comes from uncultured Thermoanaerobaculia bacterium, assembly GCA_964609835.1. GTDB lineage: Bacteria > Acidobacteriota > Thermoanaerobaculia > Thermoanaerobaculales > Sulfomarinibacteraceae > Sulfomarinibacter. The sequence goes on from CAZSTH010000138.1 coordinate 8,574, forward strand.
CAGGTCGGCAGCCACCAGGAGAGCTCAAAATGAAGATCCTGACTCGACTTCTCGTTCTGCTGCTGCTCGCGGTCGCGGTCGTCACCGTGAGCGCCTGCAGCTCCGACGGCTACACGGGCACCTCGACCGTCTACGTCGGGTACGGCTATGGCGGCTACGGGCCCGGCTGGGGTCACGGCTGGGGCGGCTACT
>CAZSTH010000139.1:0-8607 GCA_964609835.1 uncultured Thermoanaerobaculia bacterium
CCCATCCCCAAGAAATTCACGAGAAATCAGGTCCGCGATGTGCGGAATGTAAGCCACCTGGGCTGCATCGACACCCTCGACAGCTGGTGCTGCTCCTACTACCGCCGCATGATCGGCGGCTCCCTGCCGTACGATCGCGCCAACCGATCGGTGGACTTCGACCAGCTGCGGGCCGCGGTCCTCGACGACGTCGCGGTCTCCGACGGCGACCCGCCGTTCCGCTTCGTCCTCGTCGACGAGGGCCAGGACCTGAGCGAGGAGGCCTTCGAGCTCATCAACCTGCTCGGCCGCCACGTCACCGTCTGCATCGACCACAAGCAGCAGATCTACGAGAACGGCTCCAGCGAGACCGACATCCTCGACAGCCTCGGCCTCGCCCGGCACAACCTGTCGCTGCTCGGCACCTACCGCTGCACCCCCTAAATCGTCGACATCGCCTCCCGCCTCGTCGCCGACCGCGCCCACCGCCAGGAGTTCGTCAACCAGTGCCGTATCGACGGCGCCGGCCGCGAGCAGCCGCTGCTCTACCTCGCCGACGACTTCGAGGACGAGAAGCGCCGCCTCGCCGAGATCCTGCGCACCCGCATCGCCAAGGGCGAGAAGATCGCCGTCCTCGTGCCGCGCCGCAACCAGATGTTCGGGCTCGCCAAGGGCCTCGCCGACCTCGGCTTCGAGGTCGAGACCAAGGACACCCTCAACTTCGCCAGCAACCGCCCCAAGGTCCTCACCTACCAGAGCGCCAAGGGCCTCACCTTCGACACCGTGCTGATGCCGCGCCTCGTCCGCCCCTCCTTCACCCGCGAGCCCGACGACCTCATCGAGCGCCTCCTCTTCGTCGGCATCACCCGCGCCATGACCTGGGTCTACCTCAGCAGCACCGAGCCCGACTCCCTGGCCGCGCTCGACAAAATCCGGGTGGCCGAGGAGAGTTGCTCGTAACGACGGCAAACCTACACCTTTTCACCGGGCATCTTTACGTGCCTGCAGCGCCCTGGTATCACAGACACTCTTCAGAACGGCCCGGAACACGGCGGGCGTCGGAGGCATCTCGATGGGTGACACGTGGGTTATCGACCTTCGCCACTATCTGGACGAAGACGGCAGTCTCGCTGACATGCCCGCGGAAGCAACGAACCTGGCCATGTTCTTCGGTTCGATCGCCGCGTGGGTGACGAGGAGCCCCGACCTCGAATCCGAACTGACCAATGTCCGTTGCCGCCGGTCCCCGAAACGGAGTCGCTGCATCGGCGAAATCGTGGCCCGTCTTGACACGCAGACCATGCACATTGTCTGGGGTTGTCCACTCTGTGGGGATAACGGACTGATCCATGGCTGGCAAGACACGTACTGGGATCGACGAATTTCGGGGAACCATTCGGTGCACTGAGAGGAAGGTCGCCGGCTGAGATATCTACCGGGTACGCAATCCGGCGAGTCCTGCTCGTCGGCGGCGACGGCATACCGATCGAGGATTTTCTGACTCATTCGATCGACCACTGGGCGTGACACGCCGCCGCCAGTAGTCACGTGTGGAAGTGTGACGTGGTACCCATCAGCGGCGACCCCTCACACAACCCTGCAGGGCGGTGCCGGGGCACATTCAATCCGATCGTGAACCTCACCGCCAACTTCATGTGGTGAGGTTGTGATACCTGACACCGTTTCCTTCTTCCCGTTGCACCCGCGATGGGCGGCCACCAGGTTGTCGAGGCCGTTGTCCGGATAACGCGCCCACGGGATGAAGTGGTCGATCTCCACGCTCCGGCGCAGCCGATCCTCGCAGTAGAAGCAGCGATCCTCCTGCAGCTCGGCCAGGACCGCACGCAGACGCCCCGTGCCCATCCTCTCCGGCCCGAACAGGAAGCGCTCCAGCCGCGACACCTCGAGCCTGTTGATCTTCGCGATCATCCGCACCCACTCGCGGTGCACCAACGGCCGCAGCAGTCCGTTGAGCTGGACGAGGTGCTGCGCCACGCCCGGCAGAAAGCTGATCCGGTTGTCGAAGTCGCTCGGCCGGCCTCGCTGGTAGTCGGCTACCATCCGCCGCCCGCGCTCGATCGACTCGTCCCACGCGATCACGTACAGCAGCGGCAGGTTGCGGCCGCCGAGGTTCTGCAGCCTCGGCAGCGGCATCAGAATCAGCGTCCACTCGATCGAGTCGAGCAGCGACTCGAAAGCCTCCCGCTGCTCCGTGCGAGCCTGGTGCAGGCTGCTCTCGCGGATCGCGAGCCCGTCCTTGAACCTCAGAATCTCGGTGATGATCTGGGCCTGGGCGCCCGTGTTCTGGCGCAGCACCGCCGCCTCGAAGCCGCGGCCCTCGAACGGCCTCGTCTGCGGCCAGTACAGCTCGAGCACCTTCGTCGCCAGCTGCCGCGTCGTCACCATGTCCGGCGCCTCGCCGTAACGGGTCGTCCCCTCGAGGCAGAGATCGATCAGGCCGAGGAGGACAGCGTACTTGTAGGTCGCGACGAACCCGCCGCGGTCAAGAAGCTGGAAGATGTTCTCGGCCAGCTTGATAGCGCCGTGCTCTGAGGACGAATCAGGCATAAGAAAACGCTATCACAGGGTGAGGTGGAAAGAAGGCACAACTCCCCCGTCGCTGCGGGCCCGTCGAATTTCAGACTAAACTGGATTGAGGCGCAGATGACTGCATTACAGACCGACCCTCAGGATACCCGCGTTCGCCTCGCAGCCTTCAAATGGCTGGAAGAGCAGACGTCGATTCACGGTGAGGTCTTGCCGTGGTCGCTCCTGATCCGCGGATTCGACCTGGACGGCGAGCGCGTGCCTCTGGTCAGCATGCAGGGCATCTTCAAGCCGCGGCTCATTCCAGAGATCCCGCTCTCCATCCGTACTTCGATCGAGGGCCCGTATCACGACGAGGTCGGTTACGACGAACTGCTGCGCTATGCCTACCGCGGCGAGGACCCAGAACACCGCGACAACGCTGGGCTCCGCAAGGCGATGCAGCTGCAGGTGCCTCTAGTCTATTTCTATGGGCTCGTCGAAGGACGATACCTCGCCCTCTGGCCGGTCTACATCGTCGGCGACGAACCGGGCGCCCTGATGTTCACCGTCGCGGCCGATCAGGCATCCACCGCGCTGCCCATCGCGCAACACGTCGCCGATGACGAAGGGGCTGATCTGCGCCGCCGTTACGCCACCCGCGAAACGCGCCAACGCCTCCACCAGAACAGCTTCCGCGAGCGCGTGCTCCAGGCCTACAAGAAGCAGTGCGCCCTCTGCCACCTCCGCCACCCGGAGCTGCTCGAAGCGGCCCACATCATCCCCGACACAGAGCCCGGCGGCGACCCCGTGGTGCCGAACGGCATCTCCCTGTGCCGCCTCCACCACGGCGCCTTCGATCGCTACTTCATCGGCATCCGGCCGGATTACACGGTCGAGGTTCGGCGCTCGGTCCTCGAGGAGACCGACGGCCCGATGCTCAAGCACGGCCTCCAGGGCGCCCATAACCAGACCATCTGGACGCCCCGTTCGACTGAGAAAAAGCCGGACCGAGATCTTCTCGAGCGGCGGTACGAGCGATTCCTCAAGGCCGGGTAGCGACAGGCATGCGGATATTTGTCGGTGTCACCGACGGCGATTGGTACGCTCAGCTGAGCTCGATTCCCAGCATCGACGAGGTGAACTTCTGGCAGCCGAGCGGGTCCAGCAACTTCCGTGCCCTATCTCCCGGTGAGCTCTTCCTGTTCAAGCTCCACAGTCCACGGAACTTCATTGTCGGCGGTGGATTCTTCGCGCATTTCAGCCTGCTTCCTGTCAGCCTTGCCTGGGCCGCGTTTGAAGAGAAGAACGGCGTTGACTCCCTGCCCGAAATGCGCCAGCGAATCGAGAAGTACCGTCGCCAACCCGGCGACCGTGGCCAGGACTACACCATCGGCTGCGTCCTTCTCGAACAGCCGTTCTTCTTTCCCGAAGATCACTGGGTGCCCGTCCCAGTCGATTGGGCCCGGAACATCGTCCGTGGCAAGCACTACAATACCGAAGACGAAACCGGCCTCCGGCTGTGGACTGACGTCAACGAACGGCTTCAAATGTCGGCGCCTGCAGTGCATGATGACGAGTCACCGCGCTACGGCGAACCAGTTCCCACCCGACCACGATTGGGTCAGGGCACCTTTCGCATCCTCGTCACGGACACGTACCATCGCCGCTGCGCTATAACCCTGGAGCGCACACTCCCAGTGCTCCAGGCGGCACACATCAAACCGTATGCTGAAGGAGGCAAGCACGACGTTCGCAATGGCCTCTTGTTACGAAGTGACATTCACGTCCTCTTCGACCAGGGATACGTAACCGTGACCCCTGACCTTCGCTTCGAGGTCAGCCCCCGAATCCGAGAAGAGTTCGAGAACGGCCGTGACTACTATGCGCTGCATGGACGTTGCCTCACCGCACCCGAGAATCCCTCACTGCAGCCACAACCTGATCTTCTCAGCTGGCACAACCAATGCGTCTACAGGGGCTAGAGAACATGCAGATCGATGTACTCCGAATCCCGGGGACGTCTGCTAGGTACACCCCGAGCAGTCGAACTGCTTTTCACCGACCTGCGCTTCGCACGTCGAACGTGTCCTGAGGGACCGGCCACGATGACTCTCTCACCCAGCATTATCGACGAGGTCCTCGCGCTGGTCCGCGACCGCGGCGAGGTCTCGAAGGACGAGGTCCTCGCAGCATGGCCGTTGGATGAAGACGAATATGCGGTCCTGCGAGACAAGATCCTCGCGCTGCCGGGGATCGAAAGTGGCGGCCGCCACATCGGCGGCTTCGTTGTCAGCGGCCGCAGGGGCCAGCTGCCGGACGAGGTCGATTCAGACCCCCTCGCTCTGCGGTCCGGCTGGGAAATCGCCGCCGTCGATCGCCTGTGCGAGCTTCTGCAGCATGCCCAGCTTGAACACCTGCTCGGCGGCCTCCTGCATACGATCCGCCAGGTTCGCAAGCACCAGTCCGGGAATGACCGGCGCGGTACCAAACGCGAGCTTGCCGCCGCCCTCGTCATTCGTCATGGGCACGACCTGCTACGCGAGACCGAGGTCCGGAAGGCAGTCGGCAAGGCCTGCCAGGTGCATGCACCCAAACGCTGGTTTCCGGGCAAGGCCGGAGCCACGGAGTTTGTCGAAAAGTCAGGATTCCCCCTTGAGCTTGCCGGCGTCCGCACAACCGGCGCGCGCCCCGATTTCGAGCTTCTCGAGGGTTCGGTTGTCCTCAAGCCGCTGTGGAAGTTCCAGCGGGAAGTCCAACGTGAGCTCCTGAACCAACTTTCAGAACCGGGCCGCCGCGGACTTGTGACCCTGCCGACGGGGGCAGGCAAGACACGCGTTGCGGTCGAGAGCCTGCGACTCTGGCTGGCCGACCGGTACAATGCCCACGCCCACTCCACCGACAAAGGCCTCGTCATCTGGCTGGCCCACACCGAAGAGCTCTGCGAGCAGGCCTATGCATGTTTCAAGGAGGTGTGGGAGGCAGGAACGCAGCACAGCCCGCTCCTGCTCGTCCGTTTTTGGGGCCGATATACCAGCAGGGTGGAGACGATGGCCGAGGTCATCTATCAGGCCAAACTTCTCCCCAGCGTCATGATCTCCACCCCTCAGCGCCTCGTGAATCTGATCAGGGGAAATATCCAGAATGGCCAACAGGTGATCTGCAACCTCAGCGAGGCCAGCGGCCTGGTGGTCATCGACGAAGCCCATCGAGCCGCCGCCAAGTCGTACCGCGAGATCGTCGAGGCCTTCACAAACCTGTCGCACCCGGTGTCCGTCGTCGGGATGACAGCAACACCATTCCGAATGGAGTATCTCCGCGACAACTCGGATCAGGGCACCGTCGAGCTTCGTGAGATCTTCCGCACGCTCATCCAGCCGCTTGAAACCCTGGGCACAAACCCCCGCGAACGGCTGCAAGCCATGGGGGTCTTGGCGCGGCCACACTTCGAGACCCTCGAAACCTCCACCGCCCTCCGCTTGCCCGACTACGACCCGGAATCGCTCGAGGACGAGCCCACTGTCGATCGCCTCGATCAGACCCTCAAGCTCCGCACCGACAACAGCCCTCGCAGGCTTCTTGTTCACGAACGCTTACGTGAGATCGTCGCGCAGGATAGCGCCTCAGTGCTTTACTTCGGACCCAGTGTTCGCGACGCCGAGTGCATGGCCTACATGCTGCGCGCAAGCGGCGTCCCCAGCGCGGTGGTCACCGGGGCAACGCGAGACGCCGTTCGCAGGGAAGCCATCGAAGACTTCAAGAGCGGCGAGATCAAGGTCCTCTGCAACTGCGAGGTCCTCACAACAGGATTCGACGCCCCTCGTGTCACTCATCTCGTCATGGCGCGACCGACCGTCAGCCAGGTCCTCTACGAACAGATGGTGGGGCGCGGTTTGAGGGGACCGAAATTCGGCGGCACTGAGACCTGCACCTTAATCGACTGCAAGGACGAAATTCGAGGGCAAAAACCAGAGCTCGGTTACGAGGCGTTTCGAAGGGTGTGGGGGCGATGAAGCACACCCGGAATTGATGGTTCAGATCGACATGAGGTTGTCGCCAGTGGCATCCTAACGGGCCGGAATCCGATGCCTATGCTTCAAGAACTTCCATCGTCCATTGCGGGGTCGGGCAAATCCACAGAGGCAATGACCCCGAGTAGGGCCGGAAGGTCTTTCGCTTTGAACCGGTCCCACGCCTCCCGCACCTTCGTGATTCGAGCGTCATCGTCAGGGCTCTCGATGTCCCTCTTGTTGAGGATTTTCCGCCTGAAGATGGTGGTCCACTTCGGAAAGATCGGTTTGGTAGCACTAATACAAACGGAAGGGTTTCCCATCGCAGCATCGTAGATCGCCTCTCGAATCGCCTTCGGTCCGGGGCCGATCACCAGCTTGAGCCAAAGACCCTCTTGCGAGTTGTTCAGCTCAAAACTAATGATGGTCTCAATCCCTGACCAGCCTTGACCCGACATCAGCGCCGGCACATCTCGCCAGGACTCATGCGAAAACCTGATGTATGACTTGGTTGAGTGTTCAGGCTGAATCCCGTCACTCGTGCTCTCGGCAATCAACCTCTTGAGCTCTTCGGCGATGTCCCAAAGCTGGTCAGGGCGGTGCTCGAAGATCAGATCAAGGGCTTGCTTGTGCTTTCTGTAAATTCTCTGACACAGATCGGCCACTTCTGAATCGGCCACAATATGCCTCCGAAGCATGGTCGTGTAGTGCCGCATGATCGTTACCACATCGCCGCCCAAGGTTGAGCCGTACATCTCACGAATCGAATCCGCGATCTCGGCGACCTCTGAATAACTCATTGGGATAAACGCCGTATCTGATGGTTCATCTCCATCTGGGGTCAGAAAAACCAGAAGCCGGCGTAGGTTGGGAAATTCGCTAGCAGCCATTTCCCGATATTTCGTGAGTTGCCCTTCCGATTCGCCTGAATCGACCTTGTTTTCGATCACGCACACTAACCGCGCAGATTCGCTGTGAACCAAAACGTCGATCGCACGCCACTCCCGCCGAACCTCAGCGTCCAAGAGATCGGACACGTCGATCTCAACAGGGCTGATCGGTTGTTGCGGCGCCTCGAAGAGCACACGTTCAAGAAATCTCTTGAGGAACCTGTCCCCAAGCCCGTGGTTGCCAGTCGGGCTCAGAAGAAAGCTCAAAAAGTCTGAGTGTCGAAGTTCCTGGCGAACGGCACCGATCGCTTCAAAAAGATTGAAGTCAGCCAGCTGCCCTTCGAGACGTTCAAGATCGTCGTTTTCGACAACAAACCGCGCAAGAGCATCTTTGTTATCCAGCATCTATCGCCCCCGTAGGGATTAAGGCATTTCAATGAGTCCGAAATGTGTCACTATTACAACCATCAAGACCGGCCAAACGCTAGGTTCATTGCACACCACGCGAGACTCATCGATTCTTCACAAGTCTGAAACTCACCTCATACCGAAAGAAATCAACATCCGGCACCATTGCCAAGGCGCGCCGAAGTCTCTGGTCGTCTTCGAGGGCGATTACGAGGCCTTTGACTGTTTGATGCGGCTCCGCGAGCTCTTCTTTGACGTACCCCATGTACCTCAGGATCTGCCCCGCGACCACATCACTCGCCCGGCCCTTTTTCAACTCGATGACAAGCAGCGTTTTTCGATCCTTGCTGACCGCAAAGATGTCCATCGGCCCAGTGTCGGTCGGAAACTGCTGGCCTACCAGCTCGCTATCGTCCTCGTATATGTCAAAGTTCTTGCTTAGTTCGGTAGCGTTCCAGTTCTGTACCAGAAAATCTTCGAGATGTTTTTCCATAGCAAAGGCTGCTGGATCTTCAACAGTTTCGTCAACCGAGATGACCCGTGCGTCCGGAATCCCCCTGATGAAGGCTTCAATCTCCTTCGCATGCTTCGAAATCATGCTAGAAGTGCCGATGGATCCACACGATCTCCGAAGGCCTTCACTCATCTCGCCACGGTCGATGAGCAAGTCCAGCCAACGCACCCTTCGGCGGTGTTGAAGCGCCGCACCCGCGCTGTATTCGTATTCTCCGGAAACCTCTCCCACCCTATAGAAACCCTCCCCGTCCGGGCAAAGGACGATATCTCCGGATTTT
>CAZSTH010000140.1:0-8510 GCA_964609835.1 uncultured Thermoanaerobaculia bacterium
CTGCCGGGTGCGGTGCATCGGCGGCCGCAGCAGGAAGCTGGTGAGATATGCGGGTGAGTGGCCATCGGCACTCCCGGAAGGGCTGCCGGGTCGCGCCGGCGGCCGCTCGATCCTCATTTCCGTCCCCTTGAGTGTTGCCGTCGTCCGGTCAGAGGTACGGCGGAGCCTCGCCGGGGTTGCCGTTGGCAGGTACAATCACCCATCGGCTTCGGGGAGGAAGGATGACGGACACCCTCAGCCGCCGGCAGCTCGAGATCGTCGAGCGCCGCGGTTCGAAAACCGCGTTCATGGCCAAACGGGACGGCGAATGGACGGACTACTCGTATGCCTGGGCGCGAGAACAGGTCGCCGCAACCGCCTTCGGGTTGATGGCCCTCGGCCTCGATCGCGGGGCACGCATCGCGATCCTTTCGGAGAACCGGCCGGAGTGGTCGACCACCGACTTCGCGGCGATGGCGTGCGGCATGCTCACGGTGCCGCTCTACACGACTCTCATCCCGTCGCAGATCGCCTACATCCTGCGCGACGCCGAGGCCGAGGTGGTGTGCGTGTCGACGATGGAGCACCTGGAGACCATCCAGTCGATTCGAGACGATGTGCCGTCACTGCGGAAGACCGTCGTCTTCGACCCGGACCGTCTCGACAAGGACGAGAACGTGATCAGTCTCGAAACCCTGCAGAGAATGGGGCGAGAGGCGACCTCGGCCAATCTCGCCGAACTGTGCGAAGCGATCGAGCCGAGCGACCCGGTCACTATTGTCTACACCTCGGGCACCACCGGCGAACCCAAGGGCGTGGTTTTGACGCACCGCGGATTCCTCGCCGAGTACGACGCCATCTACCCGGCCTTCGAAGGCAAGGCCGGCGACAGCCTGCTGTCGTTCCTGCCGCTCTCGCACATCCTGCAGAGGGTCGTCGACACCTTCGCACACCTCTACGGTTTCACCATCGCGTACGCCGAGAGCCTGGAAACTCTGGGCGACAACCTGCGCGAGATCCGCCCTTCCCACATCGTGTCGGTGCCGCGGGTCTACGAGAAGATCCACGGCCGCATCCACGCCGGCGTGCAGCAGGGACCGCCGATCAAACGCGCCCTCTTTCACAGGGCCATCGATGTCGGCCGACGGTTCAACGCCGCGAAGGCCGCCGGCGGCGCCGGCCCGTGGCTGCGGTTCCAACACCGACTGGCCGTTCGGTTCGTGTTCAAGAAGATCCACGCCGCCACCGGCGGCAACATCCGCTTCTACGTCTCCACGGGCGCGCCGCTTTCGAAGGGCTTGGCAGAATTCTTCGACGCCGTCGGCATCCGGATCATCGAGGCATGGGGCATGACCGAGCTGACCGGCGCCGCGACGTCCAACACCCACCGCGCCTACCGATTCGGCAGTGTCGGCAAGCCGGGCCCGGGGGTCGAGCTCAAGGTCACCGACGAGGGCGAGATCTACGTTCGCGGCCCCATCGTCATGAAAGAGTACTGGCGGCAGCCGCAGGCCACCGCCGAGACCATCGACGCCGCCGGCTGGCTTCACACCGGCGACATCGGCCACATCGACGCCGACGGGTTCCTTTCCATCACCGATCGCCTGAAAGAGCTGATCATCACCGCCGGCGGCAAGAACGTGGCGCCGCAGCCGCTCGAAAACGCGCTCAAGGCGCACCCGCTGATCGCGCAGGCCATGGTCGTCGGCGACCGCCGCAACTTCATCTCGGCAGTTCTCGTCCCGCAGGCCGAGGTCCTGGAGGCGTGGGCAGACGACCACGGCGTCGGCGGCAGTCTCGGTGCGCTGTGCGCCGACCCCCGAGTCATCGATCACTACCGCAGGACTGTCGACGAGGTGATGAAGGCCTTCTCCCGCTACGAGCGGGTGCGCGAGTTCAAGCTCGTGCCCGAGGAGTTCACACAGGAGGCCGGCGAGCTCACTCCCACCCTCAAGCTCAAGCGCCGCGTGCTGCTGGCGAGATACGCCGATGACATCGAAGCGTTCTATGCTCGAGGACCAGGCAACACCAACGGCGCGAAGGTCCACGGCTCATGACAGAAGGCAACGGCAACCCCGTCGCAGCCCACCAGCGGCGCCATGGCTTGGTGTACGAGCCATTTGCCGAGGGCCGCCTGATCTCCGACTACTGCAGCCAGGTCACCACGGGCGAGGGCCGGGTCGGGACCTGCCTGCTGCAGCGCAAGGACAAGGTCGACGACGAGTGCAGGGCCGCGATGGACGACATCGGCCTCGAGATGATCGAAGAGTAGCGGCATCAGTCCCCGGAATGCCGCCCGCCGGCCGCCGGCGAGCGGAGTCGGTCGCCGGCCACCTCCAGCGCGTGGCCCGCGGAGTAGGCCGTGAACTCCGGCGCGTACATGGACTGCAGCACCGCCGGCGCGACCCGGAAGGTGCCCTCCATGTTGGCGCGCAGCCGATAGGAGAAGGTGTACTCACCGACCGGCAGCCACTCGAAGAAGAAATTTGTGCCGGAGTCCCGCACCTCCTCGTACCAACCGATCCCGAGGTCCCATTTGTACTGCGAGTGCAGGGTCTCGGGCTCGAAGCCCGAGCCGCGCGGGTCGCGGAGGTGGACGTACTCGGCGGCGTGGCGGGCGCGGATCGAGAGCTGGACCTCGACCTGATCGCCGGGCTCGAGCCGTTCACCGTCGGCGAGCGGCCGCAGCACCCACCTGGAGCCGTCGTTGAAGCGCCGGAAGTAGGACCGCTCGACCGAGAAGAGATCGCCCCGCGCCTCGTCCGGCAGCCGCTCGGTGGAAAAGTGCCAGATCGCCGAGGCGAAGGCGAAGCCCCTGGTGGGCTTGTCGACGACGATGGTCGACATGGTCTCGGGCTCGATGTCGGGGCCCTCCACCACCACCCGGTTGCGAGCGCCCGTGTATTCGTCGGGCTCGAACACGAAGGTCTCGGTGGCCGGCCCAATCACCACCCGCACCTCCTCGCGCGACGCCAGGATCTCCTCGTGCCGGAGGTAGTGGGCCAGCGCGTAGAGCGCCTCGGCGGTGGCGCGGGTCGACTTCCAGTGGTTGAGCTTCTTGTTGAGCATCAGCCACTGAACCAGGCCGTGGCGGCGGCCGTCGTCGGGATCGAGCTCGGTCAGGGCGCGGAGCGCGAAGGCGTGGCTCTCGATGGTGTCGTTGTACCAGAGCCACGCCCGGTCCTCGGGCGCCCAGTAGGTGCCGAGGTCCTGGTCGGTCTTCGACGAGTCCATGACCGCGTCGAAGACCAGCACCGCGTCGTCGTGGCGGCCCATGCGCTCGAGCGTCAGGGCGAGGTAGCCCTTGGTGTAGGGGCTGTGCCCGCGCCAGTGGCGAAAGCTGAAGTCGAGCATCCGCCGCCGGTCGTCATCGGTGAAGACTCCGCCGGTCCACGAGTCGTCCGGATAGGTGGAGAGCACGTAGTTGAGAAAGGTGATGGTCTCCCAGCAGCAGTCGCGCACCATCATCTGATCGACCCACTCGTCCACCCAGTGGCGGTGCATGTAGGCCCAGGCCCGCTGAACCACGTCCTTCGGCGCCTCGACTCCGAACTCGAGACCCTTGGAAAAGCCGTGCAGGATGTAAAGAGTCATCCACGGCGACGGCGGCCCGCCGGGGAACCACGGAAAGGCGCCGAGCGAGGTCTGCGCCTTCTCGAGCTCGGCCAGCGCAGCGTCGCGCTGGGCGCGAGTCATGCGTGGGTCGAGAACGTTGATCAACTCGTCCGGCTCCTGGCTGCCGCCGCGGGCGGTGCGCAGCCAGGGCGTTTCCACCAGCTGCATGGCGCGGTTGGGGTCATCGGCCTCCCAGGTTTCGAATCTGGTCTCCCTCGACGACAGTTTCTCCGCCATCCGTTCCACCGACGGGTAGCGGTCGAAGAGGCTCGAGACGATCCCGGTGGACAGGAACCGGTTGAGGGTCTGCTCGGTGCACTCGTACGGGTAGTCGATGAGGTAGGGCAGCGCATCGAGCATCGAGTAGAAGAGCTGGCCGTCGACGGTCACAACCAACTGGTCGTTGATGAGGGTCGGGTCGTCCCGGGCCGCGAGATCGCCGAAGTGGAGCTCGCGGCGGTCGGCGTCGTGCAGGGTTGCGAAGCGCGACTGCATCAGGTGCATGCGGCCGGGCAGCACCGGCAGCGGCCGCTGCTCGCCGTCCGAGAAGCGGCCGGCCCGCGCCGTGACCTTGAAGGCCACGGTGGCGATGCGCGACGGCACCCTGATCGGAAATCCGAGGGTGGTGCCGCCGCCCGCCGCGACCGCGAACGGCACCCCGGAGGTCGCCTCGGGCTCGAGTCCGAAAAGCCCGCGCAGGTCCTCGCCGGTCTCGGGGTCGAGGATGGTGAAGTTCAGCGCGCCGTCGAGGTCCGCCTCGCCGGCATTGTTGACCACCACCTCCAGCTCCGCGCGGTCGCCCTCGCGCAGGAAGCGCGGCAGGTAGGGCCGCACCATCAGCTCCTTGACGCTCTGCGTCCGGCGGGTGGCGGAACCGCCGCGGAGGTCGGTGGTCACGGCGTGGACCCACAGATTCCACTCTGTCACCGAGTCGGGAACCTCGAACTCCACCGTCGCCGAGCCGTCGTCACCCAACCGCAGGTGGGGCTCCCAGAAGGCAGTCTCGGAGAAGTCGGTGCGCAGCTCCACCGCCCCCTCGGACTCGCCCCCTTCAGCCGCCGCGTGCCGGTCTGAGGCCTGCGCAGCCCGCCCCTCACCGGGCGCTTCCGCCTCTTCCATCGGCGCTGCCGCATCCATGGCCGCCACCGGCGCCGATCCCGCGAGCGTTCCAAGCTTCGCTCGGTAGGCCAGCGGCCCGCGCCGCCCCGGGCCGCCGATGCCGTAGCCGTCGAGGCCCTTCAGCCGGTCGCCGTGGAGGTGGGGGTAGCCGGGCGGCCCGGGCACATTCGAGTGCGCCCAGGCGCGCGGGGCGCGGCCGAGGGTGTCCCACTGCCGGCCGACGCCGGTCCTCGTCGGGTAGAGCGAGACCACGTCGGGCGGGGTGTGGGGCGCGAAGATGTCGAGGCTGCGGTCGTACATATAGGCCAGCAGCTCGGCCGCCTCTTCATCCACCACCGAGCCGTCGCGGCGGCGGACCGTGACGGTGAAGGTCTCGCGGGTCCCCGGCCGCATCCGGTCGCGGAAGGTGGCGAAGTCGATCTCCAGCCGCCGATCGTCCCACGGCACGACGAGGTTGGCGGTCTGGCGCACGAGCTGGTGGTCGCGCACCAGCGTCAGCGCCGCCGAGAAGCCGCCGCGGTCGGCGGCGGTGATGGGAAGCTCCACCACCCCCGAGCGTCCGGCACCGATCGGGCGGCGGTCGATCCGCTGCCCGTCGCGGAAGACCTCGAGCACCATCTCCTGCGCTCGCAACCCGGTGAAAACGAACAGCCGCGCGGTCTCTCCCACCGCGGCCGACGAGCGGTCGAAGCGCAGCAGTGCCGGCAGCGCCAGCGGCGTCCTTTTGCGGCCGCTGACCACCAGGTGGTGGCGGGTCTCGAACTCGGCTCCGAAGGCGTCCTCGGTGCGGTACACGACGCGGTAGGCGCCGGCGTCGAGGGCGGGCAGCTCGAGCTCGGCATCGCCCTCGTCGCCGTGGACGACGGTGCCGGCGGCGACCTCCGAGCCCTCCGGCCACGAGGCCATCACCGCCTCGGGGTCATAGCCGGGCTCCCAACGCGGCCGCAGGCGATCACCCTCGGTGACCACAGCGTCGCGACCGTCCGGAGGCTCCGGCAGCGGCTGCTCGGCAGGGGTCAGGGTCTGGTCCGGTTGCTCGAGCCGCAGCAGCCGCCAGCTCCCCCGCCCCGCCCGCGGCGTGCCGTCGAGGTCAAAGCGCACCACCCGCAGGTTCGACGGCTCGCCGGCATGGCGGAAGCCGAGCTGGTCGGCGACCCTCGCCTCCACCGCCACGAAGCCGAGCCGGAAGACCCGCTCTGCAGAGCGGGTCTCGCCGCCCTCGTCGGTGACGTCCACCGCCAACCGGTAGCGGAAGGTGACGCCTCGCTCCGCCTCGCGCTCGTCGGCCCCAGGCGTGAAGGCGATCTCGAAGCGGCCCTCGCCGTCGAGGCCAGTGGCGCCCGCCGCCACCACCTGCCGCTGGACCGACGGCGTCGGGTACCACCACGACCACCAGCGCGGGTAGACCGGCTCGCGGGTCACCGTCCAGTCGACGTCGCCGGTCACCACCGGCAGCCCGAAGTAGTAGCGGGCGTCGCCCGAGAGGCGCGCCTCGCGGTTCAGCCGCAACGCCTCTTCGGGGTCGGCGATTTCGACCGTGAAGGTCGGCCGTTTGTACTCCTCGACCCGCACCGCGGTCTGGCCGCCAATCGAGCAACGCAGGCTCCAACGTCCGAGCAAGCGTCCGGGCGGGATCTGGAAGCTGCCGCTGGCCGAGCCGTGGCGGTTGCTGGTCACGTCGGCCGCCGCCACCTCCTCGCCGTTGGCATCGATCAAAGTGACCCGGAACGAGGTGTCTTTCAGGACCTCGTAGGCGATCTCTTCGCCGCCGCCGCGGTAGGCCACCGCCTTCCAGCGCAGCTCCTGCTGCGGGCGGTAGACCGAGCGATCGGTGTAGAGCAGGGCCGCCGAGCGGACGCCTCGCTCGCCGCGGTGGGGATGGGAGAGCCGGGTCGCGTCGAGCGCCAGATCGTCGCCGCTGCGGGCGAGCACGAAGAACTGGTCGTTGCGCCAGATGCCCGCCGGAAGCTCGACCCGGCCGTCGTCGCCGGTCCGGCGCCGATCGGCCTCGCGGTGGCGATTCCGGTAGTCGTAGCGGTAGAGCGACACCTCCACGCCCTCGAGGGCGCGGCCGCTGGATCCCGATCGCGCGGTGACCTCATAACCGTCGCCGGCGTCGCGGGTCACCAGCACCAGGTCCGACAGCAGGAAGTTCTCGGCCTCGATCAGATTGTTGCGCCGCTGGAAGTCGGCGCGCATGGAGGCCACCACCAGGTAGGCGCCGGGCTCGGTCAGCTCGGGCACCGCGAAGGTGCGGTGGTCGCGGTAGTCCGGTGTTGGCGGCAGCTCCACCGACCACTCGGCGGCCGGCTCGCCGGCCATGATCCGCTCCGCCTCTCGATAGAGCGGGAGCAGATTGAAGTCCTCGGATGACTTGACAAACTCCACTAGGTCATACGGGAAGGCGCGGAAGTGGAGCGTCCGGGTGTTGCGGTGCGTGACCTGGATCGACCGTGTGCCGGCGCCGTCCGAGGCCATCGTAGCGATGACGTAGTGGGGCGCCTCGATGGCGGCGGCGATGTGGGCGCAGCGACGGCCGCCGGCGCTCTGCGGGTGGCGGTCGCGGCCGGCGATGGCGGCGGCGCGGGCCCGCACCAACGCATCGTCCGCGCTCTCCGAGCGGATGAGCTCGGCCAGCTGGGCCTGCCCCATCGACCACCACTCGAGGCTCTGGTCGAAGTCCGACTGCACGTCCTCGAGATGCTCTCGAATGGCCTGGCGCTCGTTGTCCATGGCCGAGTGCAGGCGGCGAAGACGCTCCAGCCGCGCCGCCAGCTCCGCCTCGGGCCGATCCCGGCCGCGGTGCCATCGCTCGAGGTCGGCGAGCAGGCGCGCGATCTTGGTCAGCGGATGGACATCGGGGTCCCCGAGATCGACCTCATCGCCGGGGTCGCCCGAGATCAGCGCCGCGGCGTCGAGCCGGAAGACCTCGTTGGACTCGCCCGGACCCCACAGCGACGTGTCGGCCAGGAGCTCCACCCACAGGTAGGTGACGGCGTCGCGCAGGGTGCCGCGGATCCGCGGCGGGTAGTTGTTCTGCTCGATGTATCGGGCGAGCTCGCCGAGCGGCTCGCTCCCCCACGCGGCTCGTTCCGACCACACCGCCGCGAAAGCGCGGTCGGCGGCCTCGACGATCTGCTCCAGGTCCCACGCCTTCAGATCCAGCTCGCCCGTCGTCTCGACCCGCTCGCGCTGGCGGATCTCCCACGAGTAGACGCGGGCGTAGGTCGCCAGCGAGTGGGCATAGTAGAGCTCGAGCACCGCCTGCGACACCGCGTCCTCTGGCCACGGCTGCTCCTTCAGAAACCGCACCGCGGTCTCGTAGCCGTGCAGCCCCATCCGCAGCTTGGTCGCCTCCACCAGGGCGCGCGTCCACTCGTCAGCGTCGCCCGTCGCCCGAGCGCGCTCGAGGATTCCGAGCACCGCTTCCGAAGCGGCCTCGAACTTCTGCTCCGAGATCAGGCGGTCGACATCGTCCCAGGTCATGGCTTCTTCACCGCCGATGGTAGCCGGAGCGCCACCGGGAGACGAACCGTACTCGCCGCCACCGGCGGTCAGCGCCTGGATCGCGACTGCCGAGGCCAGCACCGCGAGGAGAGTGAAGAGGAGGATGATCGGGCGCGAGCTGCGGGGAGTGTGGTGGTTCTGCATGGCATCAGTGTAGACACGCGGAGCCGTGAGAAGTTCCAATGCGACCCTCGTCCGAGTCCGAGTCCGCGTCCGTGAACGGTGGCGGTAGGCGGTGGCGGTGGCGGTGGCGGTGGCGGTGGCGGGCGACGGTGACGGTGGCGGTGGCG
>CAZSTH010000141.1:0-8477 GCA_964609835.1 uncultured Thermoanaerobaculia bacterium
CGCCAAGGACTTCGACGACGCCGTCTGGGCGGCGCCCGACGACGACCCCGGCAAGGCCGACGGGCTGCGCCACGCCAAGCTGCAGTGGCGGCTGTCGGTGCTGCCCGGATACGTCCAGGAAGCGATGCAGGCGACCCCACTGGACCGCAAGCGACTGGCGTTCATCCTGGTCGCCCTCGCGCCGGAGCTGGAAACGATTCCCGGAGGAGAGGTACCATTGTTGTCGGACATCATGAATCTCTCCGGGCAACGTGAAATCCTCACCGCTGTGCGTCTCGGGCTGCTCGACGCCGACAGCATGGAGCACCTCTTCCATCCCCATCGAGAGGTCGACACGGCCGAGGCTCGGGCAGCCGTCGATCGACTCGCGCACCTGCTTGATCTGGATCCCCCCCGCTGGTGCTCGGCCGAAGCCCCTCCGTGCGCCGACCTCGGCCAGCCCGTCAGCGGCGATGCGGTGACGTCGGTGCTGATCGACGTCGTGAGTCGAGAGGGCGAATGAACGACCACGCCAGCAACCTGCTCAAGGAGATCGAGCTCTTCTCGGAGCTCAACGAGCAGGAGCTCCAGGAGGTGGCTGCCGCCGCCCAGATCCGCCACCTGGCAGCCGACAACGCCATCTTCCACGAGGGTGATACGTCTGACGCGATCTACATCACCGTCACTGGGCGGGTGAAGATCGTGACCACCTCGTCGGACGGCAAGGAGTTCATCCTCACCGTCCTCGGCGCGGGCCAGGTCTTCGGAGAGATGGGCCTGCTGGAGACGGCGCCGCGCTCGGCATCAGTCATCACGATCACCGATGTCGAGCTGCTGGTGATCAAGCGCGAAGAGTTCGAGCATCTCCTGAGCACCAGCCCTGGAATCTCGCGCAAGCTCATGACCATCCTGTCGCGGCGGCTGCGGCGCGCCAACTCCAAGATGGAGTCGCTCGCCTACATGGACGTCGCCGGGCGCCTCGCGCGCTACCTCCTGGACATGGCTCTCGACCACGGCCAACGGCTCGGCAACGGCTGGGTTGTGGTGCGGCGACCCACCCACTCCGACATCGCGCACTCGATCGGCACCAGCCGCGAGACCGTATCGCGGCTGATCAACGAGTTCGAGGAGGGCTTCGGCCTCGTCAACAAGGGCAAGTTCACGTATATCCGGGAGAACCTCCTTGAGTAAGCCGAGCTGATTTTCGTATTCCGGATTTCGGATTTCCACCAGCCCACCCATCTCGACCGAGCGTGTGAGCTTGTCCCGGGCGATGATGTCGGCGATCGGAACCGATCGCAGCGGTCACCTTACCGGCCGCGCGTCAAGTTAAGGGAGGGGGGCAAACCCGAAATCCGAAATCCCACCTCCGTGTACAATTCAAGGTCCGGAGGAGCTATGGCAGAGTCTTCACTCCGTCTCTACAACACGATGACCCGACGGCTCGAGGAGTTCAATCCGCTCGAGGACGACCACGTTCGCATGTACACCTGCGGGCCCACCGTGTACGATTTCGCCCACATCGGCAACCTCCGCACCTTCCTCTTCGAGGACGTTCTCCGGCGAACGCTGCGGCTCTTCGGCTACCGGGTCACCCAGGTCATGAACCTGACGGACGTCGACGACAAGACCATCCGCGAGGCTGCCGCCGCCGGGCTCGAGATCCGAGACTACACGGACCGCTACATCGATGCCTTCTTCGACGATCTCGACACGCTGCGCATCGAGCGCGCCGAGCACTACCCCCGCGCGACCGACTTCGTGCCGCAGATGGTGGAGCTCGTGCGCAGGCTCGAGGAAACGGGCCACGCCTACCGGAGCGACGGCTCCATCTACTATCGGATCTCGACCTTTCCGGGGTACGGCAGGCTCTCGGGGGTGCGCCCAGGGGCCAACCGCGCCGGCGCCAGGGTCGACACCGAGGAGTACGAGAAGGAGGATGCCCGAGACTTCGTGTTGTGGAAGGGGGCCCGTGAAGGGGAGCCGGTGTGGGAAACCGAGATCGGCGCCGGCCGACCGGGTTGGCACCTGGAGTGCTCGGCGATGTCCATCGCCCTGCTCGGCGAGAGCTTCGACATCCACACCGGCGGCGTCGACAACATCTTCCCCCATCACGAAAACGAGATCGCGCAGTCGGAAGGAGCGACAGGGACAGCGTTCGCGCGATTCTGGCTGCACGCGGAGCACCTGGTGGTGGAGGGCGAGAAGATGGCCAAGTCGAAGGGCAACTTCTTCACCCTCCGCGACCTGCTCGACCAGGGCCACGACCCGGTGGTGCTGCGCTACCTGCTGATCTCGGTCCCCTACCGGCAGAAGCTCAACTTCACGAACGACGGCCTCCACGCCGCCGCGCAGGCGGTCGAACGCATCTCGAACACCCTCCGCCGCCTCGCCAACACCCCGCACGCCGACGGCCCCGGAGCGCTCGCCGGGGCCGCGGTGGACGAGTTCATCCGCGATCTCCGCGGCGCACTCGGCGACGACCTCAACACGGCCCGCGCGCTGGCAGCCCTCCACACCCTGCTCCACCGGGTCAACACGGCCCTCGACGAGGGCGGCATCTCGAGGACCGTGCACGAGGCGCTGGCACGGGCGCTCGACGCCGCCGACGGCGTGCTCGACGTGTTCCCAAAGCCGGCCACGGCCGCTCCCGATGACGACGTCCAGCGGCTGGTCGACGAGCGGTCGGAGGCCCGCGAACGGCGCGACTTCGCGCGAGCGGACGAGATCCGCGACGAGCTCGCCGCGCGCGGTATCGTCATCGAGGACACACCGCACGGCACGGTCTGGCACGAGAAGAATTGAGGACTGGGAACCGGAAAACCCCCGGCGGGAGGTCGCGGCTCCGGTTTACCTGACGAGCTCGGACGGCCGGACGAGGTCGGCACCGCGCTTCGAGAGCCCCGGGAGTTCATCGGCAAGTACCCGGATCGTCACCTCATCCATGTGGCCAATGGCGATGATCTCGCCCTCCATTCGGCACCGACCGACCGCCTCGGCGAGCTGCCGCCGCACCGCCGGGGCCTCCCTCCGGTTGTCGAGGAAGACGTGCCTGCGGTTGGCCGGGACCCCCTGCCCACGCGCGGCCTCCTCGGCCATCGTGCGCGCGGTGGTCCGCGAGTCGATGAAGGCCAGCCCACGGGCCTTGATCTCCTGCATGACCCACGTCATGGTCCGGAGGTCGGCCGTCACCTTCGATCCCATGTGGTTGTTGACCCCGACGGCATGCGGAACGTTGTCGATGGCCGCGTGCACCGCATCCCGCAGCTCGGTCTCGGACATGCTCATCAGGAGCGCGCCCGGCCCGGGCCTCGCCTGGGGATAGCCCTGGGGCTCCATCGGCAGGTGGAGCCAGATCTCGTGGCCCGCCCGATGGAGCGCCTCCGAGGTCTCTACCGTCTTGGGGAGGAACGGCAGCAGTGCGAAGCCCACCTCCTGAGGCAACGCGGCCGCCGCGTCCACGAGATCGAGGCTCTGGCCGCCGTCATCGAGCAGAACCGCCAACCGGCCGCGGGCGTCCGGCGGCGGTCCGCCGGTCGGCCGGGCGGTCGGCGTCGGGACCGGGGGCGGAGCTGCGGCAGCCTTTCGCAGCAGTGTCAACCGGAGATCGAACGCCTCCTTCTCCAACTCGATTCGGATCGCGACGGCATCCGCCGACAAATCCTCCGGCAGCACCGACGTCAGACCGCGAGACGCGGCTTCCAGCTCGAGGTCGCCGATGAAACCGTCGCGCGCGGCGCGATTCGGGAACTCGATGCGCCATGTGCGGACAAAGACGCCATCCACCTTGCGGATCGGGTCGTCGGCGACCAGCCCCTCTTCGGAAACCCCGCGTTCGGCGGCCATCTCACGCAGGCGGCTGTCGAGCGGTCCGAGAAAGGTGCCGTCACCGCGAAGCAGCCACCACCCCAACACCACCGCCGCCGTCACCACGAAGGCAATCCCGGCGAGGGCGGCCGGGGACGGTCCCCGGGAGGAGGACCGCTTGCGACTTCTCGGTGCCGCCATTGATCAGGCCGCCTGCTCGAGCGGTGCGGCCAGAAGCTCGAGAGCCCGCCGCAGAACCGGGTCGGTTGAGCCCTCGGTCGCCTCGGCCTCGACCACCTCGTCCGGCTCGACGCCGCGGCCGTCGATGGGCTCGTCGTCCGCACCCAACCACTGCCCGACCGGCATCCAGATCGCGAGGTCTCCGTCCCGAACCAGGCTCATGTACGGTGCACGCCCTGCAGTCTGCTGGCCGACCACGACGGCACCGTGACGCTTGAGCGCGGCCGCGAAAATTTCGCCGATCCCTTCGGTCTCACCACCGACAATCACCACCGGCCGACCCGCGGCCAACGTGCCTGCGGTGGCTTCGTAGGATCGCGAACCCGCCCGACGGCCGGCCCACCGCCCGAGGAGGCCCTCGTCGGCGAACCCGTCCGCGAGATCGAGCGCAGCGCTCTCGACACCCCATACGAGGTCCCGCAGATCGAGGACCACGCGCCCGTCCTCCGGCATGAGCTCGGCGACCTCCGAGACCGCGCCCGCGGGCAGGGTCTCGATGCGGATCACCGTCCCCTCGTCGTGGATCTCGGCGGTCGCCACGCGGGGCTCCCACTGGGTCGGGACCAAACTCACCTCCCGGCGCTCATCGACGTCGCGATCGAAGACCGTGAGCTGCAGGGGAAGGCCACGATTCTGCCGATCGAAAAGCTCGAGGCGAATTTGCCAGAGCGGTCGGCCGCGGCTGTTGACGCCCTCCACCAGCTCGATCAGCTCCCAGTCCTCGAGGCCGGCGGCCTCCGCAGGCGAGCCCGGCAGCACGAACCGCACCGCGGCCAAATCGAGCCGCGAGGACAGCCCGACGCCATAGGCCGGCGGCGACTCGACGAACTGCAGGTAGTCCCCGATGCGGTCCGCGGGCAGCACCGCCGCCGAGCGATCGAGGGGCTCCACGAGCCCTGCGTCGAGAGACAGCGCCAGCGCCTCTTGATTGAGCTCGTCGACGTACTCGCTCTCGATCAGGTGCACCACCTCGGCCAGGTTGCCGAGCGCCCGATAGAGCGAGTCCTGGGAGTTGCGACTAGCAAGCAAAGCGCCCGAGAAGAGCATCACAACCGTCAGAGAAATGGCGAGAAATACGGTCCGGATGCGACTCATGGTCAGGACGTTCCCCTTTCGAGCTGGAGCCAGCGTTTCGGATCGTTCGGCCTTCCATTAACACGGATCTCGAGGTAGATATTGCCACTCTCCGACGGCGGAGCCGCTAGGCCGAGCCGCGTGCCCATCGTCACCCGCTGGTCCAGCCTGACCTGGATCGAACCCAACCCCGAAACCAGCGAGTAGATCCCATGCCCGTGGTCGACCACCACCATGTTGCCGTAGCCCTTGAAATGGCGGGCGAATGCCACCACGCCTGGGAACAAGGAGCGCACCGGCGCCGAGCTCGGGGCATCGAAGCGGAGCCCGTTGCACACCGTGTAAGTGTTGTACCTGGGCAGCCTCTGGCGGCCGAATCCCTGCACCACCCGGCCTTCCACCGGCCACGGCAGCGCCCCGCGGTATCTGCGGATGTCCTCCTCGACCGCGAAACGCTCCGTCGTCGCGAGCACCTCCACCAGCCGCTGGAGCGCCGCCTCGCGGTCACGAAGGTCCCGCAGGCTGTGGTCCGCGCTCGCCCGGCTGCGCTCGAGGGCGTCGAGCCGCCGTGCGACCTCCCGCCGCACCTCGCCGAGCTCGGACCGCCGGGCCTCGAGGGCCCGCGCCTCCCGCTGGGCCACCTCCAGCGTACGGCTCAGCTCCGCCAGGCGCACACCATGCAGGCGCTGGGCCTCGCCGTACTCCTCCATCAAACGCACCTGGCCCGCGGTCAGCACCGAGATGGTCCCGACGGCCTCTTCGAGGTCCCCTCCGCGGTAGGCATCGTAGAGCAGCTGGAGAGGACCGGGCCGCCCGAGCAGGGACATGATCTCGAGGTGGCTCTCGAGGAGCCGTCGCCGATCCTCGAGCTCCTCGCCGATCTCTGCCGCCTCCCGGCGCAGCCGGTTCGCCTCTTTCGTGCTCTCGGCCAGCAGCAGCTCCACCTCGAGCACGCGCGCATCAGCCAGCTCGAGCTGTGCGTCGAGCTGCTGCTGCTCGCGCTCGACGGTCTCGGCCTCGGCCGCGAGCTCGTCCAGCTTCTCCACGAGCCCGTCGATGCGCATCCTCACCGCGTGGAGCTGGTCGTCGGCGGGGCTCGAAGCGACACCCTCCAAAGAGCCCGCGGCGTGCAGGAGCAGCATGCAGAAGATGAAACGCCACCAACTCATCGAGGTCCATTGTAGGGCAAATAATGGGTTTAGGGGATGAGTGGGCGTGGTCCCGAAAACCGCCCCGTTCTTCCTTCGGGCGCGGACACGGTAGCGGACGCGGACACGGGACCGATCGGGCCGTCGGATATACTGGAAGGCACGAGGTGAACGATGAGCCAGATGCACTCCTACGACATCCACGTGCTGGGACTGGACGATCCCTCGCGGGCCGGGCGCCGGAGGTTCGCCAATGAGATGGAGCGGCTGACCAAGCGCCCCGCCGACGAGTTCGCGGAGGGCTTTCCTCCGGCGGCGATCCCGATCTTCCAGTCGCTCGACCTCGAGCGGGCGCAGCAGATCGCCGACGCCATGAACAGCAACGGCATCCTCATCGAGATCCGGGTCTCAGGCGCGCCGCCGTCGTTCTCCGACCACGAAGAGGATGCGGGCATGCGCGAGTGCCCGGCCTGCAACTTCCCTCAGTCGGCCTTCAACGAAGAGTGCGAGAAGTGCGGTGTCGTGTTCAAGAAGTACGAGCGCGAACAGCTGGCTCAGATGCAGAAGGAGCACACCCTCGAGCAGGCGATGATCAAGGCGATGCAGGTGCGGGAGGAGTGGCTGCACCGGGCCCAGCAGTATCTCGAGCTCCACAAGATCAAGAAGGAGGACTACAACGACTTCTCGTCCGTCCTCATCCCGGAGGAAGTGCCCTTCCTGCGCCTCAACTCGGAAGAGGGACCGCTGCTGATGACCTCGCGCCGCATGATCACCATGCGCGAAGGCAAGTTCCACTCGATACCCTACGAGATGGTCGCCGAGGTCGACTACGGCGGCGGACGCATCGTCACCAAGAAAAGCAAGCAGCGGCTGCAGGTCGTCTTTCACACCGCGCTGCCGCTCGCCGACGGCGAGCACGCCAAGAACTTCGCCTGGCACCTCGACAAGGAGTCGTCCTTCAGCAAGGACGTGGTGATCGACTGGGGCTACGCACGCAACTTCATCTGCGGCTCCTGCGGCGCCCGCGAGCTGGAGTACCGCACCGAGGGTGACAAGACCCGCATGCGCTGCATGCACTGCGCCACCGACCACGAGATCGACCTCGCGGAGTGCGTGGCGGTGCCGCTGATCGCGGAGTAGCTCCCGAGCGGGCGACCGGTCAGGTCGTCATCGGACGCGCCCCAACCCGCTGCAGGATCTCGTCGAAGCGATCCTCGAATGCTTGCCGGAACGGAGCGTGGAACGGAGCCACGCGCTCCCCCGCCGGTTCCGCGACAAAGCCGCCGTCGCTCACGGAGAGCCGGAAGCACAGCTCGGACGTGCCCATCCACCGCACCCGGAAGACCATGATCTCGCCTTCCAGGCGCAGCTCGGTATGGCCCTGCAGCCCCCACTCGCCGAGCGCCGAATCGACGCTTCGGACGAACTGCCGAGGCGATGCGTCATAGACTCGGAATGACCTCACGGCCGACGATTCTATAACGGCGACACCAGGCAGCGCCCTGGATCGCGAGCACCCGTCAAACAAAAAAACCCGCGAGGCCAACAGCGGCCTCGCGGTTCTCGACGTTGAGCCCACCCGGAGGGCGGATTCTGGCGGACCCAACATCACATCACATTGCCTCTCGAATCGTGCCGACCGGAATCGGCCTGGTCACGGCCGAGTCGCAGTCCGCGCAGATCTCGGCCATCAGCTGTCTCACCTCAGGGCTGCCGGCCACGCTCTCGGGAAACTCGAGGCCGGCGTGGAACAGGATCGACACCTTGCCGTTCTTGCCCTTGACCATGTGCGCCCGGCAGCGGGCAACGCGGGCGCGGAACATGCGGGTGCCGCTGGGTGCGTCGATGGTGACCTCGCACATTCCCGCCGGCGGCAGGCCGGTGGAGGTTTCCAGGAGCAGGCCGTGCTCCGAGATGTTGAGCACACGAACGCTCATGGTCGGCTTGATGCGGCCCGAAATGCCGTCCGTGACGTTGTGTCTCTGGCTCTTTCTCCGTTCGTCCATCACGGCCTCCGACCGAGGTACTTGCAAGGCCGGTGCCAACTCACGACACGCCGGCTGTAACGCCGCCCTGTACGAAGGTGGGACACGGCGTGTCGGGATGAAGCAGGACGACCGATTTCGAGTTTCGGATTTCCGCGCACCCGACCGGCACGAGAGACGCGTGCCGGGTGGATGGAGGTGGCGGTCAACGGTGGCGGGGGCGGTGGCGGCGGCAGGGGCGGTG
>CAZSTH010000142.1:0-8069 GCA_964609835.1 uncultured Thermoanaerobaculia bacterium
TATGAGTCCGGTTTTATTTCCCTCAAGCCGATACCGGCCGGTTCGCTGTTTCATTCGGACGCCGGCGCGTTGCGGTTAGACTTGAATGGTCCGCGCGACGCGGATCGCAAGGGAGTCTCCATGAAGCTGCG
This sequence comes from uncultured Thermoanaerobaculia bacterium, assembly GCA_964609835.1. GTDB lineage: Bacteria > Acidobacteriota > Thermoanaerobaculia > Thermoanaerobaculales > Sulfomarinibacteraceae > Sulfomarinibacter. Next base: position 132 of record CAZSTH010000142.1, read on the forward strand.
TCGGACGCTCGCATTTCTCACCATGGTCGCGGTGGCGGTCGCCGCGCCGGCCGCAGGGGCCGGAGCCGACGACCGCACCTTCCTGTGGCGCGTGTCGGGCGACCGCGCCACCGTCTACCTGCTCGGGTCGATCCACGCCATGCGCGAGGAATCCTACCCCCTTCCGCCGGCGATGGAGCGGGCCTATGACGTCGCCTCGATCGTCGTCTTCGAGGTCAATCTGGACGAGCTGACAGCCGCCGCGCTGAAGATGCTCGAGGCGGGGATGCTGCCCGAGGGCCGGAACCTCGAAGGAGAGGTGGACGCATCGACGTGGAACGACTTTTCGGCGCACGTCCTGGAGCGGGGCATCGATCCCGCCAACTTCCAGCCCATGAGGCCGTGGATGGCAGCCCTCAACCTGACGATGCTCGAGCTGGCGGCTTCCGGCTACCTCGCCAACAAGGGGCTCGACGCCTATTTCTCGGCACGGGCCGCACGGGACGACAAGGAGAGAATGCCGCTGGAGACCGTCGATCTCCAGGTTTCCCTGTTCGCCCAACTCGACGAGGAGCAGAGCCTGGCTTTCCTGCGCTACACCCTGGTTGATCTGCAGACCATGATTCCCCAGCTCGACGAGCTGTCGCGCCAGTGGCGCGCCGGCGACGTGAAGCCGGTGGAAGAGCTTCTGCTGGAGGGTTTTCGCGAGTTCCCCGCGGTCTTCGAGCGAATGGTGACGGACCGCAATCAGGCGTGGCTGACCCCGATCGAGATGCTGCTGGCGGGAGAGAAGGACGCCCTGGTAGTGGTGGGGGCATTGCATCTGGCCGGCGAGGGGGGACTGGTCGAGATGCTGCGGAGTCGCGGGTACGCGGTGGAGCAGTTGTGACCCGTTTTTCGATGTCCGGGGTTCGGATTTCGAAGAACGGGAGCTAGACTCTGATCGTGATCGCGACCGCGAACACCTCCGCCGACGCTAATCCGTTGTCGCGCCGTCTCCACGCGTTGCGCCGCGCATGGCGTCGGCTGCTGAGGCGCTTCAAGGTGCCCCAGGTTCGCCTCGTCTATCACGACCTCTACAGCCACACCATGTCGGGCGCTCCCCTCGACCAGATGCGGGGCGAGAAGGTGCTCGGCTTCCTCATCGATGAAGGGCTTCTCGACCGCGACGAGATCTCGATCCCGAGGCGACCGCCGGTTCGTAGCCTTCTCCGCGTGCACGACTCGGACTACCTCGACGCCGTTGGCCGCGATCCGGTGCTCACCGAGCGCGTGTTCGGGGAGAAGATCTCGGACCCCGACATCGAGCGCCTGATCGATCTTCAGCGGGTCGCCGTGGGGGGCACGATCCAGGCCACGCGGCTCGCCCTCCAGGGACGATCGATCGCCATCAACCTCGGCGGCGGCTTCCACCACGCGTCGCGCGGGCAGGGGCTCGGATTCTGCATCTTCAATGACATCGCGGTCGCGATCGCTCGCCTGCGGGCGAAGGGATTTCAGGAGCAGATCCTGGTGGTGGACCTCGACCTCCACGACGGCAACGGTACGCGCGAGATCTTCGCCCACGACTCGACCGTCTACACCTACTCGGTCCACAACCACCACTGGGGCGACCCGGAGGCGGTCGCTTCCACCGCGATCGAGCTCGGCGACGACGTCGGTGACGAAATCTACCTCGGAACCCTGCTCAAGACCCTGCCTGACGTGATGATGCAGGTCCGGCCGGGCCTTGTGATCTACGTCGCCGGAACCGACCCGGCACACGACGATTCGCTCGGGAACTGGCGGATCACGCCCGACGGCATGTTCCGGCGCGACCGCCTGGTGGTCGAGCTGATGCAGCGAGCGCGGCGCCGGGTCCCGCTGGTCGTGGTGTTGGCCGGCGGCTACGGCTCCGGGGCGTGGCGATACAGTGCCCGCTTCTTCTCGTGGCTGATCGCCGGCAAGGTCGCCAGACCGCCCGACAGCGCGGAGATGATCCTGCGGCGATACCGGCGCATCGGAAGCTCGTTCGAACCGTCCGATCTGACATCCGAGCCTTCCGGCTTCGGCTGGCACCTGAGCGAGGAAGACCTGGTGGGCGTGCTTCCGGACGCTCCGCCGCGGACCCGGTTCCTCGGCCATTTCTCCCGCCACGGCGTCGAGCTGGTGCTCGAGCGCCTCGGGCTGCTCGACCAGCTCCGGCTGCGGGGCTTCCGCCATCCGACCGTCGAGGTCGACCTCTCGGGCAGCGTCGGCGACACGGTCCGGATCTACTCCCACCCCGACCGTCGGGAGCTCTTGATGGAGCTGCGTGTCAACCGCAGTTCTCGAGTGGTCAAGGGCTGCGACATGCTGGTCATCGAGTGGCTCCTGCTGCAGAACCCGCGCGTTCATTTCGGGCCCTACCGGCGGCCGCTGCCGGGCCAGAAGTTTCCGGGGCTCGGCCTCCTGAAGGAGGTCTTCGGGTGGCTTGTGGTGGCGGCCGAGATGCTCGAGCTCGACGGCATCTACTACGTGCCGTCGAGCTACCACGTGGCGATTCAGAGCCGCCGGCGAGTGCGATTCCTGAAGCCCGAGCACGAGGCGCTGATCCAGGCCCTCGAGCAGCTCTTCGCCGACCGGACGCTGGCCGAGGCGAGCCCGCTGATCGATGAGGGCCGGGTCATCGACGAGCAGTCGGGCGAGCCGCTCCAGTGGAGCGGCTACCCGATGGTGCTCGCGGTCTCCGACCGGCTGCGCGAGCGCGTGACGGGGGAGGAGTACGACGACCGGGTCGCCGAGGAGCTCTCACGTCTCGAGCTGGCCCTCGCGGAGCCCGTGGGATAATTCTCTGCGGGAGGGGATCGTGTCGATGTTTCAACATGCTCTGGTGATCGGGGCCTCGTCAGGGATCGGCGAGGCTCTCGCACGACAGCTGGCGGCGGACGGCTCACGGGTCGCTCTGGTGGCCCGCCGCGAAGGCGAGCTTCGGCGGGTGATGGATGAAATCAACATGCGGGCGGGCGAGGACCGCGCGGTCGCCATTGCGCACGACGTGCAGGCCGTCGACGAGGTCCCGGCGCTGTTCCAGGAGATCGCCAGGGAGCTGGGGGGGCTCGATCTCGTGATCTACGCCGCCGGCGCCATGTCCGAGGTGGGTCGGGATGAGTACGACACCGCGAAGGATCGGGTGATGCTCGAGGTCAACTTGCTGGGTGCGGTTGCCTGGCTCAACCCGGCCGCGGAGCGGTTCTCGCGTCTCGGATACGGCACCATCGTCGGTATCGGGTCGGTGGCGGGCGATCGCGGTCGCGCGCCCAACCCCGTCTACTGCACCTCCAAGGCCGGGTTGCACGCCTACCTCGAGGCACTTCGCAACCGGGTCGCCCGCGAGGGTGTGCGGGTTGTCACCATCAAGCCCGGATTCGTGGACACCGCCATGACCCGCGGCAAGCAGGGACTGTTCTGGGTGATCTCGGCCGAACGGGCCGCTGACATCATTCTCGACAAGGCGCGCCGGGGCTCCGTCTGCGCCTACGTGCCGGCGCGCTGGAGGCTGGTGATGATGGTGATCCGGTCGATTCCATCCTCCATCTTCACCCGGCTCGGGATCTGAGATGCTCGACCCCTCACGCCTGCAGTGGGTCGAGGGCTGGGGCATGGCCGTCGGGGCACCAGGCTATGTCTACCGCCCGCAGGACGCGAGCGGCGTCGCGGAGGCGCTCGAGGCGGCGACCGGGGCGGGGGTTCCGCTGGTTCTCCGCGGCGCCGGGTGCTCTTACGGCGACGCGGCATTCCGTGCCGAGTCCCTGGTGCTCGACTGCTCACAGCTGAGTCGCGTGCTGGACTGGGATCCTTCGAGCGGGATCGTGGACGTGGAACCCGGGGTCAGCCTGCGCTCGCTGTGGCGGATGATCATCGGCGACGGCTGGTGGCCGCCGGTGGTCACTGGCACGATGGAACCGACCATGGGCGGCGCGTTGGGGATGAACGTCCACGGCAAGAACAACTGGCAACGGGGCACAATCGGCGAGCACTGCCTCGAGCTCGATGTGGTCTTCGGCAACCGCGAGTCGAGGACGCTCACAGCCGATGGCGATCCGGACCTGCTCCGGGCGGTGATTGGCGCCTTCGGTCAGCTCGGAATCATCACCCGCGCGCGGCTGCGGATGAAGCGGGTCCGCTCGGGCCTGGTGGAGGTGCGGGCGGTGGCGGCTCCGGATCTGGAGTCGATGCTCAGGCTGACCGACGAGGCCAAGGACCGATGGGAGTACGTTGTCGGTTGGATCGACGCCTTCGCCGGCGGACGCAACCTGGGGAGGGGGCTGCTTCACTTCGCCCGCCACCTCGAGGAGGGAGAGGACCGGGAGTCGGGCGCCAACCTCAGCACGACGGCGCAGGACCTGCCGAGCACCTTCCTCGGGGTCGTGCCCAAGAGCCTGATGTGGCGTTTTCTCAAGCCGTTCACGAACCGGCCGGGGATGCGAGCCATCAACCTCGCCAAGTACCTCGTGGGGAGCACGGTCGGCGGCGACACGACCTACCGCCAGTCGCTGGCGGGGTTCTCGTTCCTGCTCGACTACGTGCCGGACTGGAAGAAGATCTACCTTCCCGGCGGTCTGATCCAGCACCAGAGCTTCGTGCCCTTCGATCGCGCGGAGGAGGTCTTCCGAAATCAGCTCGAGGTCTGCCTCGAGCGCCGGATGCCGTCGTTCCTGGCGGTGCTGAAGCGCCATCGGCCCGACGACTTCCTCCTCAGCCACGCGGTCGACGGCTTCTCGCTGGCGCTCGATTTCCCGGTTCGTCGCGGTCGTCGCGCCGAGCTGTGGTCGCTCGTGGAGGAGCTGTCGGGGCCGGTGGTGGCGGCGGGCGGCCGCTTCTACCCGGCCAAGGACGCGGCGCTCCCTGCGGACCTCTACCGGGAGAGCTTCCGCGACGGCCAGCTCGAGCGTTTTTCCCGGCTCCGGTCCGAGCTCGATCCCGACGGCGTCCTCCGGTCGAGTCTCGCGGACCGCCTCCTCTATGCGGACTGAGCTCGTCGCCCGAGTCTCCGCCGCGGCCGTCTGCTGCACTGCCGTCGTCGGCTGGGGTGCCGATCGCGACCGGCTGCTGTTTCACGCCGAGACGCTCGGCGGCGAGGTGCTGGCGAGCCGCGGGGCCGATCTTCCCTTCAACCCGGCGTCGCTGGTGAAGGTCGGCACCTCCCTGTGGGCGCTCGAGACCCTTGGCCGGCAGCACCGTTACGTCACGGCGTTCGGAATCGACGGCAGCTGGGAACCCGGGTCCGGCCGCGTCGTCGGCTCGTTGGTGGTTGACGGCGGCGGCGATCCGGACTTCCAGCCCGAGAACTTGTTCCTGGTCGCGCGGCGGCTCAACGAGCTCGGGGTGCGCCGGGTCGAGGGGAGGCTCGCGGTCGACGGAGATTTCTGGATCGGGTGGGAGAACGGCCACCAGAAGGCGGTCGGCCGGACGGACGGCCGCGCGGAGGTGATGGGGCAGCGGCTGCGGCGGATGCTGGACCCCGCGACGTGGGACCGCAGCACGCAGGCGTCGTGGACGGCGTTCTGTCTGCGCCGCGAATGGGATCCGGCGCGGCCGCCGCGAATCGAGATCGTCGGCACGGTCGAGGCGGGCCTGCCGGAGTTTTGGCGGCCGCTCCTCGAGCATCGCTCCAACCCGCTGCCGGAGCTGCTGCGCCGTTTCAATGTGTACTCCAACAACGACATCATCCGTATCGCCGAAGGCCTCGGTGGCGCCGGCGAGCTCGAGGCGTTTCTCGAACGGCGCCTCGGCCGACCGTCGGCCATCGTCTCGCTCGAAACCGCGTCGGGGGAGAAGGTCAACCGCCTTTCGGCGAGGACCGGCGTGCGGCTGCTGCGGGCCTTTTTGGAGACCGCAGCCGGTGACGGGCTGTCGCCGTCGGAGCTGCTGCCGGTGATCGGCTGCGATCCCGGGTCGACCGATCGCAAGTTTCCGGCGCTGGCGCGGTCGGACCGTGCGGGCAGCGTCACCGTCAAGACCGGGACCTTGACCGAAACCGACGGCGGGGTGGCGGTGCTCGGCGGCTTGTTCATGAGCCCTTCCCGCGAGCTGGTGATCTTCTGCGTGGCCGCAACCGGGACCGGCCGCGACGAGCTGCGCTGGAGGTCGCTGCAGCAGGCGTGGCTGCTGGAGCTGGTGGAAGCCTCGGGAGGCGCGGTCCAGCGTCCGTGCGGTTCCGAGCTGCCGTTCTCCGACACCCACGCCGAGGTCGACTGAGTGGTGACCCGGTAGAGCCCGCCCGCCTGCGGATTTCGGATCTCGGAATTCTCCCCCACCCGTAAAATCAACTCGACAGTTGCGCCACGGTGCCTTTTGCGGGGCAGGCGCCCGCGTGCCGGGAACACCCGGGAGAGATTCGACATCCGAAATTCGAAATCCAAGCTAAGATTTTTGTTATGAACAACCTCTCACTCCGCAACGAAGTCACCCGTATCTGGCCCGAACTCGAGTGGATCGACGACGGCGAGCTGCGCGAGAAGACGACCGACTGCTGGGTGCGGGCATTCGAGTACTCGTCGCTGGAACCGGTGGACCTCGAACGCATTCCATTCACTCTGAAGGTCCCCGGGTGCCCGGTGACGTTCATGGCCCACAAGCGCGCGGTAGTGCACGTGGCGCGCGATGCGGCGCGCACCGTCGAGCAGTTCTTCGGCGATGCGCTGCCGGTGGACCTCGACGTGCTGGTGGCCGGCGCGATCCTGGCCGACGTCGGCAAGCTGCTGGAGTACGAGAGTGACGGTACCGGCGGCAGCCGGGCCAGCGCGCGCGGCAGGTACCTTCGCCATCCGTTCACCGGGGTGGCGGTGGCGATGGAGTGTGGGCTGCCCGATGCGGTCTGCCACATCATCGCTACCCACGCCGGCGAGGGCAACATGGTGGCCCGCACCACCGAGGCCTGGCTCGTGCACCACGCCGACTTCATGACCTACGAGCCCTTCGTCAAGAGGCTCGAGCTGTGACCCGAGTGGCGGCAGTGGTGATCGCCCTGCTGGCTGCGGCCGCGAGCCCGGCTGGGGAGCCCGATCTGGCGCCGGGGACCGAAGCCGCCGTGGTCGCGCTCGCCGGGGATCTCGCCAAGCACTCGCAAGCGCAGCCGGCCGATTTCTACAAGTTCCTGCATCAGGCCCTGTTCGGCCCGGGGCACGCGATTCCAGATGCCGCTGCAGCGGCGGCCTACCTCGAGCAGGAGATCGCGGGTCTGGCACCCGCCGAGGAAGGTGAGGACTGGTGTGTGCCGCTGGGTGGCGAGCCCCCTCTGGTGCGCGTGAACCTGCGGCCGTTCGTGGCGCACGGCTTCAGGAACTGGGCGCTTCTCGAAGCGTTCGTCGAGACCGCCAACCGGGTTTCAGGAGACCCCGAGCAGATGAAGATTGCTCTCGACCTGGTGGCGACCTGGCTACGGAACGAGGGCCGCCAGTCGGACGCAGGGGAGCTGCGGCAGCTGGCCGCTGCCATGGGGGGCGGCGGATTTCCCGCGATCCACCACAGTGCGGCCTACCGCGAGGCCTACGACCCGGCCTACCGGGTGGTGACGGCAGCGGCCGCTTCCGAGCATGGCTGGTGCGGGCGAGCCTTCACCTGGTAGCCCGGGCCGTGCCTCGATCCGCCTATTGCCAGCCCCGCCCTCCGGTGCTAGAGTGCCCGGCGCGCCAACGTAGCTCAGGGGTAGAGCAAGTGATTCGTAATCACTAGGTCGTCGGTTCAAATCCGACCGTTGGCTCCACCTCCCTTTGCCCGAGGCGCCGGTCATCGGTTTCAACGGCGCAGGGACCCTCATCACGAGCCTGATGGCGAGGGCCGCGGCGTGGATGGCGTCGGCGTGGACGCGGAGACCGGTGGACGAAGCGGCGGTTGTCATGATCACCTCCGGGTTGTTCATGCAAATCCAAGAGCCGGTGGGGCGGCCCGAGTCAAGGGTGCGCGAGCACTTGCCTTGCCCTTGACTCGGGCCGTCCC
>CAZSTH010000143.1:0-7947 GCA_964609835.1 uncultured Thermoanaerobaculia bacterium
GGCTTCCAGGCGGCCGGCCACGGCAAAGACCGCGCCGCAATGGCCGTAACGCTCCAGAATAGGCCAGGCATAGACGTAGTTGTCCAGAAAGCCGTCGTCAAAGGTGATCAGCACCGATTTGGCCGGCAAGCCGCGCCCCTCGGCCAGACAGGCCACGGCCTGGTCCAGGCTCACGCCGCGGTAACCCTGCTTGGCGAGCGCGCGGCAATGCGCTTCGAAAACCTCGGGATGCACGGAAATGGGGTCTTCAAATGTGCTGATGTAATGGTACAAAAGGACGGGGAGGCTGCGCGTTTCCATGATGTCAGATACTTGACAGTATTGTTGTTGAACTTACATACATCGTTGTCGGAAAAATGCGAGACCGCTGCAAGGAGAGCTATACGAGATGAGTGTAGAATACAAGGATTACTACAAAATTCTTGGAGTTTCAAAAAGCGCTTCACAGGAAGAAATCGCCAAGGCCTTCAAAAAGCTCGCCCGCAAGCACCATCCGGACCTGAACCCGGATGACAAGGACGCGGAAAACAAATTCAAGGAAGTGAACGAGGCTTACGAGGTGCTCAAGGATCCCGAGAAGCGCAAGATGTACGACACGCTGGGACCGAACTGGAAACACGGGCAGAATTTCCAGCCACCTCCAGGCTACGAGAACGTGCGCTTTCACTTCGGCGGCGGCGGTGGCGGTGGCGGTGGCGGTGGCGGCGGCGGTGACGACGAGGAGATCATCTGCCGCGCCAACGGCCTCGGCCGCAAGTACAAGCTGTGGTACGAGTGCGGAATGGGTGATTACAGCGAGAGCACCGACTTCTACACCGGCAGCGAGGAGTACAATATCGACGGCACGACGTACGTGGGATTCAGCAAGAGCCACAACGACCCGGCGGAGACGGAAGAGTTCCCGAACGTCGCGGGTCACATCGTCAGTAACTGGCGACAGGACTGAGGCATGAGACGATTTCTGGCGTTCGCAGTCGCGGTGTTGATCGCGGGGGCGGCAGCGGCGGTCGAGATTCCGTTGCGTGACGGGACGACGATCTCGGCTGAGAGCTACCGCCTGACCGGGTCCTACATCATGATCACCCTCGCCAACGGGGCGCAGCTGGCCTATGACGCAGCCGACGTCGACCTCGAGGCGCTGCGCGCCGCCGAGGCCGCGGCGACTGCCGCGGCGACCGCCGAGGCGACGGGCCAGGCCGAGCCCGAGGAGGAGGGCTCGAGAGAGTCGCTGGTGCGCGGGCGGTCGCTCCGCGACGCCGGCACCATCGGCGAGCGCGAGTCTTCGAGCCCGGCCATCACCGACCGCGACGTTCGCCACGTTCGCGGCAGCGAAGTCCGCGGTGAGGGTGACGAGGGCGAGGGCGATGGCGGCTCGCCGGGCGTCCCCGAGGGCTTCCAGCAGGGCGGCGGTGTGGTCCTCAACAACCTCCGCGTGTCGCCGGTCGGCGAAGGCACCTACCGGATCGAGGGCGAGGTGGTCAACCGTCTGCCGGAGCCCGTCATCAACGTCCGGGTCCAGCTCGAGGCGGATACCGGCGCCGGCGAGCCGTGGCGCGGCGAGGTCGCGGTATCGAGTCTCCTCAACCCCAACGAGACGGGCGTGTTCCAGCAGGCCTTCAAGGGTGAGGCGAGCGCCGGCGGGCCGCCGACGGCACGAGCGAGCGTGCTGTGGATGCAGCAGCAGACTCGCCGCGAGCCCGACTACACCAAGGCCGGCGGCGTTCCCCACCCCAGCAACCTGCCGCTCGAGCACGGCGGCGTGGCCGGCGCCGACGTGGTGCGGCAGCCGACGCCGACCCCCGTCGAGTAGCGGATGTCGCCGCGCGCTGTCCGCGTGGCGGGAGCCGCCGTTGTCGTGGCCGCGGCGGCAGCCGTCGTGATGTGGGTCTTGGCGCGACCGGCCGCCGGGCCGGAGCCGCCGGCGCCGGCCGGTTTCGAGTTCGAGCGACCGAAGCTGGTGTCGCCGCGGCTCGATGTCGATCTCGAGTTCGTTCGCGGCACGCTGCACGAGGGCTACGCCGACTGGTCGTGCCTGTTCGTGTGCAATGAGCCGGACGGCTGTTACGGAACCGTGCAGGTCAGGATCGCCTACCGCTCCGGGGCCGAGGCGCACCAGCTCATGCTCGGCGGCCGCTTTGACGGAGCCTCCGGCGACACCATGCGCCTCGGCCGGGTGCAGCGCCCCCCGCCGGCGGTCACGCGCATCGACTCCGTGACGCTCGAGCTCCTCGACAGCTCGCGACCCGGCGATCCGACGCCGACGCCGATGGAGTGAAGCCCGCGATTCCGGCGGCCGCTGGCGGCCCTCGAAATCGCCGTGAAACACTCCGGCCCTCCGCTCGGTTACCCTACGTCCGGGAGGTCAGATGGCGCATCAGTTCGATCGGGTCGACGGCGAGTCCGGCGTCACCGAGTGGCGGCACCGCGGCAACCGGCTGACGGTCCTCACGCTGCCGACCCCGGTGGCGCCCATCGTCGGGTTCGGGATTGTCTACCGCGTTGGATCGCGCAACGAGCTGCCGGGCCACACCGGGGCGACCCACTTCCTCGAGCACTTGATGTTCAAGGGCACGGAGCGATTCAACCGCCGCCTCGGCACCGAGGTCGCGCGCCAGCTCCACCGGGTGGGGGCGCTCTTCAACGCCACCACCTGGCTCGACCGCACCAACTACTACGAGGTGGTGCCGAGCGAGCACCTCGCTCTCGCTGTCGATATCGAGGCGGACCGGATGCGGGGCGCCCTGCTGCGCCGGGAGGATGTCGAGAGCGAGCGCACCGTGATCCTCAACGAGCTCGACGGCGGCGAAAACGACCCCTTCGACCTGCTTCTCAAGTCCTCCTTCGCGCACGCCTTCCTGGAGCACCCCTATCACCACCCCACAATCGGCTGGCGGGGCGACGTCGAGCAGATCAGTGCCGAGACCCTGCGCGGTTTCTACGACACCTTCTACCACCCCGACAACGCCACCGTGATCGCGGTCGGTGACCTCGACGAGTCGGCTTTGCTCGAGGAGGTGGAGCGCGGATTCGGCGGCATTCCCGCTGCTCCGAGCCCGGCGCCGAAACCGACGGTGGCCGAGAGGCCGCAGCGCGGTGAGCGGCGGTTCGAGGTCCGGCGGGCCGGCGAGGTGGCGAGCCTCGCGCTGACCTGGCACATCCCGCGGGGCCTCGATCCCGACGTTCCGGCGCTGTCGGTGCTGACCCAGATCCTCGGCGACGGCGTCACCTCGCGGCTCTATCAGTCCCTGGTGGAGAGCAACCGCTGCCTCGGCATCCACGCCTTTGCCATGGAGCTCCACGATCCGGGCGTGTTCCAGATCTTCGGCACCGTCACCCCCGGCGTCTCCGCGAGGGAGGTGGAGGGCCTGATCCGAGAGCGGGTCGCGGAGCTGGCGGCCGCACCACCCGCTCCCGACGAGGTGGCGCGGGCGCTGGCCCAGACCAGGACCGACCTCGCCTTCCACCACGAGAGCCCGGGCCAGGTCACGGCCGGCCTCACCGAGGCGGTGGCGATGGGCGACTGGCGGCGCTTCGTCCGCGAGCTCGAGCTGGTGGAGTCGGTGTCGTCGGACGACCTCCAGCGGGTGGCTGCCGCCTACCTGCGCGACGACAACCTCACGGTCGGCCACTTCGTGCCCGAGGGTGCGGGGGCGGTGCCGAAATGAAGGTCCAGTCGTCGTTCGCCGACCGCGTCCGCCGCAGCGACCTCGACAACGGGGCGCGGCTCCTGACGCTCGACAACCCGCACGCACCGACCGCCACGATCGCCGGCACCCTGACCGCCGGCCCGGCCCTCGCCGCGGACGGTCGCTTCGCGGTTCCCGGCCTGACAGCGGCCATGCTCGAGCGCGGTACCGAGTCAACGAGCCGGTTCGAGCTGGCCCGCGAGCTCGAGGGCCACGGCCTCCAGCTCGTGGTCCGCGCGGCCGCGAGCAGCCCGGCCACGGTCTCGTTCTCGGTCCAGGGCCTGGCGGAGGAGCTGCCGCGGATGGTGCGGCTGCTCAGCGAGGTGCTGAGGCGGCCCGTGTTCCCGGCCGACGAGCTCGAGAGGCTTCGCGAACAGATTCTCGGCTCGCTGGTGCGCGAGCGCGAGGACACCCAGGCGCGAGCCTATGCCGCGCTGACCCGCCATCTCTACCCCGACGGCCATCCCCTCCGGCGGCGGCCGATCGAGACGCGCGAGCGCGAGGTCGCCTCCATCACCAGCGACGAGCTCGCGGCCTTTCACCGCTCCACCTACGGCCCGAGCACCCTGGCCGCGGCGGTGGTGGGCGCCATCGATCACGATGGCGCGGCGGCGCTGATCGCGGACGGATTCGACGGCTGGGTCGGCGGCTTCGGGGGCGAGCTCGAGCGGCCGGCGCCCAATCCACCGCAGGCCGCGGAGGAGCGGGTTCAGATCGCCGACCGCCCCAACCTCGACGTCTTCCTCGGCCACGCCGGGAAGCTGGTGCGCGGAGCCGATGACTACGCGGCGGCGGTGGTGGCCAACTCCTGCCTCGGCCAGTCGACGCTGACCTCACGCCTCGGTGTCGAGGTCCGCGATCGTGCCGGCCTGACCTACGGCATCTCCAGCCGCTTCTTCGGCACCCTCAAGGTTCCGGGCCCGTGGGCGGTCGTGCTCGGGGTGTCCCGCGACCACCTCGAGCGCGCGGTGGCGATGAGCCGTGAGGTGATCGCGGCCTTCGTCGACGAGGGCCCGCGCGAGGACGAGCTCGGCGACGAGCGGACGGCGCTCGCGGGTTCCTACCGGGTCGGACTCGCCACCAACTCGGGGGTCGCCCGCGAGCTGTTGATGGCGATGACGGCGGGTGAAGGTGTCGAACGCCTCGACCGGTTTCCGGAGCAGCTGCTGGCGGTCAGCCGCGAGCAGGTGATGGCGGCGGTTCAGCAGCACCTCCACCCCGAGCACCTGGTGATGACCGCGGCGGGCGACTTCGGGGAGTGAGGTCGCCAGGGACCGATCGACATCGGCGGGGTTTTTGAACCACCTGGGCACGAGGACACGAAGAGAGGCCGCGACCGCGCGGGGTGCGGCGGTCATGGGCCCTTGGTGTCTTCGGGGTTTCACCGGGTGGGCGGTCAGTCCCAGTCGACCATCAGGTGGTGGACCTCGCAGTCGAAGGCCGGGCGCAGCCGTTCGTCGATGAACGCCTCCACCTCGCGCAGGCGGTGTCGGCGGGAGGCGTGCAGCAGCACCAGGTGGCGGCAGGCGAAGCGCTCGCCGTGGCCGACCAGGTCCGCGAGGTGCATGTGCTTGAAACGGCGGGCGCGCTGGCGGTCCGCGTCGCGGAAGAACGAGCACTCCACCAGCACGATCTCGGCGCCGAGCACCGGCGTGCCGAGCTCGAGCACCCCGGGCCCGGAGTCCGCGCAGTAGGCGAGCAGGCTCGTGGTCATGGTCTCGGTCACCGCCCGTCCCTGCCGTCTCAGCTCGGCGATCGCAGTGCCCTCGAGGCCCTCGTACTCCGGCAACAGGCGCTGGCGGTGCCACAGGAGGCGGACACCGAGGGTCGGCACCCAGTGGTCGGTGGCGAAGAACTCGAGGTCCATATCGTGACGGAGGGGACGCGAGCCCGCCGCGGTCGCCGCCGTGACCTGCACGTCGTAGCGCTCGCCGCCCTCCAGCCGCGCCAGCGTGTCGAGCAGCGACCCGAGACCCTCGGCGATCTCTGCGGGCGCGATCAGGGTCGCCGGCCCCATGCTCTGGAGATGGCGCTGGCTGGCCCAGTAGGGAAGCCCTCCGATGTGGTCGGCGTGGCCGTGGCTGATGAAGACGGTGCTCATCGGCGGCAGCGAGTGGTGGCCGCGTCCGGCGTCGAGGGCGAGTTTCAGCTGAGGGAGCAGGATCAGGGTGCCGTCGCCGGCGCGCGAGCCTCCGGCCAGCTGCAGCGGTCCCCACGAGGTGTCGAGCTGGAGGCTGCGCAGCGAGGGTCGCTGGGTCAACCTTCGGCCCTTCCCTTCCCGGCCTGGACGGCGTGCGCGGGCGAGTGAACGAGGCCCATCGGCGCCCTCACCGCGCTGACTGGACGAGGAAGAAGCCCGGCTCGGACGAGGGCTCGGGGAGGTCGATGCGCAGCGACCAGTGGCTGTCGGGCGCGAGCTCGACGGCGAAGCTCTCGGTGCCGAGAACGCCGCGGCGCCGGTCCACCAGCTGGACGCCCACCTCGTGGCTGCCGGAGGGGGTCAGGACCACCCTCCGGACCGTTCCGGTGCCCGGACGCCGGATTCCGAGCAGCCCGCGCGTCGAAAATTCGAACGGCACCTCTGCCAGCAGCTCGCCGTCGAGCGTGACGCCGATCGAGCCGGCGCTGATCGGCGAGTTGAAGATCAGATTGATGCGCGCGACTCCGGCCACCGGGGTCGGCGGCGGGGCGACAGCGGCCGTCGTGCGCCGGCCCTCTTCGGCCGCGGCGGTCCTCGAGGCGCCTGCCGGCCTGGCGGCGGCGGCCTTGAGCCGCTCCACGGTCAGCTCGAGGAAGGACGCCGCGATCTCATTCCGGCCGTCCAGTGTGACGGCCTCCGTGAAGAGCTCGAGAGCTTCCGGATAGCTGCCGCGACGGTAGAGCCTCCGGCCCTCGGCGACCAGCTCCGAGACCCGCTGCTGGTTGGCGGCGCTGGTCCGCTCGGCCTCGAGGGCCGCGGCGACGCTGCGGGCGAGACGCCGAACAGCCGGCGAGCTCGGCGCCTGGTCGAGGGCCGAGCGGATGGCGGCGTCGGCCGCCTCGAGCCGGCCGGCGGCGAGCGCGCGGTCAGCGGTACGCACCGAGTCGACGACCGCGTGGAGGTTACGGCTCGCCGCCACTGACGGCGCCGCGAACGGACCGTGATCGACCCGGCCGCGCAGCATCAGCAGCGTGGCTGCGGTCAGCAGCACGGCGGCAGCGACGACCGACCACGCCCAGCGCGGCTCGACCTCCCACGCCAGCCACTCGGGCAGCGGCAGGCTCCGCCAGCGTTCGACGAGGCGGGCGCCGGCGAGCCGCCGCAGCGTGCCCGGTGGCGGCGACGAGTCGGCGTAGATCCGGGTCTCGAGGCCGGCCTCGATGACGTCGGTGCTGCCTTCGTCGTCGGGCAGCCGCTCCTTCAACGAGCCGGCGACAGCCGCCAGCACCCGTGCCAGCTCGCGGCCGGTCTGAAATCGGCGCTCGGGGTTCTTTTCGAGGCATCGGAGGACCACCGGGTTGAGGGCCGCCGGGATCTCGGCGCTGAGGGTTGATGGGATCGGGCTCGGCTGCTGCACGATGCGCAGCGTCACCTCGTGCATCGTGTCGCCGGCGAACGGGCGCTCGCCGGTCAGCAGATAGAAAAGCACCACGCCGAGCGAGAAAATGTCGGACCGGCCGTCGACCTCCTTGCCGGTGACCTGCTCGGGTGACATGAAGTTGGGAGTGCCGATGAACTGGCCGTCCATGGTCAGGTTGGAGGTCTCGAGGCGGGCAATGCCGAAGTCGGTGATCTTGGCCGAGCCGTCGGGAGTGAGAATGATGTTGGCGGGCTTGATGTCGCGGTGAACGACGCCGACGCCATGGGCGTAATCGAGGGCGGTGGCGACGTCGGCGCAGATCCGCGCCGCCTCGGTCGGCCGCAATCGCCGCTTGGCGGCGACGCTCTTGAGGTCCTCGCCTTCGACGTACTCCATCGCGATGTACATGAGGCCGGACTCGGGGTCCTCTCCGACGTCGTGGACGGTGACGATGCCCGGGTGGTTGAGGCGTCCGGCCGCGCGCGCCTCGCGCGCGAAGCGCTCCCTGAACTCCTCCGCGTGGCCGGCGTCGAGGTCGACGCGCAGGGTCTTGAGCGCGACCCGTCGGTCGATCAACGGGTCGCGCGCCACGTACACCAGGCCCATCGCGCCGCGGCCCAGCTCTCCCTCGATCTCGTAACGCCCAATCCTCCTGACCGACATCTTTTCGATTGTAGCCTCGCCGATGCCGATCCCGCCCC
>CAZSTH010000144.1:0-7633 GCA_964609835.1 uncultured Thermoanaerobaculia bacterium
CCGCCACCGCCGACCGCCACCGCCGACCGTCACCGCCACCGCCACCGTCACCGCCGACCGCCACCGCCAACCGCCACCGCCACCGCCACCGTTCACAGACGCGGGTCATCGAGATCGGGAGCGGGAACGAGCGCGGTTCTCAACAAGAAAAACCCCCCGGCCTCGAAGGACCGGGGGGTTGGGCGGCCATATCGAATTTCGAAATGTCGTCTACTTCTTCCACTCCGGCAGACGCCCCGGGGTCCAAGGTGCGCCGGCGGCCTCGAGCCGCGCCTCGAACGCTTCGAGGTCGCGCGCGAAGACCCTCAACCGGGCGAGCTCGCTGGCGAAGGCGTCCGAGGCCCACCGGTAGTCCTGGCGGTTGGTCTCGGTGGGTGCCGAGGTGGTGTCCCACTGGCTTTGCACGATCCTGCTGACGCGATCAGAGATCGACGGTGGCGTAAAGACGTTGCGACGCTCCCTGGTGCGGTCGCCACGCAGCTCCACCAGGATGTCCTTGAGCTCGGAGTGCAGCCGCTGCCACTCGCCGAGAAGGTCGGCGTCCGCCTTCGGGGTGTTGATCACCGCCTTGTGGGTGTGATCGAGCCGGCTCTCGGCCTCGTCGGCCCACTCGAGGGCGCCTTGCATCGCCCGCTCGAGCTCGGCAGTGTTGCGCCGGAACTCGAAGGTGGCCTGGTGGTCGTCGGTCTTGAAGGTGTTGAGGCCGAGGTCCACGACCTCGAAGAACTGCGGTCCAGCGAGGTCGATGACGACACCGTTGACGACCTTGGACAGGGTCACGGTGTAGGTCCCCGGCACCGCCAAGTGGCCGACCGGGTCGCGATCCCAGGGATCGCGCTCCGCCTTCTTCAACGACACCGGCTGCTCGCTCGGCCAGCGCAGGTCCCAGGCTGCGCGGTGCAGGCCCTTGGAGGTCGTGCCGTCGATTCGCCGAACCACGCCGCCGTCGCTGTCGCGCACCGTCAGCAGGATCGAGGGCTCGATCTGCTCCTCCTCCGCCCGCAGCTCCTCGTAGCTGGGGATTCGCGGCGCGTCGCCGGCCTCCTGCGCCTCCTTCTCGGCCTCGATCCGCTGCGCCTCGAGGGTCTTGAGGCCATCCTTCAGGTAGTAGGTGAAGATCGCGCCGAACGGCGGGTTGTCGGCGGTGAAGAAGGTGGCGCCGCGCGAGCCGACCCGCGAGCGCTTCTCCACGTAGCGCAGGGCGTCCTTGGTGGGGAAGAGAACGGCGTCGTCCTCGAGTGCCTCGTCGGAGACCTGCCGCAGCGGTGTGTAGTCGTCGAGGATGTAGAAGCCGCGGCCGAAGGTGCCGAGCACGAGATCGTTCTCGCGGCGCTGGAGGTCGATGTCGCGGACCTGGATGGTGGGCAGGCCGCCCTTGAGCCGGATCCAGTGACCGCCCTCGTCGACCGTGAAATAGACGCCGAACTCGGTGCCGGCGAAGAGCAGCTGGGGCTCGACGTGGTCCTGCATCAGCGCGTAGACGATCTCGCGCTCCGGCAGGTCGCCGGAGATGGACGTCCAGGTCCGCCCGCGGTCGCGACTGACGAAGACGTAGGGGCTGAGGTCGCCCATCTTCTTGTTGTTGAAAGTCGCGTACACCGTATCGTCGTCGTGCAGCGAGGCCTCGAGGCGGCTGACGTAGGTGCGCTCGGGCACGCCCGGCACCCGGTCGATCCGCCGCCAGCTCTCGCCGCCGTTCTCAGTGACCTGGATCAGCCCGTCATCGGTGCCGACGTAGATCAGCCCTTCCACCCGCGGCGACTCCGACAGCGAGACGATGTTGCCGTAGTTGGAGGTGGACATGTTCTTGGCGACCGCGTCGATGCTCTGGATGGCGCCGAAGACCGGCAGGGTGTTGGGGTCGATCTGACGGGTCAGGTCGCCGCTGACCGCGTTCCACGAGTTGCCGCGGTCATCCGACCGGTAGAGGCGCTGACAGGCGTAGTAGAGGCGGGTCGGCGAGTGCGGGCTGATCATCAGCGGCGAGTCCCAGTTCCAGCGGTGGGCGTCCTCGCCCGGCTCTTCCTGCGGTTGGATGTCCACGAGCTCGCCGCTGACGCGGTCGTAGCGCACCAGTCCGCCGTACTGCCACTGGCTGTAGACAATGTTCGGGTTGGTGGGGTCGACGGCGGTCTCGTAGCCGTCGCCGCCGACGGTGATGAACCAGTCCTCGTTGGAGATTCCGGAGCTGTGAAGCGTGCGCGACGGGCCGCCCATCGAGTTGTTGTCCTGGGTGCCGCCGTAGACGTAGTAGAACGGCTCGGAGGTGTCCACCGAGACCCGGTAGAACTGGGTGATCGGCAGATTCGGGAAGAAGCGGTAGGTGGTGCCGCGGTCGAAGGTCTCGTAGAGGCCGCCGTCGCACCCGATCAGGAAGTGATCGGCGTTGTCAGGGTCGATCCACAGTGCGTGGTTGTCGACGTGCTTCTCGTCCTCGCCGACACGGGTGAAGGTGGCGCCTCCGTCGTCGGTCGAGTGCAGGAAGGTGTCCATGGAGTAGACGCGGTCCACCGCGTGCGGATCGGCGAAGATCTCGTTGTAGTATTGCGGGCTGCCGGAGACGTAGTCCGACATCTTCTCCCAGGTCTCGCCGCGATCGGTCGAGCGGAAGAAGCCGCCCTCGTCGCGCTGTGCCTCGATGATGGCGTAGACCACGTCGGGATCAACCGGCGAGATGTCCATGCCAATCTTGCCCATGTCCACGTCGGGCAGTCCTTCGGTGAGCTCGCGCCAGGTCTCGCCGCCGTCGGTGGACTTGTAGATCCCCGACTCGGGCCCGCCGTTGATCAGCGTCCACACGTGGCGCCGGCGCTGGTAGGCCGCGGCGTAGAGCAGGTCGGGATCGCGCGGGTCCATGTGGACCTCGTTGATGCCGGTGTTCTCCGAGACGTGGAGCACCCGTTCCCAGGTCTCGCCGCCGTCGGTGGTCTTGTAGACGCCGCGGTCGCCGCCGGGGTTCCACAACGGGCCCTGCGCCGCCACGTAGACCACGTCGGAGTCGCGGGGGTCGACCACGATCATGCCGATGTGCTCGGAGTTTTCGAGCCCGACGTTGGTCCAGTTTTGGCCGCCGTCGAGGCTCTTGTAGACGCCGTCGCCGAAGGCCACCGACCGCTGGCTGTTGTTCTCGCCGGTTCCGACCCAGACCACGTGTGGGTTGTTCGGGTCGAGGGTGACGCAGCCGACGGCGTAGGAGGCCTCGTCGTCGAAGATCGGCTGCCAGGTGATGCCGCCGTTGACGGTCTTCCAGAGGTTTCCGGAGGCGACCGCAACGTAGAAGACGTGGTGGTCCTCGGGATGGACGGCGAGGTCCGAGACCCGGCCGGAGTTGATGGCCGGCCCGATGTTACGGAACTCGAGGCCCTTGAAGGTCGACGCCGACATCGGGCCCTCGCCGCCGTTCTCCTTGGTCTGCTTCTTGGCGGCCGCGGGCACCGCCGCGAGCGCGAGCACGATCAGCGCGATCCAGAGTTTCTTCATTGGTTTCCCTCCCCTGTGTCCGCCGCCGCGCTGGGACGACCGGACCATCCGGACTCTAACACGGAGCCTGCGCTTCAATACGGCAGCTCGGTCTCGGCCACCAGCGAGGTCATGACCTCGATCGCCTCGCGGGCGGTCGTGGCCTGCTCCAGTGCCAGCGGCATGAGGTCCCGGTGGTGGAGCAGACCGTCGGGGTTCTGCAGCTCCTCGCGGCCGGTGGTGGTGGTCTCGCTGATCGCGAGCCGGTGCTCGGTCATCAACCCCACCACGGCGTAGGTGTGGGGGACCTGCGGAATCGTGCCCCGCAGCGTGCCGGACCAGTCCCGCATCTCTTGCTCGCTGCCGGGCTCGTGACCCGCTGCTGCCCGCCGCTGCAGGCGCGGGTGGAAGCGCCCGCCGCAGGCGTAGGTGATCATCACCGAGCCGTCGGCGGACGCGCCCTTGCTGACCAGGATGTTGGTGCAGGCCTCTACTGGACGGTAGGAGAGACTGCTGGCGTCGGCGACACAACTGACCACGATGAAGGTTGATAAGTTGAGGAAGCGTGGCATCTTAGGCGCCTCCCATCGCGGCCTGGTATGGTACCACCGTGCCGGGCGCCGGTACGAAGAGCCTCATTTGGTGCTCTTTTCGGGCCAGGTGCGGTCGGCCTGCGGCATGGCGGGCGTGGCCATGGGTCCTTTCTACTGCCCGGCCGACCGGAAGCTCTACATCGACCTCAGCTTCTATGAAGAGCTTCGCCGGCGTTTTCGGGCACCGGGCGACTTTGCCCAGGCCTACGTGATCGCCCACGAGGTTGGCCACCACGTGCAGACCCTTCTCGGCATCAACCAGGAGGTGCAGGCGATGCAGGCTCAGGCTCGCACCCGGGCCGAAGCGAATGAGTACTCGGTTCGCCTCGAGCTGCAGGCCGACTGCCTGGCCGGGATCTGGGCCTTCCACGCCGATCGCACCCGAGGTCTCCTCGAGGCCGGAGACATCGAGGAGGCCCTCAACGCTGCCAGCGCCATCGTTGACGACCGCATCCAGCGAGAGACCGCTGGTCGGGTGGTGCCTGACACGTTCACTCACGGTTCTTCGGCGCAGCGGGTGAAGTGGTTCCGGACCGGTTACGAGACCGGCGATGTGGCCGCGTGTGACACGTTCCGCATCGCGAACCCATAGGATTTCGAACCACGAAGACACGAAGCCACGAAGAGCACGAAGGAAGTTTTCGAAAGGCCTTTTTGAGTCTTCGTGCCTTTGTGGTTCACTTCACTCGTCGAGCTTCTCGGTCACCGACCGCAGCTTCGCGTCCATCGACGGCTCGCGGTCGACTCGGGTCCCGAGGCGGAGGTTGGTGGCGATCCGCGGCACCCCCATCTCGTGCAGTACCTCGTGGCAGCGCTTGAGCGCCGCCATCACCGAGTTCCACTCGCCCTCCACGTTGGTGCCGTTGGCGTGCAGCTTCGGCTCGAGCCCCGCGGCCTCGAAGATTTTCTCGCACTCGGCCACGTATTTGGAAAGCGACAGCCCGACCCCGAGCGGCACGATGCTGATGTCGGCGATGAGCTTCATGCGATGCCTCCGAAGGCAGGATACCTCGCCAATCTGTGCCCGTATCCTTGTCGGTATCCGTGCCCGATTCCGTACCCGCCGCGTCGACTCTGGCACGGGCACGAGGACGGGCACGGAAACCGGATCCTGTATCCTCGGCCGCCATGGATCGCATCGAGCTTTGGCTCGCACGCCACGGAGAGAGCGAGTACTCGGCCGCGAAACGGGTGGCCGGGTGGAGCGACCCGCCGCTGACCGCGGTCGGCCGCGCCCAGGCCGAGGCGCTGAAGACTCGCTTCGCCGGTCACGTCTTCGCCGGCATCTGGTCTTCGGACCTGGTGCGGACGATCGAGAGCGCGCGGCTGGCGCTGGGTGAGCCTCGGCCGGACCGCCGCCTGCGCGAATGCCACTTCGGCGAGCTCGAGGGCTGCACCTACGAGGAAGCGGACGGGGCCTACCTCGAGGTCTTTCGCCGCTTCAACGGCTTCGAGGTGCCTGGTGGTGAGTCGCACCTGAGCTTCCGACAGCGGGTGGTGGGGTTCATCGATGAGCTCGAGCCTGGCTGCCACGCACTCTTCGTGCACGGTGGCGTCATCCGGGTGCTGACCCAGGACCTGGGCCTCGACCGCTTCGTGCCCACCGGCACGATTGTCGGCCTCGACTGGACCCGCCGGAAGCTGCTCTTCGTGCACGAGCCGGGGAATACCGCCGCAGCCTTCTGATTTGGAATGCGTGATGACCCACGTTCGGATGATCCTGATCCCGCTGCTGCTGTGCCTGGTGGTATCGGCAGAGGCCGCGGAAGATTTCGGGGAGGGTAACGCGCGTGCCAGGTTAGTGGCGAGCGCCGAGCCCATCGCCGGCGAGCCGCTGCTGCTCGGTGTGCGCTTCGATATCAAGCCCGGCTGGCACATCTACTGGCGCTATCCGGGCGACGCCGGCCTCGCCACCGACATCCAGTGGCGGCTGCCCGACGGGGCGAAGCCGGGACCGCTCCTGTGGCCGGTGCCCATCGCCTTCACCCAGAGCGGCGACCTCGCCGGCTACGGCTACGAGGACGAGGTCGTGCTGGCGAGCGAGGTGCGATTCGATCGCGGCGCGCTGCCGGCCTTCATCGGCGCCGGGGTCGCGTGGCTGGCGTGCAAGGACGTGTGCGTGGTGGGCTCGGCCGAACTCGAGGCGATGACCGATGCTCTGCTCGCCGACCCGACGCTCGAGGGCTGGCGGGAGCTGCTGCCGCGGCCGCTGCCCGCCGAGCGTCCTCCGTTCGGCTGGCGGACCACCGGCGGCTTCGACGGCGGCCGGTTCATCCTGTGGCTGCAATGGCGGGGCGCGGCGCCGACGGTCGAGTGGTACCCCGACCCGCCCGAAGCGATTGAGGTGAAGAACGTGCGGGTCAGCAGCCGCGGCGCGCTGACGAGAATCGACGCGTCGGTCCGCCGTCGGGCCGGCGCCGGAGACATGGACACCCTGAGCTCGCTGGTGGTAGTCACCGCCGCCGACGGTTCCCGGCAAGCCTGGGGGCTCGAGCTCGTCATCGACGAATGAATCGATCTCAAGGGAGGATCAGATGAAGAAGACCCTGATGATGTTGACGATCGCGCTCGCTCTCGCTTCGCTGGCGTCGGCCGGTGTGAGCGTCGGCGACACGGCCCCGGAATTCACCCTGATGGACACCGCGGGCAACGAGGTCAGCCTGTCCGACTACGAGGGCCAGATCGTGGTGTTGGAGTGGCTCAACCCCGATTGCCCGTACGTCAAGCGCCACTATGAGGCTGGCACCATGAAGAGCCTGGCCACCGAGCACGACGGCGCGGTGTGGCTGACCATCAACTCCACCCACTACATGGGTGCGGCGGCCAACGCGAAGTTCAAGGCCGACCACGACCTGCCCTATACGATCCTGGTGGACCAGGACGGGAAGGTCGGCAAGCTCTACGGCGCCGCCACCACCCCCCACATGTACATCGTCGACAGCGGTGGGAAAATCGCCTACATGGGCGCCATCGATGACGACCCACGCGGCTCGTCGGACTCACCGAACAACTACGTGGCGGCGGCCCTCGACGAGCTCGAGGCCGGCCAGGCGGTGACGACGGCCGACACCAAGCCCTATGGCTGCTCGGTGAAGTACAAGAAGTAGGATTTCGGATTTCGGATTTCGGATTTTCCGCCGCCCAACCCCCCGGTCGAGAGGTCGGGGGTTTTCTGTACGGCGATTCGTTCCACGTTGCACGTTGGAAGTTGCACCCGGCCGCCCGGCAGCCGGGACGGCCCCACAAGAATGGCCGGCGGAGCGTTGGTCTCTTGTGGGGCACGCGTCCCGCGTGGGTGGGGTGCGGCGTGTCGTGCGGACCGCGGCCAGACGCTGACGGACGCGATCTAGGGAAGAAATTTGTCGCGCAGCGCGGCCTCGCGCTCGTCGAGATCGGCCTCGATCTCGCAGACGATCTCCATGAAGCGGAGCGTGGCGGGCGACAGGGTTCGATTGGGGCGCGAGATGAAGCCGTAGCCGAGACGGAGCCAGGGTTCCGAGAAGTGGACGACGGCCAGCTGCCGGTCGGCGAGCTCCCGCTCGACCATGGTGAAGGTGGCGACCGCGAGAATGTCCGACTCG
>CAZSTH010000145.1:0-7614 GCA_964609835.1 uncultured Thermoanaerobaculia bacterium
CGAACCGAGCACCTGCCGGTCATCATGCTCACGGCGCGTGGTTTCGCCGCGGATGTCCTGCGCGGGCGCGAGGTCGGGGCGGCGGGATACATCACGAAGCCCTTCACCGCCGACGAGGTGATCCGCCGCGTCGAGGCTCTGCTCGGTTGACGATTCTCCGCGCCCCGCGTAGGCTCCAAGCCCGGAGGTCTGCCGATGACGAGGCGTTCTCACCGCTCCCGATCGGGAGATAGCAGCTGATGCGCAGCTGGCTGCCGTGGCTGGTCGCGGCCGTGGTGATTGCCGCCGACCGCGTCAGCAAGAATCTCATCCTGGGCAACCTCGAGCCCGGAGCCTGGGTCGACGTCGTGCCGGGGCTGGCCCTCACCCACGTCCACAACCGCGGGATCGCCTTCAGCCTGTTCAGCGGCGGCGGCAACCTGACCCGCGTCCTGCTCCACCTAGTGATCTTCACCTCGGTGGTCATCATCGCGGCGCTGCTCGTGCGTCACGGCCGCCAGAGCCGCCTCGCCGGGCTCTCCTTCGGCCTCATTCTCGGCGGCGCCATCGGCAACCTGATCGACCGCGTCCTCTACGGCTGGGTGATCGACTTCGTTCACCTGTGGGCGCGGATCGGTGACCGAGTGTGGTCGTGGCCGGACTTCAACGTCGCCGACGCCTCCATCACCGTCGGGGCGCTGCTGCTGATCTTCGGCGAGCTGCGCGGCCACCGCCTGGAGCCTGAGAATGCACCCGACGCTGATTGAGATCGGCCCCGTCGCGCTGCCCAGCTACGGGCTGCTGATCGCGCTCGGCGTCGTCGCCGGCCTGTGGACCCTCAAACGGCGGGCCGACCGCGCCGGAATGGACGGCAACCGGCTGGTGGACTTCGCCTTGTGGTTGGTGATCTGGGCCCTTCTCGGCGCCAAGGTCCTGCTGGTGGTGGTCGAGCTCCCGCGCTACTGGAACAACCCAGGAGAGCTCCTGGGCGTGGTGCGGGCAGGCGGGGTGTTCCTGGGCGGGTTCATCGCGGCCCTGATCGCCGCGGTGGTCCTGCTGCGCCGCTATCAGCTGCGGGCCCTGCCGACCTTCGACGTCCTGGCGCCGTCGCTCGCCCTCGGCCACGCCATCGGCCGCATCGGATGCCTGATGGCGGGCTGTTGCTGGGGGGCCCGCTGCGAGCTGCCGTGGGCGGTCACGTACACGAGCGAGCTCGCCGCCGATCGGCTGGGAACGCCGCTCCACGTCCACCTCCACCCGTTTCCGGTCTACGCCGCGCTCTTCAATCTCGGGTTGTACGCCCTGCTCGCGGCGCTCTACGCGAGGCGGGTCGAGCCGGGCCGCGTTTTTGCCACCTACCTCATCGCGTACGGCGCCGGACGTTTCGCGCTCGAGTTCACGCGCGGTGACGAGCTGCGCGGATTCGTGCTCGACCATTTGCTCTCGACCAGTCAGGCGATCTCGCTCGGTCTCGTGATCATCGGCATAGGACTTCAGATCTGGGTCAGCCGCCGCCGCGAGCCGTGAGCACGAGACACCGCTTCGAGGTCCCGGCATCGCTCGACGGCTTCCGCCTCGACCGCTGCCTGGCGGAGCTCCATCCCGAGTGGTCGCGTTCGCGGGCCAGGGCCTTGATCGACTCAGGGCGCGTCGCCGTCGGCGGCTGCAACGCCAGACCCTCGACCACGGTCCGCGCCGGTGCCGTGATCGCGGTCGACGAGCCCGAGCCCGAGCCGCTCGAGCTGCCCGCCGAGGATATTCCGCTCGTCGTCGTCCACGAGGATGACGAGCTGCTTGTGATCGACAAGCCGGCCGGGCTGGTGATCCACCCGGCTGCCGGCAACCCGAGCGGGACCCTCGTCAACGCCCTGCTCCACCACTGCCGGGACCTGCCCGGCATCGGCGGCATCGAGCGGCCCGGGATCGTCCATCGCCTGGACAAGGACACCACCGGCCTGCTGGTGGTGGCCAAGACCGACCGCGCTCACCTCGCCCTGTCACTCGCGTTCCGCCGGCGCGAGGTCGAGAAGACCTACCTTGCGGTGTGTTACGGCCGCCCGCAGCCGACAGAGGGAGTCATCGAGGGCGACATCGACCGCGATCCCAGGCACCGCCAGCAGATGGCGGTCGTGGCCGGCGGCCGTCCGGCGCGCACCCGCTACCGCGTGGTCGAGGAGCTCGAGGACATCGCGGTCGTCAGCTGTCGGCCGGTCACCGGCCGCACGCACCAGATCCGGGTCCATCTCGCCCACCGCGGCCACGCCTGCGTCGGCGACCCGCTCTACGCCGGACGGCAGTGGCGCAACCTCCGCGACCCGGCCCGACGAGCCGCCTGCAGGTCCTTTCCGCGCCAGGCGCTGCACGCGTACGGTCTCGCCTTCCTCCACCCGGCCAGCGGCGACCGCGTCGAGTTCGAGGCGCCCGCGCCCACGGACATCGAGCGGCTGATCGAGACCTTGAGGGTGTCGCCGGGCCGCGAGGACACTTAGCCCGCATATCTCACCAGCTTTCTGCTGCGGCCACCGATGCACCGCACCCGGCAGTGCTTTGTCATCTCCGGGTGCTCGACGTACTGTCGAGTACGCCTGCGCGCCCGTCGAATCGAAAACCCAACCGGGCACAGCACCTCGGCGACCTCGCGGCGAAACCCGGTGAGCTATGCGGGTTAGGAGATGTCGGATGTCAAATTTCGGATCTAGGGTTTTCCGGCCGAGCACCCGTGATGAGTTTTCGTTTCCGTGCCCGAAGATGGATCGGTCTACCCATCGCGCTCAGATGACAGGCATGATACGAGGCGGTTGGCCAGCTCCGGGGGAGTGGCGGGGTCTCGCAGGGCAGCCTCGAGGTCGTCGGCGGTGTCGATGTCCCGCAGTTCCTCGAGCTCCAGCCACGGAACCCCGAGCCCTTCGAGCCTGCGGCGCGTGGCCTCCATCGTCCTCGGGCTCGACCACGGAACGGCGGAGAACAGATCGACGCCCGGCCGGCGTTGCGCCACCAGCCAGTAGCCGCCGTCGGCCGCCGGCGCAAGCACCGGCGCGCCGCCGGCGACGGCCGCCAGAGCATCCTGAAGCCGCTCGACGTTCACGCCGGGGCAGTCCGATCCGATCACCACCACCCGCTCCTCGCCCTCCCCGAACCGGCGCTGGAACGCTTCCAGCAGGCGCCCACCAAGATCGCCGCCGGTCTGCGTCTCCACCTCGATAGAGGGCCTCGGCGTGAACGCTCCGGACGGAGGCTCGGCCAGCGACAGCACCACCCGGCCGCCGGTGGCGGCGGCGGCACTCAGCGAGTGTTCGAGAAGGACGCGGTAGATCCGTGCCGCGGCCGGGCCACCGAGAGTCCCCGCGAGCCGGGTCTTGACCCGGCCCGCCACCGGCTCGCGGCCGAAGACCACCACGCATCCCCCGCTCATCTCACGACTCCGTACCAGCGATCGAGGACCGGGGGCGGAACGCCGAGGCTGTAGAGCAGCGGAAAGAACAGGTACAGCAGGCGACTCCGCACCGGATGGCGCTGCACCCTTCGCGCGGAGGTCCGCATTTGCAGCGGCAGCCTCCGGATCGCGCCGTGCCGACGGCAGGCTCGTGCGAACGCTACGTCCTCCATGATCGGGATGTCCGGGAAGCCCCCCAAAGCCTCGAAGATCTCCCGCCGGACCGCGAACCCCTGGTCGCCGTACGGCAGCCGGCTGCCTCGGGACCGCAGGTCCAGGAGGCCGATCGAGATCCGCTCGAGGCGGCCGACCGGGCGGTCGCCCACCGGTTCCGTTCGCAGCCTGAACACCGCCAGCGCCGTCGATGCCTCCGCCAGGGCCGAAGCCACCGGCTCCCGCCAGCCCGCCGGCAGCCGGCAGTCCGCGTGGACGAAGAGCAGCAGCGGGTGGCGGGCGACCGCGGCCCCGGCGTTGAGCTGTGGCCCGCGGCCCCGCGGCCCGCTGACGACCCTGGCGCCGGCGGCCGCCGCCAGACCGACCGTTGCGTCGGTGCTACCGCCGTCGGCGACGATCCTCTCCACGCCATCATGGCCTCCCACCGCCTCGAGGCAGCCGCCGATGGCTCGCTCCTCGTTGAACGTCGGGATGATGACGGAGGCCTCCACTTCCGTAAGAGTTTACCCTTCCGCAGACCCGGCTTTCCGGGATCGTCGTGCTCGGCGATCCCGGAAAGCGGGTTATCATGCGCTGCGCCATGCAGCGCCTCGCCGCCACCACCGAGATTCCCCGTGAGGGCCTCCGCTTCATTTACAAGTACGGGCCCTTCGACGAGGAGGGCATCCTCCTGAGGATGCCCGACGGTACGGTCCGCGCGTTCAAGAACGAGTGCCGCCATCTGCCCATGCGGCTCGACGACCGTGAGCCGCGCGAGATCTGGGACTCCCAGCGGCGTCACCTCGTCTGTTCGTCGCACGGCGCGCGCTATCGCCCGGAAGACGGTCTCTGCATCTCCGGCCCCTGCCGGGGCTCCCACCTCAAAGCGCTCCCGGTTGAAGTCCGCGACGGTGAAGTCTTCCTCGACATCTCCAAGATCGGTGGTTTCTTCAATGTCTGATTTCCCCGTTTCCGGGCTCGCGCAGAACGCCAGCCCGCAAACGGGGGCAACACCTGCGAACCACCTATAACGTCTGGACGAATTCGTCCATCGTGTCGAACGCCTCCTGGATCGAGTTGACGCTCCACAGCAGCGGCTGGTAGGTGGTGATGGGATAGGCGGTGTCTTTCGCCAACCAGGGGTCGAACGGCCGCACCTCCACCCTTCCGGACAGCGCGTGTTCCAGCTCGCCGAAGCTCGAGAGCAGGCCAGCGCCGTAGGCCTTGAGAGCGCCGCCCTCGATCAGCAGCCCGTACTCGATGGTGAACCAGTAGAGCGTCGCGAGCTGCTCCACCTGCCGGTCGTCGGCCTCGAGCGAGCCCTCGCCGATCTTCTGAGAGAGGTCGGCGAACTCCTCGATGCCGAGCATGGGCGCGTGGCCCATGAGCTCGTGCGCGATATCGGGTTCCGGTGTGTAGAGCGGCTGCGAGTGGTGGCGGAGGTACTGGGTGGAGCAGAAGGCGCGCCGCGCCAGGGCTCCGAGGAACTCGCGCGGAGAGACCAGGCCGGCCACCGGGTGGAGCCGGAAGCCCGTGCGGTCGGTGAGGAAGGCGCTGACGTCGGCGAGCTGCGGGACCTCGTCCCGATGGTGCCCGAGGTCGTCGAAGACCGCCACGAACTCCCGGCAGGCGTGGGTCGGATAGAGGGCGGTCAGCTTCTCGTACACAGTCGCCCAGGTCGCCCTCTCGAGCTCCGTGTACTCCACGTACCGCGGCGGCTGGTCGATGCCGAGGGGCGGCGCGAGCAGCGCGATCTCGTCCCGCCGCCTGCGGTAGTCGGGATCGTTGAAGCCGGGGTGGTCCGCATCAAGGGCGACAATGTGGTCCATCAGACTCTCCTCCGAGTGCGCCGACGACTATGCCACGCGCAGCCGAAAACCTGCAAGGCTCGGATCCCCCCGGAGGCTCGATGCCGAATCCCACAGCCACGACAGGGATTCCGACAGGGCCCCTCGATCACATCCAGCATCCGGTCACCAGCATCCTGCATCCGACGGTGTCAGTCGAAACCGTTAATCTCTTCGCTGGAGGTTCGTTCCATGGTTGACGAGAGGACCGAGGAGGAGCGCGTGGAAGCAGCTCGAGTCGACCGCAGCGACACCCCACCGTGCTGGCTGGAGGACATCTACCGCGAGGATGCGGGGGCCGTCCTTCAGGCCGCCTACCGGGTCACCGGTAATGCGGCGGACGCCGAGGACGTCCTTCAGACCGTGTTCATGCGCCTCGCCCGCCGCGCGAGGCCGCCAGATTTCGCAACCGGCTCGCGCGCGTATCTGCGGCGGGCGGCCACCAACGCCGCGCTCGACATCGTGCAGTCGCGGAGGGTGCGGGACGGGCTGCCGCTCGAATCCTCGGCCGGACACCCGGCGAGCCGCGACCCGGGCCCGACTCCCGAACGCCTCCATCTCGGACGCGAGCTTGAAGACCGGCTGCGGCTGGCGCTCGCGGTCCTCAGCCGCCGCAGCGCCGAGATCTTCGTGCTGCGCTACTTCGAGGGGCTCGACAACCAGGAGATCGCCGACCAGCTCGGCACCTCCGCCAACACCGTCGCGGTCACTCTCCACCGTGCCCGCGAACGGGTCCGGCAAGAGATGGAACCCCACCTGGGAGGCACCCGATGACCGATCGCGAACGTGAACTCGACAGCATCATCGACCGAGCCGCCGCTGCCATCAGCCGCCGGCGGATGGACGAGATCAGCGAACGCCAGGCCGTGGACCGCGTCTGGAGCCGCATCTCGGGCGAGCCGGTTGACCACCGGCCGCTGCTCGGTTGCGAGGACTTCCAGACCGAGATCCCCGCCTTCGTCGCCGGCGAGCTGGCGGAGGCCCGGGCCCTCCTGGTGGCCGACCACACCGGTGAGTGCCTCGAGTGCCGGCGGGTGCTGATGAGGGCGAGGAGCGTCGACGGGCCTGGCACCGTGCAGCCCGAGAGCGACCGCCGAGGACGGCTCCGCAGCGTGCTGTTGCGCGCCGCAGCCGCCCTCCTGATCGGCGCCGGCGCCTGGGGCGCCTGGGTCGCGGTCGGCAACACCATCGCCGACCGCCGCCTGACCGCCTCGGTGGAAGCGGTCGATGGCGTCTTCCACCTGGTCGGTACCGCGGCGGCGTCTCTGGCAGAGGGGGACACCATCACCTCACGCCAGGTCGTCCGCACCGCCAGAGACGGCGGCGCCGTGATCCGCCTCGCTGACGGCTCCCGGATCGAGCTCGATCAGCGCTCCGAGCTGTCGCTGCGCGCCGGCCGCCGGGGCACCAGCATCGACCTCGCGCGCGGCAACATCATCGTCCATGCCGCCGACCAGCACGCCGGGGGGCTGTTCGTCGACACCGCCGACTGTGAGGTCTCGGTCAAGGGGACCATCTTCGCCGTCGACCACGGGCTCAAGGGATCGCGGGTCGCGGTCATCGAGGGCGAGGTGGAGGTTCGCGACGGCGCCACCCGCGCCCTCCTCCACCCGGGCGACCAGCACGCCACCGGCCGCCGCCTGCGCGAGGTGCCGGTCGAGGATCAGATCTCGTGGAGCCGCGACGCCGCCAAGCACCGGCAGCTGCTCCGCGAGCTGACCCAGCTGCGCCGTGCCGTGGCCGACGCGGTCGATGGCGCACCTCCGCGGACCGCCACCTTCCTGCTCGACCTGGCGCCGCCCGACACCATGGTGTACGCCGCCATGCCCAACATCACCGCCGACCTCGGGGCCGCGCGCGCGGCGCTCGAGCAGCGGATCGCTTCCAGCGAGGTGCTCGCACAGTGGTGGCAGGAGCAGGTGGTCGACACCGGCCTCGAGGTCGAGATCGAGGCCCTCCTCGACCGCCTGCAACCGCTCGGCGAGGCGATCGGAGCCGAGGCCGTGATCGCGGTCCCGGCGGGCGTGTCCGAGAATCGAGCGATGCCGCTCGTGATGGCCCAGCTCGACGACCCGGCCGCCTTTCAGATCGCGCTCGACGAGCTGGTCAGCGATCAAAGAACCGCTGCCGGCGATCCCGGGGTCACGCTGATTGACGATCCGAGAACAGCCGCGGCCGCCGACGCCGAGGTCCTGCTGTGGG
>CAZSTH010000146.1:0-7436 GCA_964609835.1 uncultured Thermoanaerobaculia bacterium
GTCACCGCCACCGTCACCGCCACCGTCACCGCCGACCGGGACCGCCACCGTCACCGCCACCGCCACCGTCACCGTCACCGCCACCGTCACCGCCGACCGCCACCGTCACCGCCACCGCCGACCGCCTCCGCCCACTGCCACCGTCACCGTCCACCGCCACCGCCACCGTCCACGGGCGCGGACGCGGGTCATCGGGATCGGAACCAGGATGCCGTACAATACCTCCCACACGGGAGGACGACATGATCGAGACCATCCGCAAGCATCTGGGAGACAAGGAATCGCTGTTGGACTACAGCTGCGCCGGGGTGAACAAGGACCAGCTCCACCTGCCCGGACCGGACTTCGTCGATCGGGTTGTGGCGCAGTCCGACCGCTCGCCGCAGGTGATGGCGTCGATGCAGCGCATCTTCAACACCGGTCGGCTTGCAGGCACCGGCTTCCTGTCCATCCTGCCTGTCGACCAGGGCATCGAGCACTCGGGCGCCGCGTCCTTCGCTCCGAACCCCGTCTACTTCGACCCGGAGAACATCGTCAAGCTGGCGGTGGAGGGCGGCTGCAACGCGGTCGCTTCGACCCTCGGCGTGCTCGGTTCCGTGTCGCGGTCCTATGCCCACAAGATCCCGTTCCTGGTCAAGATCAACCACAACGAGATGCTGACCTATCCGAACTTCTACGATCAGACGCTGTGGGCGTCGGTGGAGCAGGCGTGGAACCTCGGCGCGTGTGCCATCGGCGCCACTATCTACTTCGGCTCGGAGAACTGCCGCCGCCAGATCATGGAGATCTCCGATGCCTTCCAGCAGGCCCACGAGCTCGGGATGGCGACCGTGCTGTGGTGCTACCTCCGCAACCAGGAGTTCAAGAAAGACGGCACCGACTATCATGCCTCGGCTGACCTCACCGGCCAGGCCAACCACCTCGGCGTCACCATCGAGGCCGACATCATCAAGCAGAAGCAGGCCACCAACAACGGCGGCTACGCGGCCGTCGGCTTCGGCAAAACCCATCCGCTGGTGTACGAGAAGCTGGTGCCGGGCAATCCCATCGAGCTCACCCGCTGGCAGGTGGTCAACTGCTACATGGGCCGTGCCGGGCTCATCAACTCCGGCGGTGCTTCAGGCGACAACGACCTTGCGCAGGCGGTGACCACCGCAGTCATCAACAAGCGCGCGGGCGGCATGGGGTTGATTTCCGGCCGCAAGTCCTTCCAGAAACCGATGAAGGACGGCGTCACGCTGTTGAACGCGATTCAGGACGTCTTTCTTTGCGAAGAGGTGACCGTAGCGTAGGTTTTCCTCACCATCATCTGGGTTTGCGATTCCGGCCGGCAAACATGTTGCCGGCCGGAATTACGAAAAGAGCCCCCGCGCGCGGCGCGGGGGCGAGAAGATAGAGGAGGAATGATGAACGGCGGTCACATGACCGCGTAGAACGGGGTCTTTTCACCCGAACGGATAGCTGCACCCTTGGCTGCCACCGTCGGCAACGCCCGGTAGGCGAAGTGGATCGCCGTCTGGACCTTGTTGTGGTAGAAAGCCGCCTCCTCGTTGTCGTTGAGGAACGCCTTGTAGGCCTTCTTGTCGTCGGTCCCGACGCCGCTGTCGTCGAGGATCGCGCCCAGCTTCTCTTTCGCGAGCAACGCCTGGTCGAGGAGGTAGTGGGCGCCGAGCACCGTGCCGACCATGTCGAGCAGCGGCGGCGCGTTGAGGAGGATGAGCTGGATGGCATCCGGCCGCTTCGTGATCTCCTTCGAGATCGTCTCGATCTGCTTGAGCGCAGCGGCGAGCATCCACGCCGGTTCCATGAACTCCGGATCGCTCTTGGCCTTCTTGAAGGTCGCCTCGGCCTCTCCGAGCAGCTCGCGGATGGTCTGCCCGTTGTTCATCGGCAGCTTACGTGCCACGAAGTCGAGCGCCTGGATGCCGTTCGTCCCTTCGTAGATGCACGCGATCTCGGCGTCCCGCATCAGCTGTTCGGCGGGGTAGTCCGTGGTGTAGCCGTATCCGCCGTGCACCTGCAGGCACCAGTGCGTGACCTGCACCCCCCACTCGGAGCACCAGGCCTTGCAGATCGGTGTCAGCATCTCGACGTAGGAGTGGTAGCGCTCGGCCTCCTCGCCCTCGCTCATGTGCGACAAGTCAGTGTAGAGCGAGGTCTGGAGCAGGAGCGCCCGCATTGCCTCGGTGTAGGCCTTGGAGCTCAGCAGCATCCGGCGCACGTCGGGGTGCTCGACGATCGGCACCTGCGTTGCATCGGGATTCTTGAGCTCCTTCCAGTGCCGGCTCTGCAACCGCTCGTGAGCGTAGGAGAGCGCCTGCTGGTGGGCGGCGCCGGCGGCTGCCGAGCCCTGCAGTCCGACCTCGATGCGGGCAGCGTTCATGAGGTAGAACATGAGCTTCATGCCCTCGGACTCCTGGCCGAGGAGGAAGCCCTGGCAGGCATCGTTCTGGCCGAAGACCAGGGTGCAGGTGGGGGAGCCGTGGATCCCCATTTTTTCCTCGATGTTGTTGGTGTAAATGTCGTTGGGTTCGCCCAGCGAGCCGTCGGGGTTGACCCGGATCTTCGGAATGATGAAGAGTGACAGGCCCTTGGTTCCGGCGGGCGCATCGGGGGTTCTCGCGAGCACGAGGTGGATGATGTTTTCGGTCAGATCGTGGTCGCCGCCGGTGATGAAGATCTTCTCGCCGGAGATCAGGTAGCTGCCGTCGTCCTGCGGAATCGCCTTGGCTTTGGACGCGCCGACGTCGGAACCCGCCTGTGCCTCGGTCAGGCACATGGTGCCGCCCCACTCGCCCGAGAGCAGCCTCTCGACATATAGCGCCTTCTGCTCGTCGGTGCCGAACTTCGCGATCATGGTGCCGGCGCCGCGGGTCAGCATCAGGGTCAGCGACAACGACGGGTTGGAGCCGGAGAAGAACTCGTTGACTGCGGTTCCCACGGTTTCGGGCAGGCCCATGCCGCCGTACTCGGGGCTCGCCAGGAGTCCGATCCAGCCACCCTCGCGCACCGTGTCCCACGCCGGTTTGAATGGCGCCGGCACGGTGACGGTGCCGTCATTCCACTGGGCGCCGATCCGGTCGCCCTCCTCATTGCAGGGCGCCATCTGCTCCTTGGCGAGCTTGAGCCCCTCCTCGATGACCATCACGATGTTTTCCTCGTCCCAGTCGGCGTACTTCTCCGCTTGCAGAAGCTCGCCGAGCTTGAGCCACTCGAAGACCTGGAACTTGATGTCACGTAGATCGACGTTGTATTCCACTGGGATCCTCCTCAAAACAGCGGTTGGATAGGGCCGGAATGAATGAACACTCATTCATTCTCTCCGAACTGCGGCAAGAAATCAAATATTTCTTGTCAAGGTGCGGCATGAGGCGACGAGGGCGCCTCCGATCCCGATCCCGATCCCGACCCCGCACTGGAAGTATATGGAAAAATTGGATTTAGAAATATATGGTCTGACGTCCTCTCATGCTGATCTGCTCGGCTCGTTGGACCCTCGGGATCGGGAACGGGATCGGAACACGAAAAAAACCCGGCCTCTCGGCCGGGTCCGTGGTGGTTCCGTTGCGGGCCATCAGTCGCGGCGGCGACTCCTGTCGCGCCCGCCGCCGCGGCGGTCGTCGCGGCGGCCGCGTCCGCCTTCCGGTCGCCCGCCGCGCCGGCTGTCGCGCGGCGGCCGCGCGTCGCGCTCCGGAATCTCCTCGCCGCGGGCCCTCGCCTCGTCCTCGAGGATGACCCGCCTCGACAGTTTGATGCGGTCGTTGGCGTCGATGTCGATGATCCGGACCCGCAGCTCGTCGCCCTCGTTGAGAACGTCGCGAATGTCCGGGATGCGCTCGAGCGCCAGCTCGGAGATGTGGACCAGCCCATCGTGGTTGGGCAGGATCTCGACGAAGGCTCCATAGGGCTCGATCCGCCGCACGACGCCGTCGAACTCCTCGCCGATCTCGGGGGTCTGCGTGAGGCTTTCCACCATCTGGATCGCCTTCTTCGCGGCCTCCTGGTCGGAGGTCGCGATCTCGACGGTTCCGTCGTCCTCGACATTGATTTTGGCGCCCGTGGTGTCGATGATGTGCCGGATCATCTTGCCGCCGGGACCGATCACGTTGCGGATCTGGTCGACCTCGATCTTGATCTGAATGATGCGCGGTGCGTAGGGCGAAATGTCCGAGCGCTCCTCGCTGATGGCGTCGTCCATGATCTCGAGCAGCCGCAGGCGAGCGCCCCGCGCCTGCTCCATGGCCTCCTCGAGGATCTGGCGGCTCAGCCCTTCCACCTTGATGTCCATCTGCAGCGCGGTGATGCCCTGCGAGGTCCCGGCGACCTTGAAGTCCATGTCGCCATAGTGGTCCTCCTGGCCCGCGATGTCGGTCAGCACTGCATACCGTGCACCGTCGGACACCAGCCCCATGGCGATGCCGGCGACCGGGCTCTTGAGCGGGGCGCCGGCGTCCATCAGCGACATCGACCCGCCGCACACCGATGCCATGGACGACGATCCATTGGACTCGAGTATGTCGGACACCACCCGCAGGGTGTAGGGAAACTCGTCGTGGCCTGGGACCACGGCTGCCAGGGCACGCCGTGCCAGGGCACCGTGCCCGATCTCGCGCCGGCCGGGACCGCGCAGGAAGCGGGCCTCGCCGACCGAGAACGGCGGGAAGTTGTAGTGCAGCAGGAACGGATTGCGGGAGTCGCCCTCGAATGCCTCCACCAGCTGCGAGTCGTCGGATGTCCCGAGTGTACAGGTGACGAGAGCCTGGGTCTCGCCCCGGGTGAACAGCGCCGAGCCATGGGCGCGCGGCAGGACGCCGACCTCGCAGGTCACGGGGCGGATCTCGTCGAACGCGCGGCCGTCGAGCCGCTCTCGCTGCTCGAGGATGGTCTCGCGGGTGATCGCCTTGACCATGGCCTGAAAGACGTTCTTCACCCACTGCGTCTTCTCTTCGACCTCGGCCTCTGGGAGCTCAGCGAGGGCCTTGTCGCGCACCGCGTGGACCGCGTCCTTCTGCTCGAATTTGCCGCGGACCTCGAGGGCGGCCTGCAACTCCTCCGACCAGCGGTCGCGGATCGAATCGGCGAACTCGACGGGCCAGTCCTCGGAGGGCGCGTCGAAGGCATGCTTGACGATCCCGGCTTCCGCCACGATCTCCCGTTGCAGGGCGATGATGCGCTTGATCTCCCGGTGG
The DNA here is from genome assembly GCA_964609835.1 of uncultured Thermoanaerobaculia bacterium. Classification (GTDB taxonomy): domain Bacteria; phylum Acidobacteriota; class Thermoanaerobaculia; order Thermoanaerobaculales; family Sulfomarinibacteraceae; genus Sulfomarinibacter. The sequence continues at coordinate 5,190 of CAZSTH010000146.1, forward strand.
GCGAGATCGAGAGCGTCGAGGATGACCGCCTCGGGCAGCTCGTTGGCCCCGCACTCCACCATTGCCAGGGCGTCCTCCGTCCCGGCGACCACCAGGTCGAGGTCCGACTCATCCTGCTCCCAGTAGGTCGGGAACACGACCAGCCGCCCTTCGACGCGTCCGATGCGAACCCCTGCGAGGGCCTCGTTGAAAGGTATCCTCTCCGCCAGCAGCAGCGCCAGCGAGGCTCCCGTCATGCCGTACACGTCCGGACAGAAGGCGTCGTCGGCCGAGATCACCCATGCGATGACCTGGGTCTCGCGGTACCAGCCCTTCGGGAACAGCGGCCGCAGGCTGCGGTCGATGACCCTGCAGGTCAGGATTTCGCGCTCGGTCGGGCGCCCTTCCCGCTTGAAGAAGCCGCCCGGGATGCGGCCTCCGGCATAGGTGTTCTCGCGGTAGTCGACGGTCAGCGGCAGGAAGTCGACTCCCTTTCGCTCGTTGTCCTCCGCACAGGCCGTCACCAGCACCATGGTGTCGCCCATGCGGACGACGGTCGCGCCGTCTGCCTGCCGGGCGATCTTCCCGGTCTCGAGGTGGAGGGTCTTGCCGTCGATATCGATCGACTTCGATAGAACGCTCATGTTGTCTTCCAATCTTCAGGCAGGCGTCACCAGACCCTCTATTCTGCCGCCTCCGCAGCAGTAAGAAGGTCCGACCCGCACCTGCCTGTGTGTAATCAGTGGGCTAACCTCGGAGCCCCAGCCGCTGCACCAGTTGACGGTAGCGGGTGATGTCCTTGGATTTCAGATACTCGAGCAACCGCCGGCGTCGCCCGACGAGACGCAGAAGGCCGCGCCGGGAGTGATAGTCCTTCTTGAAGGTCTTGAAGTGCTCTGTCAGGTACTGGATGCGTTTGGTCAGCAGTGCAATCTGGACCTCGGGCGAACCGGTGTCGGTCGGATGGGTTCGGTAGTCGTCGATGATTTCGGTCTTTTGCGCGTCAAAGTGACTCATTGCTTCTCCACATTCCTCCGGTGGCGAGGAGGCTTCGTAACGTTAACAGGATGCGCGTCGTATCGCAATATCAATCGCCTATCGAGCGGGTCGTGCGGCGTGCGCCGCAGACTGGAAGACCATCGCCGGCGAGATGTTGAGAGTGCGGCCGCGAGCCAGGACCGCGCGGACGGTACCGATCCCGAGCATCCTCCCGCCGGCACCACGGATGACGATCTTCGAGCCCTGGTCGACGGCGCCGTCCGCACTGCGGAAGACCACGACCTCCTGCCCGTGCACGAAACGCTCGGTCGCGGTGGGGTTGAGGTCGACCTCCGGGAACGGCAGCGCCACCCGGTCGAGGGGGATCCAGAACGGCCCTCCGGTAATCTGCTCCGGGTCGGCGGCTGCCTGCAGCAGATTCTGGGATACCGCCTTCGCGGCCATATACGGACCGATCGAGATCCGCTCCAGGTGCTGCAGGTAGCCGCCGCAACCGATGGCGCGGCCGATGTCGTGGGCCAGCGAGCGCACGTAGAAGCCGGTCGATGTCCGGGCCTGCAGGTCGAGGAGATCGGGCGCTGCGGCATCGATGGCGAGCTCGTGTACCTTGACGCTCTTGGCCTCGGGCAGAACCTCCTCGCCGTTGCGTGCGAGCTCGTACATCTTCCTTCCAGCTACCTTTTTGGCTGAGTACGGTGGCGGCAGCTGCTCGATGGTGCCGCTGAACTCGGTTTCTAGCCGGTCCAGCAGGCCGCGATCGAGGTCCGGGGGGGCGCCCCGGGGGTCCTGAAACTCGCCCTCGCCGTCGTAGGTCGTGGTCGAGGCCCCGAGCCTGATCTGGCCGTGGTAGACCTTGTCCCACTGCAGCAGGAACTGCTGCAGGCGGGTGGCCTGGCCGACACAGAGCAGCAGCAGGCCCTCGGCCATCGGGTCGAGAGTGCCGGTGTGGCCGATCCGGCGCTCTCGCAGCGCGTGGCGGGCCATGTCGACCACGTCATGCGACGTGGGTCCCGCGAGTTTGGCTACCGGCAGCAGCCCGTGAATCCGAGATGGGCGTCGCCGGCTCATGGAGTCTTTCCGAGAGCCGCCGCCATTGCGCTCGACACCGCGCTGACCGCCTCCTCGAGATTCCCGTTGAAGGTGCAGCCGGCCGCATTCGTGTGACCGCCGCCTCCGAACCTGCCAGCCACCGCGCGGACGTCAACCGAGCCCCGCGAGCGCAGGCTGATCTTGATCATTCCGGGCTCCCACTGCTTGAAGTAGGCTACG
>CAZSTH010000147.1:0-7425 GCA_964609835.1 uncultured Thermoanaerobaculia bacterium
GGTCGGCGGTGATCTGCGTCGCCGCGCAGAGCGCGGCCGAGGCCGTGCCGACGGTGGCGCGCGAGCTCAAGGTGCGCGGCGCACGTCGCGTGCTGGTCGCGGCGCGCCCGGGGGAACACGACTCGGCCTGGCGATCGGCCGGAGTCGACGGCCACGTCTACCGCGGCTGCGACGTCTTCACCGTGCTCGAGGACCTGCTGGCGGTGGAGGGGGTGGCCGGTGACTGACTCGCGCATCCCCGATTTTGCGAACCTGGACCTCGCCGACCTCGAGTTCGGCGGCGGCCCGCCGCAGCCGTCGACCAGCCGGCCGTGGGCGACCCCGGAAGGCGTCGAGATCGCACCGCGCTACGGACCCGCCGACATCGAGGGGCTGCAGCATCTCGGCGCCGTGCCCGGCATCGCTCCGTTCGTGCGCGGCCCCTACCCCACCATGTACGCGGCGCGGCCGTGGACCATCCGCCAGTACGCCGGCTTCTCCACCGCCGAGGACTCCAACGCCTTCTACCGCCGCAACCTCGCCGGCGGCCAGACCGGGCTCTCGATCGCCTTCGACCTGCCGACCCACCGCGGCTACGACTCCGACCATCCGCGAGTCCGCGGCGACGTCGGCATGGCCGGAGTGGCGGTCGACTCGATCCTCGATATGCGGGTCCTGTTCGACGACATCCCTCTCGACCGGGTCAGCGTGTCGATGACCATGAACGGCGCGGTGCTGCCGGTGATGGCTCTCTACATCGCAGCCGCCGAGGAGCAGGGGGTCTCCCCCGACCGGCTCTCGGGAACGATCCAGAACGACATCCTCAAGGAGTTCATGGTCCGCAACACCTACATCTATCCCCCCGAGCCGTCGATGCGGATCGTCGCCGACATCTTCCGCTATACCTCGGAACACATGCCGCGCTTCAACTCGATCTCGGTGTCGGGCTACCACATGCAGGAGGCGGGCGCGACCCTCGACCTCGAGCTCGCCTACACCCTGGCCGACGGCATCGAGTACGTCCGCGCCGGCCTCGCGGCCGGCCTCGCGGTGGACGCGTTCGCGCCCCGGATCTCGTTCTTCTGGGCGATAGGTATGAACCCGTTCATGGAGGTCGCCAAGCTCCGCGCGGCGCGCCTGCTGTGGGCCGAAATCATGCGCGGCTTCCGCGCCGCCGACCCGCGTTCGCTGGCACTGCGCGCGCACTCGCAGACCTCCGGTTGGAGCCTGACCGCCCAGGATCCCTTCAACAACGTGGTTCGCACCTGCGTCGAGGCGATGGCGGCGGTCTTCGGCCACACCCAGTCGCTTCACACCAACTCGCTCGACGAGGCGCTGGCCCTGCCCACCGATTTTTCGGCCCGTATCGCCCGCAACACCCAGATCCAGCTCCAGGAGGAGACCGGCATCTGCCGCGTCGCCGACCCTTGGGGAGGCTCCTACTACGTCGAATGGCTGACCCGCCAGCTGGCGGAGCTCGCGTGGGAGCACATCCGCGAGGTGGAGCGGCTCGGGGGCATGGCCAAGGCGATCGCCGGCGGGCTCCCGAAGCGGCGCATCGAGGAGGCCGCGGCCCGCACCCAGGCCCGGATCGACTCCGGCCGCCAGACCATCGTCGGCCTCAACCGCTACCGGCTCGAGGACGAGGGCGAGCTCGACGTCCTCAGGGTCGACAACAGCGCGGTCCTGCAGTCGCAGCTCGCCCGCCTCGAGAAGCTGCGCAGCCGGCGCGACGGTGGGCGGGTCCGCGCCGCCCTCGAAGGGCTGACGCGGTGCGCCGCAGGAGGCGGCGGCAATCTCCTGGCATCGGCGGTGACCGCCGCGCGGGCGCAGGCCACGGTGGGCGAGATCTCGGACGCTCTCGAGGCCGTCTTCGACCGCCACGAGGCTCCGATCCACGCGATCTCCGGCGTCTACGCCGCCGAGGTGGGAGAGGACATGGACGAGGTCAGGCGGGCGAGAGAGATGGCCGACCGCTTCGCACGGACCGACGGCAGGCGGCCGCGGATCCTGGTCGCCAAGGTCGGCCAGGACGGCCACGACCGCGGCCAGAAGGTGATCGCCACCGCGTTCGCCGACCTCGGCTTCGACGTCGACATCGGCCCCATGTTCACGACGCCCGCGGAGGTCGCGCGGCAGGCCGTCGAGAACGACGTCCACGTGGCCGGGGTATCGTCGCTCGCAGCCGGCCACCTGACGCTGGTGCCGGAGCTCAGAGAGCATCTCGAAAAGCTCGGCAGACCGGACATCCTGATCATCGTCGGCGGCGTCATTCCGCCGCGGGACCACGACGCCCTGCGCAGCGCCGGCGCCACCTTCATCTTCGGCCCAGGCACCAACATCCCGGAAGCGGCCATGGAGATCCTCCGGGCGCTGTCGCAGCGGAGCTGAACCCGAGCTTCGCGACTCCCCGACTCCGGCGGTCGGGTCCCCTGCCCCGGCCGCCGGAGTCGGAGATGTTAATGTTCCAGCATGAAGTTCTCCGTCATGATTCGGATCGCAGGATGCCTCGCGATGTCCGGAACCGTCGCGATGGCCGCCGAAGACACCGACACGTCGTTCCGGGACACCCTCGCCTCGCTGGCGGCGCCGACGCTGGCCGCCGACGGCGTCCGCGTCGACGATTTCAGGGTGCGCTTCGGCAACACCGAGTTCACTCTCAACGGCGAGGTGGAAGGCGTCATCGCGGCGGGCAGGGCCGCGGGTTTCGCGTTCCGAGGCGCCGGTACCGGCGAGGTCAACCTGGTCGACGGACCCTTCCGCCAGGCCAACCTCGTCACCTTGAAAGACAAGGGCGAGGTCGCCAACGTCGACGAGGACAGCTATCGATTCGACTTCTCCGATGCGGTCTTCTTCACCAACGCCACCCCGGAGGATCTCGTGGCCGGAAAGCGCACCACCGACTCGTCGTTGGGCGAGATCCTGGCGCGCTCGGTCGAGCGCTGGAACGAGACCCGGCTGCCCGGCCTTGACCACGCGCTGGCGCCGATGGTCCTCGACCCTGACCGGCCGCCGCAGGTGATGGCCCTGCTGTGGCTGGGCCAGCGCGACAGCGTCTACTTCTGCGACACCGCCGACGGCGGCGACGAGGAGTACGGCGTGCTCCGCAAGGTGCCGCCGGAAACCGGTCAGTCATTCCATTACGTCGACACCTACATCCTCCAGCCTGCCGTCCTCGATCTCGAGGCGCGGCCGGTCCACGAGCTGGCGCAGACGGCGGTCGATCTCGAAATCGTCTCGACGGACAACGTCAATGCGACCGAGACGACGACCACGACCCTGGTGGCCGGCCGCAACGGGGTCTGGCTCGCGGTCTTCGACCTGCTCAACGGCCGCGACGAGCTGCCGGTCGACTGGGACGCCCGCTCGCACCCGATCACCGTCGCGGTCGTTCGCAGCGCGGCCGGCGAGGAGCTCGCGTTCTCCCACCGCTACGACGAGCTGATGGTCGAGCTGCCGTCGCCTCTCGACACGGGCGAGGAGATCACGATCACGGTCGAGGCCTCCGGCGGCTTCCTCAAGAACTTCAGCCGCGACGCCTACCTCGTGCTCGGCAACATGTCGTACTTTCCGCAGCTCGACATCTACTCGTCGCGGACCTCCTTCCACGCCGTGGTCAAGGTCGCGGATCCATTCATCCCGATCGCCTGCGGCCGCACCGTGCGCCGATGGGCCGAGGACGGCCTCAACTGTCTCGAGTCGCGGGAGGAATATCCCCTCGCCTTTCCTTTCATCGTGGTCGGCAAGTTCTCCGTCGAGGAGCGGAGCGACGCCGGCTACGACGTGCGCGTCTACTCCTACGGCGGCTCCAAGAAGCGCGGCGCGAAGAAGCTGATCCAGAACGCGTTCTCGATCCTCGACTTCTACTCGAACGGGCTGATTCCATTTCCCTATCGCGAGCTCGAGGTGATCGAGATTCCCTACTACCGGCACTTCTTCTGGCAGGCGCCGGCGGGGCTGGTGGAGATCACGTCGGAGGGGCTCAATCCCCTCGGCGGAGACGACAGCGACCTCAACACCATCATCAAGCGTTACGCCTCCAAGGGGCAGAACAGCCGCTTCGCCCACGAGATCGCGCACCAGTGGTTCGGCAACCTGATCGGATGGGCGACGCCCTACGACAACTGGATCTCCGAGTCGTTCGCCGAGTACCTGTCGTACCTGTTCATGAGCGACGGGGCGAAGGACCAGCGCAAGGCCAGGGACCAGTTCGAGGAGTGGAAGATCGACGTCGAGGAGTGCTCCGACGTCTCCAGCATCTACGGGGCGGCCGCGCTCAACGGCAAGCGCGACCACCGGCAGTGCTACACCCAGCTCCTCTACGGCAAGGGCCCGTACGTTCTGCACGCGCTGCGCCAGGACATGGGGGACCCGGCCTTCTTCCGGATGCTCCACCTGATGACGAAAGCCGCTTCGCAGCAGCCGCATCTGAAGATGGTCACCAACGACGTGATCCTGTTCGCCAGCGCCATCACCAGGCGCGACTACCGGCCGTGGTTCGACCGCTACGTCTACGGCACCGAGGTGCCGGCGCTCGAGTAGTCTTCGGGATATCAGTGACATGGCTCGGGTTCCGCCGCGGAGCGGCCGCTGGTGCGGACGCAGGCTCGAGCAGTACTCGAGCGCGAGGCGGACGCGCGCCTCGAGGTGGTCGGCCCAGACGGGAGGCCACAGGCGTACACCGGGCAGCTCCCATGGGCGCCGGGAACGGCATTGCGGGTTGCAACTGCCTAACTCCGTACCTGGCACTTTACGATTTCCAGAAAAAATGTTACGTTTAACCCATGGTCGATCGAAAACGTCAAATCATCGCACTCTTTGACGACAGCACAGCCCTCCAGGCCGGCGACGTCGCGCGGGCCCTCGACGTCACCCGACAAACCGCGCATCGTTACCTTCGGGAGCTGTGTGCCGACGGACGACTCGTCATCGAGGGAGCGGGGAGAAGTACGCGATACCGGAGATCCGACTTGGCCGACCGCCGCACCTACTCGACCGCAGGATTGTCCGAGGACCACGTCTGGTCGGAAATCGGCGAGTCAGGCACTGTGGCTACGGATTTGCCACCACAGGCCAGAACCGTTCTGCACTACGCGCTGACCGAAATCGTCAACAACGCCATCGACCATTCCGGAGCTGCCGAGGTGTCGGTGCAGCTCACCCGGGAGGGTGAGACGGTCGAGCTCGAGGTGCGGGATCCCGGATTCGGAATTTTCAACCATATCCGCGACAAGCTCGGGCTGGCAACCGAACTCGAGGCGCTCCAGGAGTTGTCGAAGGGGAAGATCACGACCATGCCTTCGCGGCACACCGGAGAGGGCATCTTCTTCACGTCGAAAGCCGTCAACCGCTTCGAGATCCTCAGCGGCTCCCTTCACTGGATCGTCGACAATCGACGCGGCGACATGGCTGTCGGGTCCGTCGATCCACCGCAGGCTGGGACGGTCGTCCGGGCCGCCGTTGACATCGACAACTCCTTCGACCTGATCTCGGTTTTCTCTGAGTACTCGGCAGACTTTCAATTCAATCGAACCCGGACCATCGTCAGGCTCTTCGCCATCGGTACCGAGTTCGTCAGCAGATCACAGGCGAAACGCCTGGTTCACGGACTCGAGAAATTCCAGGAGGTGATTGTCGACTTCGACGGCGTCGATTTCGTCGGGCAGGGCTTCGCGGACGAGGTGTTTCGGGTTTGGAAAAGCGACCACCCCGAAGTCGAGTTGATCGCGACGGGCATGTCGGATGCGGTCGCGTTCATGGTCGAGCGCGCCATCCGAGGCGGGGCCGTGCGGTCTTAGAAGATCGTTGCCCGACGCGGTATGATCCGGGCATGCAGCCACGCGTCGACCTCCGGAGCCTGGTCCGTGGCGTTCGCGCGCGCGACCGTGCGACCCTGGGTCGCGCGATCACGCTCGTCGAGTCGAGCCGACCCGACGACCGTGCTGTCGCGCAGCAAATGCTGGCCGAGCTCCTGCCGGAGACCGGAGGCGCGCGCCGCATGGGGATCTCCGGTGTGCCGGGGGTCGGCAAGAGCACGTTCATCGAACGCTTCGGCTGCGACCGCGTCGCCGACGGCCACCGGGTGGCGGTGCTCGCCGTTGATCCCTCATCGACACTTTCCAAGGGCTCGATCCTCGGCGACAAGACGCGGATGGCGAGGCTCTCCGCCCTCGACGACACCTTCATCCGTCCCTCCCCCACCGGCGGCTCGCTCGGCGGAGTCGCCGGCCGCACCCGCGAGTGCATCCTGGTCTGCGAGGCCGCCGGCTTCGACGTGGTGCTGGTGGAGACCGTCGGCGTCGGCCAGTCGGAGACGGCGGTGGCCGGCATGGTCGACTTCTTCCTGCTCCTCGAGCTGACCGGCGCCGGCGACGAGCTGCAGGGCATCAAACGCGGCATCCTCGAGCTCGCCGACTGCATCGCGGTCAACAAGGCCGACGGCTCCAACCTCGAGCCCGCCCGCCGGGCCAGCGCCGAGCTCGAGCGCGCCCTGCGCATCCTCCGGCCCACCGCCGCCGACGGCTGGCGCCCTCGCGTGGTCACCACCTCCGGCACGACCGGCGACGGCCTCGATCAGGTCTGGTCACTCGTCGAGGAGCACCACACGCTGCTGGCGGGCAGCGGCGCGCTCGAGAGACGGCGCCGACGCCAGGCGCTGGCCTGGATGTGGTCGCTGGTGGACGAGGGCCTGCGCTCGGCGGTCCGCGAGCACCCCTGGATCGAGGATCTCGAGCAGGACGTCCTCGAGGGCCGCACCACCGCCACCGCGGCGGCGCAGCAGATCCTCGGCTGCTTCGACGATTCGATCGACGACGAGCCGTCCTGAAGGCCCCGTTTCGAACCACCGAGGCACGAGGACACGAAGGAGGCTGGAAGGGAGGGACCAACGAGTACAAAACGCAGATGACGCCGATGAACGCGGTCCTTTGTGTCGTCGTGACTTCGTGCGTCACACTCCGCCGCGACAAGCACAATCGGGCACGGAAACGGAAACGGGCAAGGGTCAGTGGGAGTGGCGGACATGGCGAACCAGGAGCCACAGGAAGAACGGTGCGCCGAGGAAGGCAGTGATCACGCCCACCGGCAGCTCGGCAGGGAAGAGCACGATCCGCGCCGCGGTGTCGCAGAGCAGCAGGAACGTTCCGCCGAAGAGCGCCGAGGCCGGCAGCAGCACGCGGTGGCTCGGGCCCACCAGAAGCCGGCAGATGTGGGGCGCCATCATGCCGATGAAGCCCACCGGCCCGCACGCGGCGACCACTCCGCCCACCATCACCGAGGTCGCGACGAAGAGCACGGTCCTGGTCCGAGCTACCGCCACCCCGCGGCTGGCGGCGATCTCCGAGCCGGTGGCGAGGAGGTCGAGCTCGCGCGCCTGGAGAAGAATCACGGCGCCGCCGATCACCACCAGCGGCGCCATGTGGACCACCGTCTGCCCGTCGACCCCTC
>CAZSTH010000148.1:0-7324 GCA_964609835.1 uncultured Thermoanaerobaculia bacterium
CACTACCGCATCACCGCGGCGCTCGGCGCGGGCGGGATGGGGGAGGTGTGGCGGGCCGAGGACACAAAGCTCGGCCGCGAGGTCGCCCTCAAGGTGCTGCCGCAGGAGTTTGCCCAGGATCCCGAGCGGATGGCGCGGTTCGAGCGCGAGGCCAAGGTGCTGGCGAGCCTCAACCACCCCAACATTGCCCACCTCTACGGGCTGGAGAGCGTGAGCACCCGAATGGCAGCCGGGACGGCTGCCCCACAAGAAGGGTCGTTTATTGCGCACGCGTCCCGCGTGCCGGGCGGGGGGAAAGCTCCCGAGTGGGGGGCCCCGGGCGGCAGCGGCTCCGCCCAAGATGACAGCCGCGGGAGGGTGGGCGGAAATTCCGAATTCCGAATTCCGAATTCCGAATTGCCGGCGGCCGCACCGGCGGCCGCCGGCCCCGTGACGTTTCTTGTCATGGAACTCGTCGAGGGCGAGGATCTCTCCGAGCGCATCAAGCGCGGTCCGATCCCGGTCCACGAGGCCATTCCGATCGCGCTGCAGATCGCGGAGGCGGTGGAAGCGGCGCACGAGCAGGGCATCGTCCACCGCGATCTCAAGCCCGCCAACATCAAGCTCAAGAGCGACGGCACGGTCAGGGTGCTCGACTTCGGCCTCGCCAAGACGTGGGAGGGAGGGCCGGACGCCGGCCTTTCACTTTCGCCGACGATGACTGCGCAGGCGACCGCGGCGGGGCTGATCCTCGGCACCGCGGCCTACATGAGCCCGGAGCAGGCGCGGGGGCAGCCGGTCGACCGCCGCGCCGATATCTGGTCGTTCGGTGTCGTGCTGTGGGAGATGCTGACCGGCCGAAAGCTCTTCGGGGGCAACACCGTGTCCGATGTCCTGGCGTCGGTGCTCAAGGATGCCCCCGATCTGGAGGCCCTTCCATCGCGGACCCCGGTGAGCCTTCGGCGCCTCCTCGCGCGGTGTCTCGAGCGAGAGCCCGTGAAGCGGCTGCAGTGGATCGGTGACGCGAGATTGGATTTGATGGATGCCCGTGACGGGGACAGCACCGAACCGGTCTCGACCCCGGTCGTGCCTGCGTCGAGACCTCTCCGGTGGTTGCCGTGGACGGTGGCTGCCGCGGCCGCGGTGCTGGCGGTCGCGCTTGCACTCCGGCCCTCGTTTGTCCTCGAGAGCCCGCTGACCCGCTTCACGGTCAACCTCGGCGCGGAGCGCAGCCTGTCGTTCATCGACCAGCCGATCCTCGCCATCTCTCCCGACGGCCGCACTTTGGCCATGACGGCGAGCGACGTCGAGGCGGCACGCGACGTGATTCTGATCCGGCACCTCGAACACAACGACGTCCTCCAGCTCGAGGGGACTGAAGGAACCGGCGAGATGTTCTTCTCGCCGGATGGCGCGTCGCTCGCATTTTTCGCCGACGGGAGCCTCAAACGGGTGCCGGTGGCCGGCGGGTCGGCGGTGACGCTCACCGAGGCACCGAACCCGCGCGGCGGCGTCTGGCTTTCCAACGGCAGCATCGTTTTCGCTCCCGAGTATGCCAGTGGCCTGTGGCGGATTTCCGAAACGGGTGGAGCAGCCGAGCTGGTGGTGGATGTGGACTCGGATCGCGGCGAGCGGACCTTCCGCTTTCCGCACGCTACACCGGGCGGTGACATCATCCTGTTCACCGTCGGCTTGCTGGACAGCCCCAACAACTACGACGACGCTGCCATCGATGTCTACTCTCTCGACACGGGCGAACGAAGGCGGGTCGTCGAACGCGCCAACATGGCGCGTTTCGCCGGGCCCGACCGAATCGTCTTCGCCCGCGGGGGCGATCTCTACGCGGTGGCTTTCGACCCCCGACGGCTCGAGACCGTCGGTGAGGCCGTGCCGGCGATCGAGGACGTGGGCGGCGACCCGTCGAGCGGTGCCGGCTACTTCTCGGTCGCGTCGAACGGCACCATCGCCTGGTTGGCGGGCGCGGTGACGGCAGCCGACGCGCTGCTGACGATCGTCGATGCGACCGGCGCGGCGGAGCGGCTTCCTCTCAGCCCGCGGGGGTTCTTCCAGCCCCGATTTTCGCCCGACGGCACGCGGCTCGCATTCACCGTCGGCGAGGGCTACTCGGGGGTGGCGGGTGACGTCTGGCTCTTTGACCTCGCGACCCGCGGCCTCAGCCGACTCACCTTCGGCGGCAATCAGCTGTATCCGTTGTGGACGCCGGACGGCCGGCAGATCGCCTATCTGAGCTACGACTCGAACGCTGCGATCTTCGCCAAGGCGGCGGACGGATCGGGCAGCGAGGAGCGCTGGACGGCCGATGACGAGTCGGCCCTGTTCCCCGAGTCCATGTCTCCCGACGGCCGAACCCTCGCCTACACCCGCATCGGTCCGAGCGCGGACATCTATCTTGCAGCACTCGGTGAGGAGCCGCGGCTGTTCGAGGAGCAGGCGAACGGAGCCGCCATCTCGCCGGACGGCCGCTGGATCGCCTACTCGTCGCCGGGGGCCGGGACCACCTCGGTCTACGTGCGCCCGATCGAAGGCGAGGGCAAGTGGCAGGTGTCGCCCAATCTGGGTGGGTATCCGCGCTGGTCGGGCGACGGCCAAACGCTGTTCTATATCGACATCGGTCTCGCGAGGCGGCCTTTGATGGCGGTCGACGTGGCGGAGGGCGAGAGCTTTCAGGCCGGCCCACCGCGGGTGGTGCTCGAGAACCTCGGTGCGTCGTACGTCACCTCCACCGCGCCCGCCCTCAACTGGGACGTGGCGCCGTCCGGCGAACGCTTCGTGTTCGTCGAGTTCGAGCGCCGCGCGCAGGCGGCGGCTCAGATCGAGGTCGCGGTGAACTGGGCGCAGCATTTGGAGCTCGAGACGCAATGATCGGCACCACCCTCGCGCACTACCGCATCACCGCGGCGCTCGGCGCGGGCGGGATGGGGGAGGTGTGGCGGGCCGCGGACACAAAGCTCGGGCGCGAGGTCGCCCTCAAGGTGCTGCCCGAGGAGTTCGCGAAGGACCCGGAGAGGATGGCGCGCTTCGAGCGCGAGGCCCGGGTCTTGGCGAGCCTCAACCACCCGAACATCGCCCATTTGTACGGCCTGGAGACGATGACGTCGGGCGCGGACGCGGACGCGGATTCAAGCCTCAAGCCCCAAGCCTCAAGCCCCTCCTCCGACCCGGCGGTTGGGACGGCTGGCCCACAAGGGGCCCGAGCTGATCGGGGTGGGGTTGTGGGGCAGGCGTCCCGCGTGCCGGGCGGGAACTCCGAATTCCGAATTCCGAATTCCGAATTGCCGGCGGCCGCACCGGCGGCCGCCGGCCCCGTGACGTTTCTTGTCATGGAGCTGGTGGAGGGCGAGGACCTCTCCGAGCGTCTGAAGCGCGGCCCTCTGCCCGTCGACGAGGCGATCCCGATCGCGCTGCAGATCGCCGAGGCGCTCGAGGTGGCGCATGAGGCCGGGATCGTCCACCGCGACCTCAAACCGGCCAACATCAAGCTCACCGACGACGGCGTGGTCAAAGTGCTCGACTTCGGGCTCGCCAAGGCGTGGGAGAGCGAGGGCGGCGACGCCGGTACCTCGATGTCGCCGACGATGACCCGCAACGCCACCGCGGCCGGGATCATCCTCGGCACCGCAGCCTACATGTCTCCCGAACAGGCGCGGGGTAAGAAGGTCGACCGCCGCGCCGACATTTGGGCCTTTGGCGTCGTGTTGTGGGAGATGGTGAGCGGGTCGGTACTCTTCGGCGGCGAGACGGTGACCGATGTTCTGGCCGCCGTGGTGCGGCAGGAGATCGACCTCGCTGCGCTTCCCGAGACGACGCCCGCGACCCTGCGGCAGCTGATTGCACGTTGCCTCGACCGCGACGCGAGGAACCGGCTGCGGGACATCGGCGAGGCGAGAATCGCGCTGGCGGGGCTCCCGCGAATGGAAGAGCCGTCGTCTGGACCGGAAGGGCCACCGGGGCTGACCCGTCGTTGGTTTGCCGTCACCTCGGCGATGACGGGCGTTGGCGTGGTGATCGGTTTCGGCATCGGCCGCCGCTTCGCGGGCCCGGTTGCGTCCGGCAGGGGCGCGGCCGCGCTCGAGATCACGCGCCTGACCAGCTCGGGCAAGGTGATCGCCGCGGCGATCTCGCCGGATGCCCGCTACATCGCCTACGTCGAGTCGGACCGGGGCCTGCAGAGCCTGTGGCTGCGCCAGCTCGCGAGCGGCCAGACGCTGCGGCTCATACCCGAGCGGCCGGTCTTCTACTGGGGCCACACCTTCAGTCCGGACGGCAACAACGTGGTTTTCGGCCTTAAAGCGCAGGACGACCTGGCGGGAGCTTTTTTTTCGATCTCGACCCTCGGCGGCGCACCGCGACGTCTGATGAGCGGCATCGACTCGGGGCCGGCCTTCTCGGCGGACGGGAAACGCCTGGCGTTCGTGAGGTCGGGCTACCCGACCGCCGAGGAGTCCGCCCTGATGGTCGCCGCCGCCGACGGCGCGGGCGCGGAGACGCTCGCGGTGTACAGGCTGCCGGAGTTCGTGGCCCCGATCTTCTTCGGCGGGCCCGCCTGGTCGCCGGACGGGCGCCGCATCGTCACGGCCGTCAGCCGCCTCGGCAGCACCACTGCCGACGCTCGCAGCCGCCTCGATTCGGTCTCGGTCGCTGACGGGTCGCGATCGGTCGCATCCGATCCGGGGTGGCTCTATGCCGCTCAGGCGCAGTTCCTGCCGGAGGGACGCGGCCTGCTCGCGGTGGCTCGCGCATCGCACCAACCCAACAACCAGATCTGGCACGTGAGATCGCCCGGTGGCGAAGCCTCGCCGGTGACGAACGACCTCGACGAATATCGGATCATCTCGCTGTCCGCCGGCGGCGGGTCGCTGGTCACCGTCTCGGCGGACGTCTCATCGGCGATCTGGGTGGGGCCACGCGATGGAAGCGCCCGCCCGCGCCGCCAGACATGGGCGAAGCTGGACGGCTACCAGGGTCTCTGCTTCTCGCCGGACTCCCGCCTCGTCTACACCACCGAGACGGGCGGCCGTTGGGGCCTGTGGTCGATCGCCCCCGACGGCGGCGAAAATTCACCGCTGCTGATGTTGCCGCCGGGGGAGATCATCTCCGGGGTCGCGCTGTCAGGGCAGGACAATCTGTTCCTGAGCGTGCGTACGAGCGCCGGGATCGAGATCCGGCTTGCCGGCGCCGACGGCTCCGACAGGGGCGTGGCTGTACGAGACGTGGCCAACGGCAGGATCGCCGCATCGCGTGACGGAACCCTGGTCTACAGCTCACTCGTCCGCGGTTCGCCGCGGCTCTTCCGGCTCGATGCGGTGGGCGCCACGCCGGTGCCACTCTCCGAACGATCGTCGTTCCGGCCTGCCATCGAAGCCTCGGGGGAACGCATCGCCTTCTACTCGATCGACGAGACCGGGAGCTATCGCGTCGAGATCGTCCCCCGCGAGGGAGGCCGGCCGCTGTGGAGCGCTCCGGCGGAACCGCCGAACGCCAGAAGCCGGCTGGTCCTGCGCGCGGACGAGCTCTTCATGAACACCATGCCCGGCGATCGCGCCAACGTCTGGCAGTGGACTCTCGACGGTTCAGCGCCGCGAAGGGTGACGAACTTCGACGATCAGACTCTCTTCGATTTCGCGCTCTCCGACGACGGCCAGACCCTGGCTGCCGTCCGCGGCCCTCGCGTTCGCGATGCCCTGCTCATCACGGGTTTCCCTGGCTCGACGGCGGGATTATCCGGATGATCGGCACCACCCTCGCCCACTACCGCATCACCGCGGCGCTCGGCGCGGGCGGGATGGGGGAGGTGTGGCGGGCCGAGGACACAAAGCTCGGCCGCGAGGTCGCCCTCAAGGTGCTGCCGCAGGAGTTTGCCCAGGATCCCGAGCGGATGGCGCGGTTCGAGCGCGAGGCCAAGGTGCTGGCGAGCCTCAACCACCCCAACATTGCCCACCTCTACGGGCTGGAGAGCGTGAGCACCCGAATGGCAGCCGGGACGGCTGCCCCACAAGAAGGGTCGTTTATTGCGCACGCGTCCCGCGTGCCGGGCGGGGGGAAAGCTCCCGAGTGGGGGGCCCCGGGCGGCAGCGGCTCCGCCCAAGATGACAGCCGCGGGAGGGTGGGCGGAAATTCCGAATTCCGAATTCCGAATTCCGAATTGCCGGCGGCCGCACCGGCGGCTGCCGGCCCCGTGACGTTTCTTGTCATGGAGCTCGTCGAGGGTGAGGATCTTTCGGAGAGGATCAAGCGTGGACCGATCCCAGTGGACGAGACGACCCCGATCGCTCTGCAGATCGCCGAGGCGCTGGAGGCGGCGCACGAGACGGGCATCGTCCACCGCGACCTCAAGCCGGCCAACATCAAGCTGACCGAGGACGGTGTGGTCAAGGTGCTCGACTTCGGGCTTGCGAAGGCGTGGGAGAGCGAGCACGGTGATTCCAGCCTTTCCATGTCGCCCACCATGACAGCCCACGCCACCGCGGCCGGGGTCATCCTCGGCACCGCGGCCTACATGAGCCCCGAGCAGGCGCGCGGCAAGATGGTCGATCGGCGCGCCGACATCTGGGCCTTCGGCGTGGTGCTGTGGGAGATGCTGACCGGCCGCACGCTCTTCGAGGGCGGGACGGTGTCGGACGTGATGGCGGCCATTCTCACCAGAGAACCGGATCTCGGCGCGCTACCGTCGGACACCCCGAGCAACGTTCGCGAGCTGATCGGCCGCTGTCTCCGCCGCGAGCCGAAGCTGCGGCAACGGGACATGGGCGACGTGCGCATCGCTCTCTGCGAGACGCCTGATCTTGACGTCCGGTCGGCTTTCGATCGCACCGGAGATCGCCAGGGGCGCGCCGGGGTTCCAATCGGGTGGCTCGCTCTGGCCGCCGGCGCGTTGGCTGCCGGGCTTATCGTCGGCGCGTTGTGGCTCGGGTCGAAGCGATCTGCCGCCTCCGAACCGATCCACGTTGCGGTCACCCTGCCGGCCGAGGTCAACTTTTCGACTCAGTACAGCGATCCGGTTGTCGTGATCTCCCCGGATGGCCGTCAGCTGGTGATGACGGCGTTCAAGGGACAAGAATCGCAGCTCTTCGTGCGCGACTTCGGTGACTCGAAGGTGCGACCGCTGGAAGGAACCGAGGGCGCGAACACACCGTTCTATTCGCCAGACGGCCAATGGATCGGATTCACCGGCGACGGCCGTCGGCTGCAGAAGATCTCCATTGAAACCGGCCAGATCACGACGATCACCGACGCCGAGTGGGGCGGCGGCTCGTGGGGCGAGGACGACACCTCATCTGCGCTGGCCTGTCGCTCATCTGGTAACGGATCGCACATGTTCAGTCAA
>CAZSTH010000149.1:0-7235 GCA_964609835.1 uncultured Thermoanaerobaculia bacterium
AACCCAACCGGGCACAGCACCTCGGCGACCTCGCGACGAAACCCGGTGAGATATGGGGGTTATGTGACCTCTTGGAGTCTTGGTGGTTGTGACGCAGGCTATCGGCGTTCGAGCTCGTCGAGTGCGTCGCGAAGCTCGGGGATGTCGAGCTGCAGCGTCGAGGCGAGCCGCCAGCCCGGCGTCTCCTCACGGAACAGCACCGTCGCCGTGCACGGCTCGGTCATCGAGCCAACCAGGTAGCCGCGGCTGCCTTCGACGCTTCCCCACACGATGAACTGGGTTCCGATCCGGACCTCGGCGTCGGCGGCCTCGACGCCGGTGATGATCAGGTCCACGTCGAGGTCATCGTAGGTCCCGAAGGTCTCGCCGATCACACCCGCGAAGCTCTCGTAGTCGAAGCCGAGATGGTCGTCGTAGCTCCGCGAAACCGCCGACATCACCCCCAGCAACCGCTCCTTCTCGAAGTCTTCGACCATCGAGTGCAGCTGCCGCCTGGCCGCCGCACCCGGGGCGAAGTAGCGGCTGACGCTGAACCCACCGAACACCAGGAGCAACACCGCGACACCGATCGCGACACGCCGGTCCATGAAGCCATTCTATCCCCACCGCGGGCTCGCCCGCTGCCGGGGATCGATTGATAACATCGAGGTCGAGGAGTTCGCCTCGAGCGACCTCCCCCGGGAGGTTCGATGGCTGAAGGCCGGCCGCACACGACGCCCGCTCGCCGCCGCGTGCTCTTCGGACTCGTGACCGCGGTGCTGCTGGTCTTGGGGCTCGAGCTGCTGTCGCTGGCTGCCCTCAGCCTCCGCCACGGACGGGTCATGACGCCGACGCGCGTGCGCGATGCGATCTTCGAGACCGTGGTCTCAGGGACCGGGGCCGACTGGAACGACGAGTACATCGACTGGTCGGGCTGGTCACAGATGTTTGCCGTCCATCCCTATCTCGGATACGTCTTCGACGCCGGCTTCGAGCGCGAACCGCGGCTCGAGGTCGGCGGGCCGGACGCCGTCGCCTACGGATTCTCGCTCGCCGAGCCCGGAGTCTTCTTCGAGCCCGACCGCCGGCGGCTGGTCATCGCCGTCACCGGCGGCTCGGTCGCATTCAACGTCGGCCGGCGCTTCGGCGACCACATCCGCGACGTCGCCGCACGCGGTCTCGCGGACAGATTCGACGAGGTGGTGGTCGTGAACGCCGCGATCCCCGGCCACCACCAGCCGCAGCAGCTGCTGCTGGTCAACTACCTGCTGACCCTGGGAGCGCACTTCGATGTCGTCGTCAACCTCGACGGCTTCAACGAGATCGCTCTCGCGCCGGAGGAGAACCTCAGCAAGGGGGTCGCCGGCTTCTACCCCTACGCCTGGTACTTCAAGAGCGCCGGGCTCGGTGGCGAGGAGCGGCTGGCGGCAGCCGAGATGGCTCTCCTCGAGCGGCGGCGGCGTCGCCTGGCGCTGTTCTTCACGCGCCGGCCGTGGAGCTTCAGCCCGACCGCAGCCGTTGCCTGGTCGTTTCTGGATGCGCGGACGGTCGGACGAATGCAGGCCGTCGACCGGGGCGTGGTAGGGAGACACGATGCGGGCGAGGTTCCCTTCGTCGTCTCGGGCCCGACGTCCGACTACGGCGATCGTGCCGACGCGCTCCAGCACATGGCCGAGATCTGGCATCGCTCGTCGCTCCAGCTCGATGCCACCTGTGAGGCTGCCGGCGCCCGCTACTTCCACTTCCTGCAGCCGAACCAGTACGTCACCGGCTCGAAGCCGATGCTCGAGAAAGAGCGGATCTCGGTCATCCACTGGGACCTGGCGGTGGCTGCCTGGGCCCGCGACGGCTACCCACTCCTGATCGGCTACGGTCCCCAGCTGCGAAGCAGGGGCATCCGCTTCCACGACCTCACTATGCTCTTCGCCGACACCGTCGAGCCCACCTACGGAGACGACTGCTGCCATTACAACGCTCTCGGCGACCGGATGGTGGCGCAGGCCATCGGCGACGCGATCGTGAAAGACTACCGGTCCGATCCCCCGCAATGACGGCGTTTCCGGCCGCTGCCGGTTGACCGTTCTCCCGATTTCCGAGCACGGCGCGCGACGCGCCCTGCTCGGAAATCGGGAGAGATCGGTTCAAGAGTTCCGTGACACCCGACCGTGGCGGCGGTCGATCGCCCACTGGTAGAGCTCCGCGTAGCGCTCAGCGGAGGCGCGCCACGGAAAACGGACCGCCATCGCACGCCGGCGCATGGCCTCGATTCGCCGGCGCCGGTTGTACCAGGTCCACAGCGCCCAACCCACCGTGTCGTAGATCGCCCGCGGGGTCAGCTCGTCGAAGATGAAGCCGGTGCCGCCCCCACGCCCGTCCGCGTTGTCCACCGAGTCGGCGAGGCCGCCGGTCCTGCGCACGATCGGCAGGGTGCCGTAGCGCAGCGAGTACATCTGATTGAGGCCGCACGGCTCGTAGGCGCTCGGCATCAGGAAGAAGTCCGCTCCGGCCTCGATCAGATGCGCGAGCTTGTTGTTGAAGCCGATCTCCACCGCCAGGTTGGGGAGGCGCTCGTCGAGAGACCGCAGCTCGTCCTCGCACCAGCGGTCGCCAGTGCCGAGGATCACGAACTGGAGATCGAAGTCGGCGCAGATCGAGTAGAGGCTGCCGTGCGCCGGACCGCACAGCTGACCGAAGCCCTTCTGGTCGACGAGACGGCTGACGATCGCGAACAGCGGTGTCTCCGCGTCGTCCTCGAGACCCATCCGCCGCTGCAGCGCGGCCTTGTTGACGGCCTTGCCGCCGAGGTCGTCCGCCGAATAGCGGGCCTCGATGAGCGGATCGGTTTCCGGGTTCCAAACGTCGTAGTCGATGCCGTTGAGCACGCCGAAAAGGTCGGGCTGCCGCCTCGCCAGCAAACCCTCGAGACCACAACCGTGCTCCGGCGTCATGATCTCCGAGGCATAGGTCGGCGACACGGTGGTCAGGATATGGGCGGCGGACAGCCCGCCCCGCAACAGATTGATGCCGTCCCCGCCGACCAGGTCGAAGCCAGGGTCCAACTCCGGCGGCAGCGGCAGCAACTCCGCCTCCTCACGGCCGAAACGCCCCTGGTGAGCGAGGTTGTGGATCGTGAGCACCGAAGCGGAGTCGGCGAAGGTTCCCTCCTTCTCCAAGGTCTCGAGCAGGACCGGCACCAGCCCCGCCGGCCAGTCGTGTCCGTGCAGCACGTGCGGGGTCCACCCGAGCGACCGACACAGCTGGAAGGCGCCACAGGAAAGGAGGGCGAATCGCTGCAGATTGTCCTCGTAGCCGGAGCCAGAGGGCAGTCCATAGATTCCGTCGCGCCCGAACAGGCGCTCGTGGTCGAGAAAAAACACCGGAACATCGGCGTCCGGCAGACGGCCACGGTAGACGGCGCACCACTCCTCTCCGCTACCCAGCGGCACGCCGAGCGCACCTCCGACGCGCATCAGCCTCTCGGTGTCGACCGAGTAGTAGCGGGGCAACACGAGACGGACGTCGTGACCGAGGCGGTGTAGCTCGGCCGACAGTGCCGACACCATGTCGGCGAGACCCCCTGCCTTGGCGAACGGAACCGCCTCGCTGGTGACCATGAGGATGTTCACGGCGACCTCCCCCGCACAGGCGGACCATCGGAACCAGATGCAGTTTCCCCGATTTCCGGGGCCCGGGTGAAGCGGGCCTCGGCAATCGAAGCGGCTAGATTAGCGCCTCCTCCTGCCAGCCGAGGCGCACGACTTCGATTTTCGCGGGATCGCTGACGCCCACGCCGTAGCGGGTGTCGGCGATCTCGATGTGGTGCGGCGGCGGCAGGATCGGCCGGTCATCGCTGAAGTGGCGGGCGCGCTGGGCGGTGATGATCCGTGCGCCGGTGGCGTCGACGGCCACCGGATCGACCCCGACGACCAGGCCCCGATACGGCCACACGTAGGTACGCGAGAAACTGTGCGGCCCCCGCGAGTGGAACTGCGGGGTCAGCATCGCGAGGATGTTCAGCCGCACCTTGCCGCGGAGCTCGGGGCGCAGCCAGATCGAGCCCAGTGGCGCGCAGGCATCCGGGTGGTAGGCCGGGTAGTGCTCGGTGAATGTGATGAGGTTCTTGAGACAGGTACCGAGCCCCGACCAGTGGTGCGTGCGCATCGGCCGGGTGTTGATGATCGCCGTCGCACGCTGGAACACCGGCCGCGCCTTGACGTCGCGGTCTCCGACATCGACGTTTTCGGGTGCCACTCCGACCGCCAGGACCTCCGACCGGATCGCGTCCTCGAGCGCCCCCGGCGTCGGCAGGTAGCTCCACTCGTTGCTCTTGATGCCGACCACGTCCGACGGCGAAAGGAGGTGGCGCCACGCCTCTGCAGGACTGCCGGTCTCGAAGAGCGCGGCGACTGCATCGTTGAGCATGCGGTGGAGCACCTCGTCGCGGAGCTCACCGTCGCGATTCAGGACCTCCCGATCGCGTACCAGCACGACCCGGCCCCGCGCGTCGCGAACTGCCAGCCCGGCAACCACGGCCGCCGAGCCGCTGACCACGAAGTCGCGGCGGCTGATCCTGCGGTTCGTCATTTCGCTCCTCCGAGCGCGTCTGCCAGAAGCTCGTCCGCGGCCGAGGCCGGCTGGGGTGCGAGGACCGCTGCCAGCCGGTTCCCCGACCGCAGCACGGGAAGCCCGGCCTCGAGCCCGCGTTCCTCGGCTTCCGCCGCCCGTTCTGCGCCGGCATACTCGACCAGCAACAGCCAGCCTTCGCCGCTGTCGCGCCGGTAGTGACCGACCACCGCATCAACCTCCGGCTCGAAATTGAGCACATTGTCGAACCCCAGGTAGACGACCGAGTTGAGGATCTCCTGGGTGTGGAAGAAACGGACCGACCTCGGATCGAGTCCGGAATCCGGCAGCTCGTCCACCAGCGGCGGCACTGCGCCCTCCTCCTCGATGGCGGCGGCTGCCGCATCGGCGATGGCGAGCAGCGCCCGGTCGGCGCGCTCGCTCTCCCCTTCCGCGTAGACCGAGCCGAACCAGCTGCCTTTCCAGAACGACAGCCAGCCCGAGCGCAGCAACCCGCCCTGCCCGACCGCCAGCTCGGCGCCGTCGCGGTCGTGAGTGAACACGCCGAATGCATCGGCCGGCGAGGCGAGCTCGAAGAGGTCGAGGACGATCGCCGGTTCACCTTGCGGCCCCCGGTAGCGCCACGACAGGCACCGTTGCATTCCGTAAGCGAGGTAGACCTCGGCGTGGCCGTCGATGTAGTCGTAGATCGTGTCCGTGTCGTGGGCCTCCATGCCACCCTCGACACGCCAACCGTCCACCTCGAGGGGAATCGAGGCCGCAGGGTCGGCGCCTGTTTCGCGGTCCGGCGGCGGCGCCCCGCACGACATCAGAAATGCCGACAGGACGCAGAGGCCTCGAGGTACGCTCGTTCGTAATCTTGCCATCTCCGCCTCCGAGGATGCACGGACCGATCATAACAGCCTCGCAGCGGGCCCGGCGGCGCCAACCGCTGCGGCCGTCAGCGTCGGTTATGATGGCGCCCGTGACCACCAGCCGCACCTTTTCCGTGCTCGCTGCCACCGCGGGCGTCGTGGTCGCCACGGCGTGCCAGCGCCCGGCGAGTGCTCCCGCGCACGGGTCTGCGCCCAACATCGTGGTGGTCCTCGCGGACACCCTGCGCGCCGACCACATGAGCCTGTACGGGTACCGACGGGCCACCACGCCGGTCGCCGACCGGCTCGCCCGCGAGTCGTTCGTATTCGAGCGCGCGAGAGCCCAGGCGGGCTGCACCTTCCCGTCTGTCAACGCTCTGTTCACCTCGCGCTACCCGTTCGACTTCAACCGCCAGGGTGAACTGCAGATGGGGATTCCTGAACGCTTCCCGACGCTCGCGCAGGTGCTCGAAGCCCACGGTTACGCGACCGCCGCGGTGTCCACCAGCCCCATCGTCCGCGTGTCCGCCAGCGACGCCAACCCGAACGGCGGCTTCGGCGCCGGCTTCCAGGTCTTCGACGAGAGCGTTTTGTGGAACGCCGCCGAGGCCGTCAACCGTCGTGCAGAGGCCGTTCTCCCCGACCTCCCGGAGCCGTTCTTCCTCTACCTGCACTACATGGACCCGCACGATCCCTATGCGCCGCCCGCCTCGCACCGCAGGCGATTCGCCCGTCAGTACGACGGCCACGACTTCATCGCCGCCGGCGACATCAATCCGATCGCGAAGATGCTGTTCGCGGATGGGCCCGAGATCGAGCTCACGGATGCCGACGTGCGCCATCTCGTGGACCTCTACGACGACGAGATCCTGTACTTCGACACCCAGCTTGCCGAGCTCCTGCAAATTCTCGAAGACCGCGGCCTCCTGCAGCGCACCCTCCTGGTCGTGACCTCCGACCACGGCGAGGAGTTTTTCGAGCACGACCAGGTGGGGCACTGCCGGGGAGTGTGGGACACCCTCACCCGGGTGCCGCTGCTGCTTCGGGTTCCGGGGCTCGAGGGCGGCTCGAGGATCTCGAGCCCGGTGCAGCTCGTCGACCTACTGCCCACCCTCCTCGACCTCGCCAACCTTTCTGCAGCCGGCCTCGATCTCGAAGGCGTTTCCCTGCGCCCGCTCCTCGAGGGGCGCTCTCCGACCCGCAGCTTCGCGTTCGCCGACCAGAGCAGGTACCGAGCGGCCGACGACGGACGGTGGCAGCTGGTCCTCGACGGCGTGTCGTCGATCACGACCCTGTTCGACCTCGTGGAGGACCCACTGGCACAGCGCGATCTCTTTGCCGCCGGCCGTCCCGAGGTCGACCGTCTCGGCGACGCCCTGAACGGTTGGCTCCAGGACACCGGCCAGTGGGTCGAGTTCGACAAGGCGTTGGCGGCGAGCCGGGCCAAGGAGGAGCAGCTGCGGGAGCTCGGCTACCTGCACTAGCCCGCGGATCGCGGTGGCGGCGACGGTGGCGGTGGCGGTGAACGGTGGCCGTGGCGGTGGCCGTGGCGGTCGACGGTGGCGGTGGCGGTCGCGGTCGCGGTGGCGGTGGCGGTCCGCGGTGGCGGACGCGGTCGCGGTCCACGGTCGCGGATCGCGGTCGCGGCCCACGGTCGCGGATCGCGGTCGCGGCCCCGGTCGCGGATCGCGGTCGCGGATCGCGGACGCGGTCTGCGGTGGCGGTCCGCGGTGGCGGTGGCGGTGAACGGTGACGGTGGACGGTGACGGTGGGCGGGGAACGGTGGCGGTCGGCGGTGGCGGTGGCGGTGCACGGTGA
>CAZSTH010000150.1:0-7038 GCA_964609835.1 uncultured Thermoanaerobaculia bacterium
TACCACAGCAATTCGTCGAACGAATTGCGGCGGCGCGTCGGACGCGCCGGTTGATCATCGCAGCAGACGAGCCGCAGCTTCCGCTGCGACCGTTCTCTTCCGGGCTCATCGAACGGGATGATTCTTAAGAGCTCCGTTTCTCACGCTTCAATCTCGAACCAGGCCTCCGATCAGTCCGGACGGGCTGCCTCGACGCTCGAGGCTGATCGGCGGCCGCATGATGTAGCGGGCGAGACGCTCCACCGCCGGCTGATCCTCGGGCTCCACCCGAACCCGGTTGTGCACCGAAAACCCGGTGTGCCGCCACGACAGTAGGAGCTCGGCCCGCTCCTGAGTGAGCAGCCCCTCGTCCCGCAACATTCGCATCACCTTGTGGCGGTACAGCAGCTCCGCTGAGTGCTCATCGACGAAGGCGACCGGGATCCACCCACCATCCCCCGTCCATCCGCCGCGCGACACGATCGCGTGCACATGTGGGTGCCAATTGGCCAGGTCGCCCGCGGTCTGGACCACGGCGACCATCCCCGGCCGCATCCCCTCGTCGCCGGCCGCCGCACACATCAGCTCCAGCACCGTCTCCCAGGCTGCGTGCGCGAGCCCTCCGAGCAGCTCCCGGTGATGGAGGAAGTACGGCCGCAGCATCTTCGGCATGACGAACACCCACTGAGCGTGCCCCACCTCCTCGAAGACCTCCTCCGCCAGCAACGCCGCCGTTGCAGCCGAGCGCTTGGCCGCGCAGGACGGGCACAGCTCTCGTGTCTTGCACGAGAACGCGAGCAGATATTCTTCGGCGCAGTCCGGACATCGGATCCGGGCGAAGCCGTTCTCGAAAAGCCCGCAGTCCAGGTACCGCCGCACCTGCTCGTCGACGAAGCCGCGCCAAAACCCGCACCGGCGCTCGAAGCGCTCCTCCCACTGCTTCCTCACCTCGTCGAAGTGCGCCTCGAAGAGCCGATAGAGGGGCGTCGCGCGGGGATACCGGGCCCGGTAGCGGGCCGCGCAGCCTTGAGCCACAGTGACGCTCGACGTCTCCTGCAGCGTGGACGGTCCACCTTAGCGTGACCCGAACGGCCCCTACAGTCAAGGCGATCGTGATGATGGCCGATCAACAGTCAATACCCCACCCCACACCAGCGGCACCATCACGAGCGCCAACGACCAACGGCGGCCAAACACTGCAAGCATGAGCATGAGCAGCAGAATGGTCGCCGGCACCAGGTACAGCCGTCCTACGAAATTGTCGGGGTGCATCAGTGGGCTCGGGCCGAGGTGTACGAGCTCTCCATACACGAGGGCAGCGACTGCAAGGACCGCGACGCACCCGAGACGGGCTCGAAAAGACCGCACGATGCAGATGGCGACGACTGTCAGCAGCGAGCCCAGCCACGGAACCGGCACATCCGCCACCTGCCACCAGAGGGTCTCCGGTAAACGGAAGCCGGCGCTGAGCACACCGACCGCGGAGATTTCCTTGAGGTCTGAGGGTGATCCCGGCGCGACAAACGCAAAGCGCAGCGCGATGTACACGGCAAAGATCACGCCCGAGATGCTGAGAGCTCGAATCGTCGCCTTCCTGTCTGTCACTCCTGTGCAGAGGAGGACAGCCAACAGCGGAAACACCAGAACGGCGTTCTCTTTGCAGAAGAATGCAGCGCCACAAGCGACTCCGGCACGAAAACCCTGGTTGGCAGCGAGCTGCTGCAGACCGAGCATCATCAGGACGAACACACCGACATCGAAGATGTTGGCGAACCATCCGGCACTGATCAGGGCAGAGCCGGACCACAGGACGGCGACTGTCAACAGGAGCTCCCGAACCCTGTCGATTCCTCCGACACGACGGAGGAACGACAACGCGAGGCCGAGACCGAGCAGCAGCAAACCGGCGTTGAGCAGCCGGAGCACGCGCCACGTGATTTCGAAATTGTCCAGCAATTTCGCAATGGCAGTGAACAGGAACATGGGAAGCGGCCGGAAAAGAACCACGCCACCGAGGCCCCCCCGGTTTCCAATTGGACAACACCAACTCGAAAAACCCGTGACTCTGAATCAAATTAAGGGAGCGGCTCTCGTCCCACACGTCGGTGACCAACATGGCAGTGACAGCCACTAACCAAACGATGATAACCGCAACCCGGAGGCCGATAGCGAGCGAGGGGCTGATCAGCCGGGCGCGATCCAGGCGCGGGTCGCTCGCTGGCGCCAAGGTTCTCATGGGAGGGAGCTTAGCACGGCAACTCGTGACCGGAATGGCTGCCGCTCGAGGGAAACACACGCCTCATGCAGTCGGCCAATGCCCTCAAGACTGGGTCTACTGAACGTAACCGATAGCTCTCAGCTGCTCGATGATCTCGTCGACGTTTTCGATCTCCAGGGAGTCCGCTCCATCTTCCGAGACCGACTCATGAAGAAGGACTCGCGGATCCCACGCCCCAATTGCAGTCAAGAGAGCCTCCTGGATCATCAGGAGGTCCTCTCGGTGCTGCGTCGGATCCAGCACCCGACTTTCGTCGTCCAACTTGAAAATGCGGCCTTCCGGACCATTCTGGTCGATTTCGAAAATCGCCTTGAAGGGCTCACTCACCATCCCCTTCATGTTTTCGAGCTCGGGGTTGACGAGCTCGAAAACCGGGCTGCGATCTTCGGAGGGTTCTCCATGCATCGCCGGCAGGAGACTCGAGCCGTCGAATACATCGCGATGTCCCTCTCCACAGGCCTCCAGAATGGTCGGTCCGATATCGACCAGCGTAGCCGGGGTCGAGTGTCGCTGTCCGGAAGACTGACCAGGCAGCTTGATGAGAAGAGGGATCCGGACCGTGGTGTCGTAGAGATTGTTGCCGTGGCCGAATTGACCGTGCTCGAAGAACTCGTCTCCGTGGTCGGAGGTCACGATGATGAGCGAGGCATCAAAGAGATCCCTCGCATGAAGCTGGTCGAAGAGCTGCCCCAGCCTTTCGTCAAACGCTCGCACGCCGGCCCGGTAAATTCCTGGAAGGACAGTCTTCGCAACCAGACCGTTGGGATCATGCTCGCCTTGCACCAACCGTTCCAGACCCTCATATGTGTAAGGATCCGGCAGCAGGTCCGCACCATCGCTCAGAAACTCGGCCCCGTAGGGCTCGATCGGACCGTAAGGCCAGTGAACGTCGAAGTAGTGAATCCAGATAACTGCCTCTCTGTTCGGGTGAGCGTCGAGAAACTCAAGTACGTCGTGGTTGATCGCCGCGGCATTTCCAGGGATTCCCTCATCGCTCTTGCGCGAAGAAAAATTCCTGAACTCATCCCATCCTCGAGCAAAGCCGAGCTCCGGACGAAGATGGACATTCTCGATGAATGCCGCCTTCAAATAGCCGTCCAGGGACTCGTGGATGAGGGGAAGATCTGGGGGCAAGACGTTGCCTCGTGAATACATGCGCTCGTGATCGGATTCTACTCCGGCTTTCAAGTACTCGACCGCCCGTTCCTTGACAAGCGTGGAAAGGAAAACGAGATGATGACTGACGATGGAACCCGTCAGAAGTGATGCGATCGAGGGTTTCGTCCAACTCGAGGTGGCGTATGCATGTGTGAAGACGTGCGCCTGATCCGCAAGACCGTCGATCGTCGGACTGACCCCGGATGCATCACCGTAAGCCCCGAGCATGTCCCACCGCAGCGAATCTACGGTCACTATCAACACAAGGTCTGGTGCCGCATTTTCAGAATTCGCCCCCTGAGGCGGGCGGCCGCACGCACCAACCACCACCATCGCCAGGAGTCCGAAGAACAGGGCCAGCGACATCGCTGACCCTTGAATACGCGATGCGCGCTCTCTGCAGAGATCTCCGGAACCAGGCATCACTCCTCCGTCGCGCCGGCAGTCGCCTTGTTGTGTTGCCGGTCGACCACCCGCACGACCACCAGGCTGCGGCCGCTCGCGGCCGGGAAACGGAAGCGCTCCTCGCGGCCGTCGAGGAGGCCGTCCTCCGGCGCCAGCGGCTCCCAGCTCGCTCCGTCGCGCGACCACTCGGCGCGTACGATCGGGCTTCCGGCGTCCCTCGCCACGGCCACCCAGAAGGGCGCCGAAGGGTGCCAGACACTCACTTATGATCTTCTGGAGTTTGAGCTCTTCCGAGGCTGGCGAGATGGTAATCTAAACTCTCCAGTGTGTCTCGAAACTCCCTTTCATTTGTACGCTTCTCAGTGCCGCGGCTCACCATCCTGCTCCCTGCTTCAGCGCTCTTGTGGAAGGCGGTCGCGATGTCTTTGACCCTCAATCCATACCGCTCGACTCCGAGCGTCGCCAGGAGCTCTCGCGCGCGCACGATGGCTGGCGCTCGTCGCCTTCCGGTCAGGTCGCTGATTTCAAACCCCAGGAACTCGGCCCCGGTCTTCATGAAGTCTACAACTTCCAGTCGTGGTCTCTCCAGGCCGGTGCTCCTTCCGAGCTCGTCGACGTACGCCGCTGGGCGACGGGGCTCGGGTATCCCTTCCTCGTCGGCAGCCGGTCTCCCGAGCTTCCACCACGGCAATCTGCCGGGGTGTTCGCCGGCCCAATCCTCGTTCGCCGTCCCCTTGATGGCTCGCACATAGGCGCTGCGGGCCGCGCGGCGTGTCTCGCCGAACAACATCAGCACATCGTCAACATCGGTGATCGGCTCCCGCACCCGCCCGAGTATCTCCCGATGTCCGCTCCACCGGTAATCGGCAGGGTCGTTCACCAATCCCGCGGTGACTGGATTGAGGTGGATGTAGGCGAGCAGCAGATCAAGGTAGCGTTGGTCGTGCACCAGCTTCGCCCTGTATCGGCCCTGCCAGAGCGGACCGTAGACACCATGCCTCGCGTTGAATCGGCGAGTGACCATTTGCTGGAGGCTCCGCATCGAGCGCGAGAGTGGCACTGCGCAGGTGCGAAGGGCGATGTGAAAGTGGTTCGACATTAGGCACCACGCGAAGACGACGAGATCGTCGCGCCGCTTGATCTTGGAGAGTAACGTAACGAACGACGACGCCTCATCCTCGCTCTCGAACACCCTCTCAGCGCGCGAGGTTCGGTTGTAGACGTGGTAGATCCCGCCTTCGACAAAGACCCGATTCGGTCTCGGCAATTTGTCACCTCCGATGCGAGACGAGGTGAGATGAAGATAACATCATAAGTGGGTGTCTGGCGCCTTTACTCGTCTACTGGGATCCCGTTAAAGGCGAGACCATCACCCTCGCCGGCGGGGATCTCTGACTCTCAGTAGGCGCACCCTTCAGGGTGCGCGACCGAGGTGTGTCGAGGCTCGTTGGCCTCGGAGCACCCAGCCGGTCTCGATGGCAGGCCGTGAACGACCCGACGCCATCGTTCCTCTACGACACGCGCGACGCAGATTTCGGAGGCTCAGCCAGGTCCACTTTCCGTTCCTTCTCTCAGCAGATCGAGATAGGCCCGGTAGTGAAACATACGGTTCCGCCGCCGACCGGTGGCCTCCACCAGCAGACCGGCACCGACCAGCGCATTGATGGCCTTCGTGGCCGTCGGCTTGGAGGTGTCGAGGAGGCCCGCGACCCGCTCCACCGTGACCACCGGGTTCTTCGGCAGCGCTTCGAAGAGCCGCGCGGCCGCGACGGTCGTCGACGGGAGCTCCAGCACCGTGCCGCGATCCTCGCTCACCAGCGCGAAGAGCCGCCGCACCGTCGCGGTCGTTCGTTCGGATGTCTCGCGCACGCCCTCGAGAAAGTACCCGACCCACCCTTCCCAGTCGCCATCCGTCCGCACCGCATCCAACCTCCGGTAGTACTCGCCGCAGTGCTGCTTGAAGAACAGGCTCAGGTACAGCAGGGGCTGCTCGAGCACGCCCCAGTGCTCGAGGAGCAGCGTGATCAGCAGCCGGCCCACCCGGCCGTTGCCGTCGAGGTAGGGGTGGATGGTCTCGAACTGAGCGTGGACCATCGCTGTCTTGAGCAGCGGATGGGTGGGGCTCCTTGCGTGGATATACCGCTCGAGGTCTCCCAGAGCTTTCGCCACGGCGTCGGGCGGCGGCGGCACGAACACCGCGTTCCCCGGCCGTGTGCCGCCGACCCAGTTCTGGCTCCTGCGAATCTCGCCGGGCCGGACGTTGCTCCCGGCGCGGCCGGCCATCAGCCGCCGGTGGATCTGGTTGAGGAGCCGCACGCTGATCGGCAGACCTGCGCTGCGCCCGAGCTGGCGGCGTGCGTATGAGAGCGCCTCCAGGTAGTTGCAGACCTCGTCCAGGTCGGATCCCTCGGGAACCTCCGGTTCGTCCTTCGCCTCGTGGGTCAACAGGTCGACGAGCGTGGCCTGCGTGCCCTCGATCTGCGACGAGATCACCGCCTCCTTGCGCACGAACGCGTACACCAGCCAATCGATCGAGGGCACCACATCCCCTGCAACGGCGAGCCGCTCGATGCTCGATTCGGCCGTCTGCAGCAGATCTTCCATCGCGTGGTCGACCTGCAGCGCCGGCCGTTTCGGTGGCAGCGCGTGGGGGATGAAGGCCCGGACCTCCTCCTCAGCGACTCTGACCTTGCGATAGGTGCCCGTGTTCCTTTTCATAGTGCCATCCGTTATTCAAGTATTCTTTCTTAACTCCGAGAGAAAGTAAAGGACTCTTGCTTGAGGGCGCCTCGACATCAACCTGCACCGCCCGATGTGGGCGTGTCTGGGCAGAATCTCCGCGGGAGCCTCTGAAGACCGGACGTTTGCTTTCCGATAAGGCCGGTCACTCATTCCAAGGTTGGCCTGCGACGCACTGCCACGAGAGAGAATGCTCGAACCACTGACAACGCGGAGGCCATAACATATTGTGTCTGGAGGCATCGATGATGACGATCTCCACAACCCACGCGCGGTCCAAGCTCCACAAGCTCGTGGACCAGGCACGTGAGACCGGCGAGCCGATCCTCATCACCGGAGATCGCGGCAATGCCGTCCTCATCTCCGAGGACGTCTGGCGCCCCATCCAGGAGACGCTCCACTTGCTCTCGATCCCCGGCCTGCGATGGATAGGAATTTCCTTTCACCCACCTCGAAGGTACCACGCCCATCGTCCCTCG
>CAZSTH010000151.1:0-6644 GCA_964609835.1 uncultured Thermoanaerobaculia bacterium
ATGAGAAAGCACTGCCGGGTGCGGTGCATCGGCGGCCGCAGCAGGAAGCTGGTGAGATATGCGGGTTAATCCCGGTGCTCCGGGACGCCGCGTTCAACGCGCCGCCGTGAACAGTGGGTAAAAGCCAACGACTCTCGCATAGCCTCTTTCGATGGTACCTTCTGCGTGAAGGCCGCGATCTGGGCGATGCCCTGGTGGAGCAGCACCTCGCGGCCGTCGACGAGCACGCCTCCCGCCTCGCGGACGCGGACAGCGAGCTCTGTTTCACCGTCGTCGCGGTAGACCATGTCGACCACCGCCTCGGCGGCCGCCATCTCGCGGTCGGTGAAGGGCAGCGGATCGCCGGTTCGGGACCCGAGGGGTGTGGCGTTGACGAGCACGGTTGCGTGCTCCGGAAAGGCATCGGGCGCGCACGCTTCAACACCGATGGCGTCGGCCTTCGAGCGGGTGGCGTCGGTCGAGCGCCCGCGCAGGACGACCTCGGCGCCCGCGAGATGAAGACCGACCGCCGCGCCGCGGGCGGCGCCGCCGGTGCCCTGGACGAGGGCGGTCCGTCCGCGAATCTCGAGTCCGGCAGCGGTCAGCGAGCCCACCACGCCGTCCGCGTCGGTGTTTTCGGCGGTGACGAAATCTTGGCCGAGCAGCAGGGTGTTGGCCGCGCCGGCACGCAGGACCCGCGGCGCGTGGCGGTCGGCCGCGGCCGCCGCCGCTCGCTTGTACGGCGAGGTGACGGCCCAGCCCCACGGCTCGATGCCGGCTGCATCGAAGACCGTGCTGCCCCGAACCGTGAACAGCTGCGACAGCTCGCCGGCATCCGGCACGCTGATCGGGAGCAGGAGGAGGGGCTCTCCCATCGCACGGTAGGCGGCGCTGTGAAGGGCCGGGCTGAGGCTCGTGGAGACATCGGCACCGACGACGCCGTAGAGTCGCTGCGGCCTGCCCTGGAGGTGAGAGATGACCGCCTGCGTGCGCTCGGCCGTTAGCTGGCCGGGCGCCGCCTCGGCTCCCGCGCACCACGCCGCGTAGGCGATCGGAGGTCCCAACAGCGGTGCCAGGTAGCGGCTGGCGATGCCGGGGGCCCCCATGGCGAGGGCCATTAAGCGGCGACGCTGCGGCGGCAGCTCGTTGAAGGTGCGGTGGAGCGCGAGCAGCGTGGCGAGATCGGCGACCGAGCGCGCGGTCGGCACGACCTTGACCCAGCGGACTCGGCTCGCGAGCATCCGCTGCGCGATGGTTTCGAGATCGCTCGGCGTACCCCGAGCATCATGCCATGACAGCACGCACTGCTCGGGCGCGAGCCCGAGCTCATCGATGAACCGGCGGTCGCGGCTGTCCTCGAGATCGATGAGCGCCGCACCGGCGTTGCGGGCAGCCTCCAGCAGACATTTGCGCTCGCCTCCACTGTCCGGCCCGCGTCCTCCCTCCGCGGACGACCGGTGGGTGACGAGCACCGGGAGCGGGCAGGCAGTGATCGCGGAACGGAGGTCGAGTCCCGGAAAGAGATCGGCGCGCAGCTCGACGATCGACGCCTCGGGCGGTGGAGAGGCAAGCGCCCGCAGCGGCTGGTCATCGACCTGCGGCGTCAGGGATAGGATCCACTCCACCGGATCAGGATACCAGCGGCCGAAAAATGATGGCTCCCCGGGGGAGGAGCCGAAGAAGGAGGAGCCTGCTTGAGGTCCGCTGAGAGCTGAGGTATTTAACGCGCAACCTTCGAGAGGACCCGCACGTGGCTCTACGAAAAAGGGCCCCGGAGGTTTGACATTCATGGAACGAAAATCACTCGTTCTCTGAAGACACCGTTGGGCGGCCGGATGATGAATCGGGGTCGCTGTGTTCGGGTATCAGTCGGCCGGCGGCGGCTCGAACGCGGGCAGGCCGGTGAGGTAGTTCCCGAGCACCAGGGTGTGGATGTCGTGAGTGCCCTCGTACGTAATGACCGTTTCCAGGTTCATCAGGTGTCGCATGATCGGGTACTCGTTGACGATGCCGTTGGCGCCGTGGATCTCGCGCGCCAGCCGTGCGCACTCGCGCGCGATCCAGACGTTGTTGCGCTTCGCCAGTGACACTGCCTCGTGTCGCAGCTGGCCGCGATCTTTGAGGCGTCCGAGCTGGTGGGCGAGGAGCTGACCCTTGACGATCTCGGTGTACATCCACACCAGCTTCTCCTGCACCAGCTGGTGGGCGGCGATCGGCCGATCGCGGAACTGGGTCCTCTCCTTGGCATAACGCAGGGCGGCGGCGAAGGTGGCGAGGCCGGAGCCGAGAGCTCCCCACGCGATGCCGTATCTGGCCTGGTTGAGGCAGGCGAGGGCGTGCTTGAGACCTGTAGAACCCGGAAGGACGGCGTCGCCAGGGAGCCGGCAATCCTGGAGCACCAGCTGTGAGGTGACCGACGCCCGCAGCGAGTACTTGCCGGTGTGCTCGCTGGTCGTGAAGCCGGGCTCGCGGGTGTCGACGAGAAAGCCGCGGATGCCGTCGCCGGTGCGTGCCCACACGACGGCGACATCTGCGATCGAACCGTTGGTGATCCAGGCCTTCTCGCCGTTGAGCACCCAGTCGTCGCCGTCGCGGACGGCGCGGGTTCTCATCCCGCCGGGGTTGGATCCGAAGTCCGGCTCGGTGAGCCCAAAACAGCCGATGGCGGTGCCGGCTCCGAGGGCGGGGATCCACCGCGCCTTCTGCTCGGTGCTGCCCCAGCGCAGGATCGGGTACATGACCAGGGAGGTCTGCACGGACACGAAGGAGCGGAGTCCGGAGTCGCCGCGCTCGAGCTCGCGGTTGATGAGACCGTAGGCGATGCTGTTGACGCCCGGGAGGTCGAATTCGTCGTACGGTGCGCCCAACAGCCCGAGTTCGCCGAGCTCGAGGGCGAGCTCCCTCGGGAACCGGCATTCCCAGGCCCACTCCTCGATCTCCGGCAGGATGCGGTCTTCGACCCAGTGGCGAACGGTGTCCCTCACCTGTTTCTCATCGTCCTCGAGGAGGTCATCGATTTTCAACAGGTCGAAACCCGCCAACTCGTCCATCTCGTCTCCTCTCCGTGGCCGGCTTGGTGCCGGGGTGTCGTCGGGGTAGTATCGGCCCGTGAAGATCCCTTGGCCCGCGGTTGCCGGATGGTATCACGCGACGCTGCTGGCAGCCCTGGCCTGGTTGCCGGCGGTGAGGCCCGGGTGGGCGCCTTTGTGCGCAGCTGCGGCGTTGCCGGTCCATCTGACGGTTGCTCGCGACCGCTGCACGGAGCCCTGGGCAAGCGGACTGACGGCGGCCTCGGCGACGTCGTTCGTGGTCCTCAGCGGGGGTTGGAGGGTGACCGCGGGCTGGCTGCTGCTGGCCGGGCTGGTAGCGATGGTGGCACGGATCCTGCCGCGCGCTGGCTCTGCCCGACCCGACATCGCCGACCTGGTGGCGGCCGGGGGCTGGGCGGCGGTCTTCTTACTCGCGCCGAGGCTGCTCGACTTCGCGGCTGGAGGCTGGGCCGCCCCCGCCGTGCTGCTCTACGCGGCGCAGCGGCTCGCCCGCACCGACCTGCATCGGGGGCTCGGCTCGGGCATTCTGGGGCCTCCGACGAGAGAGGTCCGCGGCACGCTCAGCCTCGACGGAGTCGTCCTGGTCGGTGCCGACGGCCTGCCGGCATCGGCGCCGATCGATCTCGAGCTGCGCGCCGGCGAGTCGCTGGCCGTGATCTGTGATCGGCCGGACGAGGCTTCGATGCTGGCCTCGACTCTGGCCGGCCGCACCCCGCCGTACTCCGGCCGGGTGATGGTTGATGGGGCGCCGGCGCCCTCGGGCGGGCGCCTGGTGGCGATGGTGGCAGTCGGAGAGCGCTTTCTCGACGGAGATCTCGAGCGAAACCTCGCCGCCCTCAGCGACCGGCCCATTGACCGCGCTCGCCTCGGCGCGGTGTTCGAGGTCGCGTTCCTGAACGAGATCCCCGGTGGCCGAAAAGGGCTCGTTTCGGAGGCCGGTGAACCCATGAGCCCGTTCCACCGGCTGCTGGTGTTGGCCGCGCGCGTGATCGTCTCCGACTACCGCTTGGTGGTCGTGGTCGATCCTTCGCCGTGGGTTGACGCCGTGCGCGGAGAGCGCTGGCGTGCCGTGGTGGTGCGTGCGTCCACCGGACGCACCGCGGTCTGGATGACGGCTGATCGCGAGCTGGCGTCGCGCGCGTCCCGGGCGGTGGAGCTGCGAGACGGCGTGCTCCGGCCGTTTTCACTCGGTGACTGAGGGTTGAGTGCGGGACGACTCGTAATTTCGAGGACTGGAGAGCCCGAACTCGGAAATCCGAATTCCGAATTACGGGATCGTCCGCCGGGTTACACTACAGGCTTCGAGGGGGAGGGCTGCATGGGTACGTTTCAGGGCGGTTCGGCGCCGGCCATGGCGCAGCAGATTTGCGACGGCTACACCCTGGTGTCGCGGCTGAGCTTGAAGCGCTTGTCCCTCGACCAGATGGTCAAGCTCGAGTTCGAGCTCGACAAGCGGCTTCGCGAGACCCGGAGCGAGCCGATGGATCTTTCGGATCAGCCGTCGCTCCAGGCGCGCAACCGGAGGATTTCGCGTATCGACGGCGCCCTGAGGGTGCTGCGGCATACGATGCAGGAGCGGCGCCGGGGCCGCATCTGACAGGCGCACGTGGCCATCTCCCACGCTTGGGAAGCACTGCGCGGCGATCCGCTGCCGTGGCTCCTCGATCGGCAGCGGCCGAATCTTCACTGGCGCGCCCTCGTGAGTATCGTCGACCGTCCGCTGTCGAGCCCGGCGGTGGTGCGCGCGCGCGGCGGGTCCAATGCCGTCGAACCGGTGGCCGGGCTGATGACCGCTCTCGGATCCGACGGCTCGCGCTTCGATGACGAGGCGGCGTGGACGCGGTACTCGGGCCCGGGCTGGCGCGCGCTGGCGGCGGTCCAGTGGGGTGCAGACCCCGACGATCCGCGCCTCCACGCAGTCGCGCACGGTGTTGTAAGCGCCCTCACCGGGGAGGCGGGCCGCGACGGTTCGGGAGCTGCTGCCGATCCGGTCGTGGTGGCTCGCAGCATGCAGGCCCTGGCGGCTCTCGGTTGGTGCCGTGAGCCGCGCTTCAACCAGCTCATGGCCTGGCTCGAGGAGGCCGCGCCGCGTTCGGAAACCGGCGGCTGGCTCGATCGGCGGGGGAGGGAGAGCCCGGCGATCGCGGTCGCCGTGGCGCGGGGCCTGGCCGCGTGTGGTGAGGCGCGGCGCCCGTTGCTCGCGCGGCGGGCCGTCGCGTCGTTGGTCCGCGCTCTGGATGGTGCGGGCGGCGGAGTCTCAGAACCCGGCTATCCGGGCCTCGCGGAGACCGACGAGGCCGAGATCGTGCACGCTTTGGCCGGTCTCGATGCGCCGCTGGTACCCGCCGTGCAGGCGGCGCTGCGCAGCTTGCAGCAGCAGCAGGATGAGCGCGGTCGCTGGTGCCGCCGCCGCGCAGTGCCGCAGTCCCTGCCGGCGGCTGATGTCTCCAGTCCCGGCGAGCCATCCCGCTGGCTGACGCTGGAGTGCGTGACGGCGATCCTTCACTATGGAATCGCAGCTGGTTTGCCGCGGATGTTCCCGGAGAAGCCCCGCTCGGGCGGTCTTTGAGGGCCGCTGTGACGCCAGGTCGGGGCGACCGACCGCCACCGATCACCGCCACCGCAGACCGCTGACCGCGTCCGCGATCCGCGACCGCGACCGGGACCGTGATCCGCGACCGCGATCCGCGACCGGGGCCGCGACCGTGAACCGCGACCGTGGACCGCGACCGTGGACCGCGACCGCGTCCGCGATCCGCGATCCGCGACCGTGATCCGCGACCGGGGCCGCGACCGTGATCCGCGACCGCGACCGGGGCCGCGATCCGCGACCGGGGCCGCGACCGGGGCCGCGACCGTGGACCGTGACCGTGGACCGTGACCGCCACCGTCACCGTCACCGCTGACCGCCACCGCGGATCGCCACCGCGTCCTCGTCCGCGACCGCGATCCGCGACCGGGGCCGCGACCGTGATCCGCGGCCGGGGCCGCGTCCGTGGGCCGCGACCGCGTCCGCGATCCGCGATCCGCGACCGTGATCCGCGACCGTGATCCGCGGCCGGGGCCGCGTCCGTGGGCCGCGACCGCGATCCGCGACCGGGGCCGCGACCGGGGCCGTGGACCGCGACCGCTGACCGCCACCGCCACCGCCACCGCTGACCGCCCCCGTCACCGATCACCGCTACCGTCGACCGCCACCGCCACGGCCACCCTCCCGGCACTCGACACGCGTGTCCCACAACAGAGCACCGAACGCCATTGTGGCGCAGCAGTCCCGGCTGCCGGGCGGGTGGGAGTTCGATCGTCAACTCGCAGGGTGCAGTAGCCGCCAGGTCCGAGCACGGACGCTATCGAAGAGCCGCAGAGCGTGCTCGGCACGCGACGCGGCGACGGCGCCTGCTTCGACGAGCAGCGCGAGATGAGAGTCGACCTCCTTCGCTGATGCATAGGCGATACGCCAGTGGTGGGTGCGGTCGCGCCCGCACCGGCCGGCGCCCTCGGCGAGGTTGGCGGGCACCGAGCTCGCGGCGCGGATGACCTGGTCGGCGATCGGCTTCAACGGCGCCGGGACCCTCATGACGAGCCTGATGGCGAGGGCCGCGGCGTGGATGGCGT
>CAZSTH010000152.1:0-6598 GCA_964609835.1 uncultured Thermoanaerobaculia bacterium
TGTAGGCCGGGGTCCCCGACACCGTGCCGCCGCCCTCCGCCTCCTGGCGGGCGAGACCAAAGTCCATCACCACTACGCGGCCGGCTCGGGTCAGCATGATGTTTTCTGGCTTGATGTCGCGGTGGATGAGACCGGCCTTGTGGATGGCCTCGAGCCCGGCCAGGAACTGCGAGGCGATGTCCTGGGCTTCTTTGAGATCGAGAGGTCCGCGCTCGTGGAGAACACCGAGCAGTGTCGCCCCATCGACGTACTCCATCGACACCAGCTCGCGGCCCTCGATCTCGATCAGGTCGAAGATCCGGCAGACGTTCGGGGAGACCACCTCACGAGCTGCTCTCACCTCGTCGCGCAGCATCTCCAACCGCCGCTCGCTCTTGAAGAGGTCCTCGCGCAGGGCCTTCAGCGCCAC
Source organism: uncultured Thermoanaerobaculia bacterium (assembly GCA_964609835.1). Classification (GTDB taxonomy): domain Bacteria; phylum Acidobacteriota; class Thermoanaerobaculia; order Thermoanaerobaculales; family Sulfomarinibacteraceae; genus Sulfomarinibacter. The sequence goes on from CAZSTH010000152.1 coordinate 410, forward strand.
CTCGACCCGCAGCTTGAGGTCGAAGGCGCGCCACACCTCGCCCATGCCGCCGCGGCCGAGGAGGTGCCGGATCTCGTATCGGTCTCCGAGTACCTGTCGCGGCCGAAAAGCTCGCATCCCCTCCGGCATGTCGAGGGTCTCGCCCTCACCCTCGGTGAGGGTCACCCGATCCGGTCCAGGCGGGTCACTGGCCATCATCTTTCGAGCCCGAGGTTCTCGACGAGCAGTCTATCAAGCCCCACTTACGAGACCCACTTCCCTTTACAGTGCGAACTCGACATTCGCGGAGATGAACCGGCCGAGAGGATCGTATACGCCGTTGTAGGAGCCCCAGAAAAAAGGAGGTTCGGTGTCCAAGATGTTGTTCACACCAACGGTGAAACGGACCTTTTGCTTCAGGTCGTAAGAGATTGAAAAATCGAGATAGTGCTGTGCGTCGATCTCGTCCGCTCCGTTGATCCTCCACAGCTCCATCTGGTCGGGGTCACCAAGGTCTGGGTCGGGACTCGCATCATCAACCTCGGCAGGCCCTACCATCCGCCAGCCCAGCGAGAAGAAAGTGTTGAACGCAGTTTCCCAGGTTGCGCGAAGGCGGTGTTGCCAGTGGGGATTCGGCTGGCCGCACTGCAACCCGTAGTACCCGGCGCAATCGTAGGAGGTCAGGCGATTATCGATGCTCGAAGTCATCAGGTACGTGCCGATGAGATCGGTAGACAAGAAACCCGCACCGCCGAGGCCGATCAGGTAGTTGAATTGCAGATCGATGCCCTCGGAGATCAACTGGCCGATGTTCTGCCGATTCGTCTCGACATAGCTGTCCCTCGTCAGCCACAGGCTGCCATGCTCGTCGCGATTGATAAGGCCGCAGAGGTCCGGGTCGCCGGTGTTGGCACAGGTCACCATGATGTCGCCAGCCGCCAACGTCAGGATTGTGTCGCCAATATCGATGTTGAAATAGTCAACCGTCAACGAAAGCCCGGTATCCTCTGCGGCGTCCAGACCACGCCCGCGGTCCACGTATCGGCCGTTTCGGGAACTAGAAAAGGATTGCCACCAAAAAGCGTGTTGTACTGCTCGGACGGGTGCGGCAGGATATTTCCGTATTGCTCTTCGGTCACGCCGGTTCGCATGCACTCTTCGAGGGTCGCCAATGGCTCACCCGTCGCCGGATCGTTGGCGCAAATGTCCTGGTTGAGACCGAGGCCGAGCTCTTGCGGTTCAAAGAGCTCGTACACATTGGCCGCCCGCACCGCGCGGTTGTAACCGCCTCGAAGCCGCCACGAGTCAGTTATGGCCCAGTTGAGAAGCGCCTTGTACGTGTTGTAGCCGCCGGAGGTGCTGTAATCCGAGTAGCGGTATCCGAGTTCCATCGACAGGTCCTCAAACCCACCTGTGTTCTGGATCAACGGCACGGCCGCCTCGATGAACAGCTCGCTCACATCGTAGTGGCCGTCGACCGGTGGGTACCCGCCTCCCTGGCCCGCGCCGACTCCCTGCTGGTAATTCTCGTCAGGCTGGATGTGCAGATCTTCCCCACGGTACTCAGCACCGACTGCCACTCCCAGACCCTCGCTCGCACTCGGCAGCCGGATCCCGTACCCCTCGAGGTCGCCGGTAAACGTCAGATTGACCACCTGGGTCTGCGAATCTGTGAGAGCTATCAGATCCGCATACATGTAGTCGAGGGCCTCTTCGGTCACCCCACCTTCCCGGAAGATGTTCCAGGGCACGCATCCGGGATCTTCAGCACGGCAAGCCCACTCGCCGGTCTCGGGATCGACAATGACGTCCAGCGCGTTGGCCATGCGTTCGACGTGAAGATCTTTTTCGTAGATATCGGTTTTCTTGTTCTGGGCGTGGAGACCGTAGAAGTCGTATCCCCAGTTCTCGCCGAGATCCCCTCGCACGCCGGCGACAATCCGCAGGTTGCTGTGATCGAGATAGTTCGTGCGGGGACCGCCCTCAACGTTTCGCCGAAGCATGTACACGGTGGCATAATCTGTCGGCTCGAAGCCTGCCGACTCGCAGAGCAAGATTCGCTGTTGGTCGGAGAGCATCGGATTGTCGCAGTTCAGTCGGTTGTAGCTCCAATTCCCAGACGGCGCGATGATGGCGTCGGTGACGTCATACATGAACATCGCCTCGATATAGGGTTCGAGGTGCTCGTTGACCGTGTAGTGTGCAAAACCTCCGGCGTTCCACTTCTCGTCCGGCCTCTGATAGGGGTTAAAGGGGTTGAAATTGTACATCTCTCCGCGCCAAGGACGGAGCGAGTGACCGTCGCCGCCCTCCTCGGCGGTGTGCAGGGTGTACACCCCGTGAAAACCGCCCAATGAGTTGAACGAGTAGAACGTGCCCTGACCAGAAGTCGCAGATCCCCCGCAGTAGGGCCCCTCAGCGCCCCTGTTGACGGCGCAGTTTGAGTAGTCGCGTTGGGCCAGGTTCACCTCTTCGATGTTGCGGTACTCCACGTACGCCGCACCGTGGCCCTTGCCATCCGCAAACCTGCCTCCTACCGCAATGTGTCCGCGGATGGCGCCGCCGTCTACAGCGTTCCCCGTCGGAACCTCGTATCCCGCAGCCTCGTTGATATCCTGCGCCAGCTCATTTCGGTTGTCGTGCTGGAAGAAGCTGTACTGGAAGTTCCCACGAACGCCGGTGAAATCCGTGTCGAGAACAAAATTAACGACGCCGGCAACAGCATCCGTTCCGTAGACGGTGGAGGCCCCTCCGGTGAGCACATCGACCCGTTTGACGAGCGACGGGGGCACGATATTCAGGTCGGCGCCGAATAGGCTGCCCGAGGCCAGTCGTCGCCCGTTGATGAGCACCAGGGTTCGGTGAGGCCCAAGATATCGCAGCGACACCGTGGCGGTGCCGTCCGCGCCGTTGGCGAAACGCGAGCTCTGCGCTGCAAAGATCTGCGGCAGGCTGATTATCAGGTCCTCGATGCGGGTCGCACCCGAGTAGGTCAATTCCTCTGTCACATCCAACACCGCGACCGGGCTCAGCGACTCCAGCGTCGGCCGCGGGATCAGCGAGCCGGTGATCGTGATCTCCTCATCGAAGGTACGGTCAAACTGCTGAACATCCGGCTCCTCGTCGATTTCATCCCGAAGGTCGGCCTCCTGCGCAAACGCGTTCAGCCCTACCGACGCCAAGGCGATCAACAACACTGCGACGTACCTCATACCCCACCCCCCGGAGGTCCGCGTCAGCGCCAGGTTTTTCGTTTCTTTCTCCCTTGAATATGCGGTCCAAAGATCGGATCCGCAAATCGATCTGAGACGGAAGATGTTTCCCCTGGCCATTTTTGAGAACTCCTGATCTCAAATATGGCTTCGTCGACGGGGGAAGTCCTCAGGGATTTCTCAGGATCTGGTGCGAATGGGGTCTGAAGGGCCTGGATGACGGTGGGCTGAAGCCCACCATCTCCACACGATTGGCGTAGCGAGGGTGGGTGGGCGGCGTTCCGAATTCCGAATTCCGAATTCGGACTACCACTCCGGCACCTCGGCCCAGCCGGGGAAGGGCCCGACCTCGATCTTCCAGCCGGTGGAGGAGTCTTCGTCGCGGACGGCGCGGAGGTTGGTGAGGCTCTTGAGCTTGGCGATCAGCTCGTCGTGCGGCAGGGTGTGGAGCGGGGTTTTCGAGAGGTCGGGCATGGGCCAGAGGTAAAAGACGGCGTCACTAGGCGATGAGGTCACGACCCATCGGGAATCGGGCGACAAGAACGGAAGCCCGGCCCCTTGCTCGTTGCGGAACAGAACGTGGGCATCGCCGCCGTCGATACGACCGACCATGACGGTGCCGTCAGGTTCTGATGACGCCCAGGTCTTGCCGTCAGGGCTCAACGCGAGATAGGAGACCCCAGGGATTTCGACATTTCGAAAAGTCCCAGTCTCGAGGTCGAAAAGTTCCTCAGCACCGGGCACCCGCACGAAGTTGCTCTTCCATCGATATATCAGCGCCGTGCGTCGATCGGCCGCCATGCGCATCCCGAGGGCTCCGCCGGGTGGCGCCCTCGCGAGCCGTTCCGAGGTCCCGCTTTCCAGATTCCACCGAAGCAGCCCATTGGCGCCCGCGGAGTAGATCGTGGTTTCATCGACGAACCCCATATTGAGGATGGCGTAGCCCTCCCAGGCCTCTGGGTCCTCCGGCTGTTCGAGGACGCGCACCTGGTCGGTCTCGAGATCCCACACCCGGAGGGTCGGACGGCCCTCACCGACCACGGTGGCGGCCGCGACCAGCCGCCCGCTCGGTGAAAAAGCCCCCGCTCCAATCCTGTCGCTGTCGGGAAATCCGGACAGATTCCGGACCGCACCGTCGGTCGCGGAAAACAGATAGCTCGTGCCTCCGTACGCCGTAGCCAGCACACGCCGAACCGTTGGATCGACTGTGACGGAATGCCCAATTCCGCCCGATCCAGGCGGGAACATCAGGTCCACCACCTGATCCGCATCGTTCCCGGGAGCTGGCAGCAGTCGCACCCTGGTCGCCGGGTGATCATATCCAAAATCGGTGAGGAGGAGGTACCTCCCGTCCGGAGTCATCGAGTGAGCCGTCCATCCTTTGACGACAGTGGGTATTGGGACCGCCAAGGGCCAGAACGTGGCTTCCGAACGACCTGGGTAGGCCGCCCCCACCAACCAACGTCCATCGGGGCTGAAGGTGGTGCTGAAGTAGCCATCCGCGTTCCGACGGAGGGGCAGCGGTTCCGCTCCCGACACGCCCGCGAGATCCCACACCTGCACCGGCGGCCCGGGGCTCAAACCACCGATCCGTCCCCATCGGCCGCCGGCGTCCGGAACGAGGCGGCTGGTGGCGGTGTCCGGGTGGCGTTTTCTGCGGCTGGGAGTCCACGTGCCGTCGACAGACTTCCACAGAATGATCTCGCCGCTGCGATCTCGCGTGTAGAAGCGTCCTGCTGAGCCCCAGGTCAAGAACCCGACCTCATCCGAGGCATGGCGGCCGAGCAGCGTGTCGGGCAGCTCGTCACTGACCGGCAGGGGGCGCGAGTACAAACCGTTCCCATAGGAGTAGATCCAGGTCTTGCCGCGTGGATCGAAAAAGCTCATGAAGGCCCCGGCAGCCTGGGGGCCGACCGTGCCGAGGTCCTCGGCCTCGCCGTCCGGCAGCCTCCAGCGAACGAGCCTCACGGGCGAATTCTCGCCTCTGTGCGGCGAGCTCCCCACCTCGGCGAAGAGGTGCTCGTCGCCAACCTGCCACCACGTCGGTTCGCCGAATTCGACTGTGTTGACGAGATCGCCCTCGGGCATCGACCACACCCGGACTCGGTTTTCGCTGTTGTGGCCCGTGACCAACAGGTTGTCACGGCTCCAACCGCATCGAATCGGATCCGCTGCCGACACAGCATGACCACCGAGGATGATCGGCCCCTCGCCGTGAGAGCCGTACACGAGCACCTTGTCAGAGACGATTCCTCCGACCGCCAGCCACCGTCCGTCGGGGCTGAAAGTGGGCGCGACGAATGCCCCTTCGGTGTCGCGTTGGAAGTCGAGAGCCAGGGCGAGCGGACCTGCCCACACGGCCTTGATCGCGAACAGCCGCGCCTCATCAGTGTCGGCGAATTCGAGGCTCGAGATCGCGTACACCAACGCTTCGGACGGGTCGGTTTCGATCTGCAATTGGGATATGGCGAGCAGCTTCGCCGCCTCCGCGCGGCGGGTCTCGAGCACGCTGCGACGCCACAGCACACCGAAAATCGCAGCGAGGACGATCGAAAATGCAACGACCGCGGCCACTGCCATTCTCCGACGGTGGCGCCGGCGTGTGGCGAGCGAGGCCATGGCGGCGGCGAAGGCCTCCTCGAGCTCCGTCAGTCCGCCGGGATAGCGATCGCGCCACAGGGCAAACTCGCGGTAGGCGGTACCGCTCCAGAGACGGTCGTCCTGCCGGCCGTGCTCGTCCCAGGCACGGGCGGCCTGGCGGAGCTCGTCGCGGAGCTGCGCGCCCTCCTGGTCCTGCGTCTGCCAGCGGACCAGGCGCGGCCAGTTGGCGAGGAGGGACTCGTGGATGATCTCCACGCGGCGGGTGGGCTCCTGGTCGTCCTCGCGGACTTCGTATGACGTGAGCAGTCGGGCGTCGATCAATGACCGGAGGACCGCCGCTTGCGATTCGTCGGACGAATCGCAAAATACGGAGAGGAGTTCGTCCCATTCACGGACG
>CAZSTH010000153.1:0-6536 GCA_964609835.1 uncultured Thermoanaerobaculia bacterium
GCGGTGGCGGTGCACGGTGACGGTGGCCGTGGCAGTGGCGGTGGCGGTGGCGGTCCCGGTCGCGGATCGCGGACGCGGGGGCTGCCCACAGCCGCCGAGCGCCCAGTTGGGGATGCTAAGATGCCGGTCGATGACGCCCTCGATGTCTGCGTGTCGCGAACCCGAAAAATCCCGACGACAAAGGAGCACGCTCGATGCAACGCACGCTTGTCCTCTGTGTCCTGTGCACCGCGGTGGCCCTGTGCGGGCCTGTAGCCGCGCAAACCGCTGACGAGATCGTCGCCAAGAACCTCGAGGCCAAGGGTGGCGAGGAGGCCTGGCTGGCGGTCGACTCCGCCAGCATCGCCGGCACCATGCGCATGGGGGGTGGAGCCGCCGGGGCCGTCGAGGCACCGGTCATGCTCGAGATCAAGCGGCCCGACAAGGTCCGCATGGAGTTTACCATGCAGGGCATGACCGCAATCCAGGCTTTTGACGGGCAGACCGGGTGGTCGGTGATGCCGTTCCTCGGCAAGACCGAACCGGAGGAGATGGGCGAGGACCAGCTCAAGCAGGTCAAGGAGATGGCCGACTTCGAGGGTCCTCTCGTCAACTACCGGGAGAAGGGCCACACCATCGAGCTGCTGGGCACCGAGGACGTGGACGGGACTCCCGCCTACAAGCTTCGCGTCAACAAGGCCAACGGCGACGTCGTCGACCTCTTCATCGACCAGGAGTACTTCATCGAGTTCAAGCAGGAGAGCACGCAGGAGATCCAGGGCAACGAGGTGGCCGTGTCGACCGTGCTCGGCGACTACAAGGAGGTCGACGGTCTGCTGGTCGCCCACTCGATGGAGATGAGCTTCGGCGGCGGGCCGCCGCAGCAGGTGATCACCCTTGAGAAGGTCGAGTTCGGCGTCGATCTGCCGGACGATCGCTTCGCCATGCCGGAGCCGGCGACGGCGACGGCCGAGGAGTGAGGCGGCGAAACGCCGAACGACTATCGAGTGATCGGATCGCCGCACCAAGCTGGAACGAAACCCGGCCTCGCCGGGATCAGGAGGGGTTCGCCATGAAGAGGACCGCCTTGTGCTGCTTTGCCCTGCTGGCTGTCGCGATGCCGGTCGCGGCCGCCGAAACGATGACGATCGACTCCGGCACCTTCGGCGGCCTGCGCGCACGGGCCATCGGCCCGGCGGTGATGAGCGGGCGCATCGCCGCCATCGACGCCTCGGCGGCCGAACCGGTCACGGTCTGGATCGGCTCGGCCAGCGGCGGCGTGTGGAAGTCCGAGAACGCCGGCGTCACCTTCGAGCCGGTCTTCGACGATTTCACCCAGTCCATTGGCGCGGTGACCATCGACCCCTCTGATCCCGACACGGTGTGGGTGGGCACCGGCGAAACATGGGTCCGCAACAGCGTGTCGGTCGGTGACGGCGTCTATCGCACCACCGACGGCGGCGACAGCTGGCAGCACCTCGGACTGGCAGACACTGAGCGGGTCGCCAAGATCACGGTCCACCCCGAAGACGGCGACACGGTCTACGTGTGCGCCACCGGCCACCTGTGGAACGCCAATGACGGGCGCGGGGTCTACAAGACCACCGACGGCGGCGAGAGCTGGGAGAAGATCCTGTTCATCGATGCCGACACCGGCTGCGCGGATCTCGATATGGACCCGCAGGAGCCCGACATCCTGTACGCCGCCATGTGGCAGTTCCGCCGCACCCCGGACTTCTTCAGCTCCGGAGGGCCCGGCAGCGGGCTCTACCGCACCACCGACGGCGGTGGGACCTGGTCCGAGCTGAGCAACGGACTGCCCGGGGGCGAATTGGGTCGCATCGCGCTCGCCATCGCCCCCTCGCGACCGGCGGTGCTGTACGCCGTCGTGGAGGCGGAGAAGACGGCCCTCTACCGCTCCAACAATCTCGGAGAGAGCTGGGTCGAGCGGGATGACTCGATGAACATTCAGATGCGGCCCTTCTACTTCTCCGAGCTGGTGGTCGACCCCACCGATCACGACCGCGTCTACAAACCGGGCTTCACGTTGACGGTGTCCGACGACGGCGGCGACACCTTCAGCGGCCTCTTCGGGGCCGGCTTCAGCATGGGCGCCGTCCACCCGGACCACCACGCGCTGTGGATCAACCCCCGCGACCCGCACCACCTGATCCTCGGCACCGACGGCGGCGCCTACGTCTCCTACGACCGAGCGCTCAAGTGGCGGTTCGTCCGCTCGCTGCCGGTGTCGCAGTTCTACCACGTGAGCCACGACCTCGAGTGGCCCTACAACGTCTACGGCGGGCTGCAGGACAACGGCTCGTGGAAGGGGCCGTCGCGCAGCCCTGGCGGCATCACCGGCAAGGACTGGGAGGTGGTCGGCCAGGGCGACGGGTTCTGGGCGTTTGCCGATCCGCGCGACTCGAACACCCTCTACGTCGAGTACCAGGGCGGCATGCTGTCGCGGGTCAACGCCGCCACCGGCGAGTCCAAGAGCATCAAGCCCTACGCCCGCGAGGGCGAGGAGAAGCTGCGCTTCAACTGGAACACGCCAATCCACCTCAGCCCGACGCGGCCTGGTGTCCTCTACTACGGTTCGCAGTACCTGCACAGATCGACCGACCGCGGGGAGTCCTGGGAGACGATCTCGCCCGACCTCACCACCGACGATCCGCAGCGGCAGCGGCAGGAGTCCTCGGGAGGGCTGTCGATCGACAACTCGACGGCCGAGAACAACACCACCATCTACACCATCAGCGAGTCGCCGCTCGACCCTGATGTGGTGTGGGTCGGAAGCGACGACGGCCTCGTCCACGTCACCCGCAACGCCGGTGCCGACTGGGCGAACGTCACCGGCAACCTGTCCGGGATTCCTCAAGGCCTGTGGGTGTCGTCGGTGCACGCCAGCCCCCACGCCGCGGGTACGGCCTTCATCACCATCGACGGTCACCGCAGCGGCGACATGACCGCCTACGTGCTGCGGACCGATGACTTCGGCACGAGCTGGCGGTCGCTGGTCTCCGACGGCCTCGAAGGCTACGCCTGGGTCGTCAAGCAGGACCCGGTCAATTCCGAGTTGCTGTACGTCGGCACCGAGCTTGGACTCTTCATCTCGCTCGACGGCGGCGGCCAGTGGGCGCGTTTCAAAGAGAACCTGCCGAGGGTCGCGGTCCACGATCTCGCCATCCATCCTACCGAGCACGACTTGATCGTCGCCACGCATGGGCGCGGCGTCTACATCGTCGACGACTTGTCGCCGCTGCGCGGGCTGACCGACCAGATCATGGCCGAGAACGTCGCACTCCTGCCCTCGCGGCCATCGCCGATGGTGCTCTCCGGCGGGATGAGCTGGTTCGGCTCGGACGACGAGTTCGTCGGCGCCAATCCGCCCGAAGTCGCGACCATCGACTATTGGCTCAAGAAGCGCCACCTCTTCGGCGACCTCAAGATCGAGGTCTTCGACGCCGACGGTGAGCTGATCACGACCATCCCCGGCCGCAAGCGCCGCGGCCTCAACCGGGTCGAGTGGCCGATGCGCCTGCCGGCGCCGAAGCTGCCGCCGGCGACGGCGCTGGTCTTCGCGTTCGAGGGGCCGCGGGTCCCGGAGGGAACCTACACCTACCGGCTCACCAAGGGCGAAGAGGTCCTCGAGGGGACCGTCGAGCTGGTCGCCGACCCGCGCAACCCGCACCCGAGGGAGGATCGGCTGCTCCAGCAGCAGACCGCGCTCCACGCGTACGGTCTGCTCGAGGAGCTGACCTTCCTCGCCGACCGCGTCACCGACCTCCGCGAGCAGGCCCGCCAACGCGCCGATTCGATGAAGCCGCGCGACGCCGAAGCACTGAACGCGTTCGCCGAAGATCTCGAGGCGCTCCACGTGCAGCTGGTGGTGACAGAGGGCGGCTGGATCTCCGGCCGCGAGGAGCTGCGCGAGCGTCTCGGCAACCTCTTTGGAGACATCAACAACTTCGATGGGCGGCCGAGTGACTCGCAGATCGAGCGGCTGGAACGCCTCGAGGACGAGCTCGGGGAACGCGCGGCCGATTTCGAGCGCATGACCTCCGACCTCGAGGTTCTCAACCGGATGCTCGAGAAGCGCGATCTCGAGCCGCTGGCGGTCATGACCCAGGAGGCATGGGACCGCCGTCAGGAAGGCTCGGCCGGCAACGCATCGTTTGCGAACGCGTTGCTGACAGGAGCGAGCCTGGTTTTTTGAACGGTTCCTCTGTCACACGGGGAAGAGCCTTGCGTCGTGAGACCAAATCCCGGCGCGGCCAGACACCGATTACCGCATCGCGGTCTATGTGGCTGGCAAGTGGCCAACCGGAACCGTGGAGGAACAACTGGTGGCAGATGGGGCCGCGGGCTCCGAAGGGTTTTCTTTCCTCGTGTGGCAGCGAGTATTCCACGACCTCGAGAAACAGGGCGGAAATTTTGAGTGGTGCTGCGAGGGCGGGCCATGCTCAGAGATAAGCGGATCGTGCGCAGACGTCAATTTTCCTGCTGCCTGGGCGCTCCGCGTTGTGAGATTTTTTGCGGGTGGCAACTCCCCTGCTGCTCGGGCTGATAGTCTGAGCAATCTCCAACCAAATATTCAGCCCTTGACCACCGCCACCGGCCGCAGCCTCGCCACCTTGCGTGCGATGCCCGCGCCGGTGACCGCCTCGACCACTGCATCCACGTCCTTGTAGGCGGCGGGCGCCTCCTCGGCGAGGCCCGGCAGCGAGCCGGCGCGGACCCGGATACCGCGCGCCTCGAGCTCGCGGCGCAGCTCGGAGCCGCGGACCGACCGCTTGGCGCGCCGGCGGCTCATGGTGCGGCCGGCGCCGTGGCAGCACGAGCCCAGCGACCGCTGCATGCTCTGCTCGGTACCCAGGAGCACCCACGACGCGGTCCCCATGGAGCCCGGCACCAGCACCGGCTGGCCGAGCGGGCGGTACTCGGGCGGCAACCCTTCGAAGCCCGGTCCGAACGCACGGGTCGCGCCCTTGCGGTGGACGCAGACCCGTCGCCGCCTGCCGTCGATCTCGTGCTCCTCGATCTTGCCCATGTTGTGGGCGATGTCGTAGACCTGGTGGAGATGGGAATTGCGCGCGCGTCCGCGCAGGACCTCGGCGAAGGCCCCGCGGGCGAAGTGGGCCAGCACCTGGCGGTTGGCGAAGGCGTAGTTGGCGGCGGCCCGCATGGCGGCCTCGTAGCCTCGGCCCTCGGGCGAGTCGAGCGGCGCGCACACCAGCTCGCGGTCGGGCAGGCGGATGCCGTACTTCTTCACCGCGCCCTGAAACGCGCGCACCGCGTCGGTGCAGATCTGGTGGCCGAACCCGCGCGAGCCGCAGTGGATGAGCACCGTCAGGCAGCCCTCGGTCAAACCCATGACCCGTGCCGCCTCGGGCTCGTAGATCTCGTCCACCACCTCCACCTCGATGAAGTGGTTGCCGGCGCCGAGGGTTCCCATCTGCGGCCGGCCGCGCTCGCGGGCGCGGGCACTCACCGCGGACATGTCCGCGCCGTCGAGAAATCCGCCCTCCTCGGTGCGCGCCGCGTCGCTGTCGCTGGCGAAGCCCTCGCGGCGGGCCCACACGCCGCCCTCACGGCAGGCGTGTTCGAGGTCTCGTTCGGCGAGCTGCAACCGACCGCCCCGACCCACGCCGCTCGGGCACGCCGCGTCGAGGGCCGACGCGAGCTCGTCCATGACCGGCTCGGCCTCGCCGAACTCGACTTGCGAGCCGAGGAGGCGCACGCCGCAGTTGATGTCGTAGCCGATGGCGCCCGGCGAGATGACACCCGAGGGCAGCTCGGTGGCGGCCACTCCGCCGATCGGGAACCCGTAGCCCTGGTGGACATCGGGCATCACCAGCACCTCGCCGACCACGCCCGGCAAGGTGGCAGCGTTGACGGCCTGCTCGAGCGATGCGTCGCCGCCGATGGCCTCCAGCAGCTCGCGGCTGGCGAACAGCCGCACCGGCACGCGCATGTCGGAACGTGCCGTCGCCGGGATCCGCCATTCCCACGGTCCCAGCCGCTCCACGTCACCGAGCGAAATCTCAGACATCGAAGACGATCCTGGTTTCGAACCTCGATCCGGTGTCGCGGACCGCCAGCCGGTGGAAGGTCACGGCCTTGATCTCCTTACCGCGCGAGGTGACCGCGCCGCCCTCGAGGCGCGCGTCCAGGCGGCTGTCGTCCACTTTGAGGAGAAAGCCGTCGAAAGCGAGCGACTCGGAATCGAGCAGGTGGAGGAGCTCGTTGAGGAAGGCCACCAGCAGCTGCTCACGATCCTCGCACTCGAGCTCGAGCCGCAACGGCCGCCGGTCGCTGTCGGAGATCTCCACCCCCATCAGCTCGTACATGCCACGCGCCGCTTCGCTCAGCAACCCGCCCAGGCCCTCGGCCCAGACCTCGAGCTCCCAGTCTGCGGTGTGCTCGACCTCGCGATGACCTCTGGGGCATTGGTTCACCTTGCCAGCCTAGCCCATACTTCTCGCCGCGTCGCGTCGCGAGGAACGCGAGATGTTGTGAGAGGTGGCGGTGGCGGTGGCGGTGGCGGTCGGCGGTGG
>CAZSTH010000154.1:0-6355 GCA_964609835.1 uncultured Thermoanaerobaculia bacterium
CGGTGACGGTAGACGGTGGCGGTGACGGTGGCGGTCGGCGGTGACGGTGACGGTCCGCGGTGACGGACGCGGCCCCGGACGCGGATCGCGGTCCCGGTCGCGGTCGCGGTCCCGGTCGCGGATCGCGGTCGCGGATCACGGTCCCGGTCGCGGCCCCGGTCGCGGATCGCGGTCGCGGATCGCGGTCGCGGTCGCGGACGCGGATCGCGGACGCGGTCGCGGTCCACGGTCAGCGATAGCGGTGGCGGTCGGCGGTGGCGGTGGCGGTGACGGTGACGGTCGGCGGTGACGGTGACGGTAGACGGTGACGGTGACGGTCGCGGATCGCGGTCGCGGATCGCGGACGCGGCCCCGGTCGCGGATCGCGGTCGCGGCAAGGAGGTCAGGGCTACAGGATACCGTCAGCACTCAGCCCTTGAACACGTGCGGCGCACCCGGGGCAAAGCTGGTCCGACCCGCGAGGTACTGCGCCAGACGCTCGGCGCCGTCCGCGGCGAAGCTGAGAAAGCGGATGCCAACGCCTTCGGGACGCCCCTTCGTATCGCTGGCGTGGCGCACGAGCTGGCCGCGGCCGACGATCGGACCGCTGCCGTCGCCGAGGTGGATCTTGAAGACCACCTTGGAACCGAGCTGCGGGCGGTGGCGCGTGCGCACCAGCATGCCGGTCGCGGAGAGGTTCTCGGTCTGGCAGAAGAGCTCGCGCCCGGTATTGCCGAGGGCGGTCTCGAGATTGGTCGCGAGGCGGACCTCGGCCCGCGGCGAGACCTCGACCAACGTCGCCATCTGGTCGCGGATGATCTGCGGCGGATCGCTGATCAGCATGACGCGGTTGACGCCGCGACTCTTGAGCGCACGCGCCACATCGACCTGGTCGGGCTCGGCGAGGACCAGGATCGCCGCGTTGCGGCTCTGGGACGCCTCGGACCGCATCTCCCGCACCACACGATCGAGCGGCCAGTCGCTCGGCTCGGCATCCATGATGATGACGTCGTAGTGGCTCTTCCACGCCATTGACACCCCAGCCTCCGGGGTCGCCACCCAGTCCACCGATAGCGCGTCGCGGCGCAGGAAGGGTGCCAGGCGCTCGAACGCGAGGCGCTCGAGCCCGGCAGCCAGGACTCTCGGTTCCTTGCCGTTCATGACCTCCTCCGCAACCTGGCCGCCGAACGCGGGACCGGGCCCGCCGGCAGACCATCCCGACCGGGGTGTTCGGCGACGTCCCGCGACCCCGGTCGGAACCCTCCTCTTCTATTGTCGCACGATCGATCCGCGCCACCGGCGGCGGAGGTCCTCGGACGGCCCACTGATTTCGAGCGCGAGCACGGCGGCGTACAGCCAGCGCGGATCGCGGGCCACCGCACGGGCTGCCGCGGAGACCACCGGATCGCGGCGGCCAAGCACCAGGGTGCCGCCCCTGAGCCCGGGGCCGTGATCATCAGCCGCCATGGCGAACTCGAGCGGCTGCAGCTCGGCGCGCAGCAACGCCAGCAGCCGCCGCTCGGCGGCCGACTGCTCCTCCACTGCCAGGCGTCGCCGCGGGAGCAGCCCGCGCAGGCGCCTCGCGAGCGCCGAGCCCAATGCGGACGCGGTCGACCGCGCGCGGGCGACGGCGCTCGCACGCCGCCGCCTCGGGGTCCGGAAGCGGATGCCGGCGAGCGCCGCCACCAGGCTGCGCGCCTCCAGCGACAGCCGCAACGTGGCCGCGGGATCGAGCACGCCCTGGGCCGCGGCGGCGCCCGGCTCCAGAGCCTGCAGCACACCACCGCGCCGGTGCGCGAGCTCGCCGGCCGTGCGCACGGACATGGCGTTCCCCGCCAGCGTCGGCAACAGCGGCAGCTCGAGAATCTCAGCGGCGCGGGACCCCGTCCGCGCCGCCTTCAGGCAGAGCACGATGATCCGCTGCCGGTCTGGCTCCGGGAGCCCGGAAAGGCGGTCCACGACCTCCACCATCATCCACACTGCCTGCTCGATGATGCCGCCGAGGTGGCGGTTGACGGCACGCCGCAAATCGGCAGCGCTGGCATTCGGCAAGACCGCACCCGCCATCTCGACCGCCGCTTCGAACGCCGGCAGGCCCGGAATGCCCGCCCGAGCCGCCACCACTTGATCTTTGAGGAGCCAGAGCAACGGGTCATCGCCGTCCCGGGTCAGGGCTATCCTGCACGGCAGCGGCCTTTCCACCGCGATCTGGAAGAGGCCCCGGGAGAAGCCCCTGGGGGCCGCGCCGCCGTCGAGCGAGACCGGTCGATCGACAAACCGGACGGCGGCGCGCAACCAGTCGGTCGCTCTCCGGCTGTCGAGACCGGCACACGACCAGCTGACCACCACCTCGCCGATCGCCGCCTCGTAAGGCCCGCTCGTCACGCGGGGCCGACCTCGCTTCGGGCAGGTCAGCGAAAGCTGGTCCCCCCGCCCGGAGCTGATCACCGCAAGGCGGGCGCCGCGCACCCCCGCAGCCCACAGCAGCGCCTCGTCTCCCGCCGCCTCGATGGCGACAATCGCACGGTGGCGCTCGGCGGTCGGCACCCGATCGTCGAGAGCGGTCCGCAGCCGTTCCATGGAACGCCGGTCGACCAGCGGGTGGGGCCAGCGGAAGACCCAACGGCCGCGCCGGCGAGCGATCGACACGGAGGGAGCGCCACGCCGCACCGCGAGGCGGACGATCTCCGCGGGCAGCTGCCAGGTGCCGCGCAACTGCGCCTCGCACAGCGAGCAGAGCTCGCCGGCGACGTCGATGGCGAGGGCGACGTCGGCCATCGATCACATCCTCACAGCGGCCTCAGCCACCGCGGCGGCCGCCAGTGGCGCCAACAGCCGGCGGCCCGATGCCTCCGGCAGGCCGAGCCGGCGCACCGCCGCCTCCGCCACCAGCAGGGCTGCGGCCGCTGGAGCCTCCGGCTGCAGCCGGCGAGCCGCCTGCCACAGCTCTCCGTCGCGGTCGACCACGACCCAGCAGCTGCCGAGACCCACCGCCGAGCCGTCCAGGATACCGACGTCCTCGCCCACGCCCCGCGCCACACGCACAAGGCATTCGTCTCCCGCTGTCGACAGGGCCCGTTCGACGCGGTTGGCCACGCCCTCGGGCACGGCGCCGGCGAGCAGTGCCTGCCAGCGGTCGAGGTCGGTGGCGGCGAGCGCGGTGGCGACCGCCTCGCCCTCCGGTCGGCCGTGGTCGACCACCACGGCGCCAGCGGAGGCAGCTCGCTGTGCGAGCGGATTGTCGCTGACACCGCAGGCCAGGGCTCCTTGATCGGCCGCCGCAAACAGCCTGCGGAGGGCCGCCGCGCGGCCGCCGACTACCGGCACCACCGGTCGCGTGAACAGTGCCGGCACGCGCGCGAAGTCCCCCGGCCGCACCGCCGCGCCCCGCAGCAGCTCGCTCAGATCGGTCTCCCCACCCTTCCGCAGCTGCCGCTGCCAGGGCCGGACGGCGAGCAGTGCCGCTCCCGCCAGTGCCGCCAATGCGGTGACTACAGCCAGCGGCGACGCCCACGCCGCGCCCCCCCGTCGGGGTTCCACCGCCGACTCCGAATCGCCGCTCACGGCGACCGACCCGCCACCCGCTCCACCGGCACTGGCATCGACCGAATGCCAGCGGCCGCCAGGTTCCTGGAACTCCACCCACGCGTGGAGGCCGGGCTCGACCCGCCCGCCGATCCCGATCCAGCCGACCGCCAGCCTCGCCGGAACGCCGCTGCGGTCGAGCACCGCCGCCACAAGCACGTTCTGGAGGTCGCAGTCGCCGCGGCCGATGCGAAGGGTGCGCTCGAAGAGGCCCTCTCCCCGGTGGCGCCCGCGGCGGTGAAGCTCGGCGGTCTCCGGTGACCGGTCGTACTCGACCATCGCACGCACCGCCGCAGCCGCAGCCTCCGCACGCTCCGTCACCGACGCCGCGAAGAGCTCGTCCGCGACCGCCTGGAGGGTCGCCGGCAGCGGCGGCCAATTGCCTTCACGGGGCTCGCCACGGACCGCGCCGCGACCGGATCGGTAGCGCAGTACCGACCCCGCAGCCGCTGGCACTGCGAGCAGCGGCCGCCCGTCGAGGCCGGCGGTGAGCGCGACCCGTCGGCCGTCGAGACGTACCGACGACGGGTCGAGAAGGTGACCGGTCGCAATCGGCACCGGGAGCAGCCGGTCGGAGGCGGCGAGCACGACCTCGACCTCGAGGCAGCGGTCGATGCACGGAGCCCCGCGGTAGGGCTGCCGGCCGGCCGGTTCGGCAACCGCGACCGCACCGTCCGGGTCGACGCCGGCCAGCACCAGCGCCGCGAAGAGCGGCGTCTCGGTTGCGGGCCGATACTCGAGCTCGATTGCGGGGCCAACACCGCCCAGATCGTCCGCAGACGGTCCGCGGTATCCCTCCGCAAGGCTGCGGTAGGGTACGGCGCCAGCGGCCGGCGCGGCCGGCGCGGTGTTCGGGGCGAACGCCCCGGCGGGCGCCGGAGCGTGCCGCACATGGCGGGCCGCGAGCCCGCCGATCACCCCTGCCACGGCGGCCGCGGCCGTCGCCGCAGCAATCCGGCGAAGCCAGACGTCGGACCATGATCCACGCAGCCACTCCGCGGCGCGCCCGGCAATCCCGACCCGACCGTGGCGGTCGAGCTCGGCGCGCACCAGGTGGCGGAGCTCACGGTGGCCGACGCGCACGAGGCGGCGCAGGGCGCGGTCTTCCCCGGCATCGCCGCGCGCCATCAGAACGGACAGGTCGGCACTGTCGATCACGGCCCGCGGCGACAGGCCTCCACCCGAAGCCGGCAACTCCTGCCGGCGGACTTTCGAGGCCAGGGTCAGCTCGTCGAGGCTCGCGGCGCCGCGGACGCGCAGGCCGTGTGAGTAGATCTCGACACCTGGTGCCGATCCGAGGCTGACGGCGCCCCGCAGGCCGCGGCGACTGAAGCTCAGGCTCGGCGGCGGCAGCTCCAGCGTCGATCGCACCCCGCGACCGTCGACGGTGATCTCGAGCGGTACGCGGGGCCGGTCGCGGCGAGTGACGAAGGGGGCGTCCCTGAGGACCGCGCCGACGATCGCCGCCCGGAGGTCGATGCCGCGCGACGGCCGCTCGAGGACGATCTCGGTGCCGCGGTCGAGGGCTCGCGCCGGCGCCCGAAAGCCCTGCAAGGCCTCGTCGAACACCACCTCCCAGCCGGTGCCCGCGCGCGGGCGCGAGCGGACCACGATGGTCTCGGGCGCGAAGCGCAACACCGACCAGAAACCGATGCCGAAACGGCCGGCACTGCCCGACTGGCCGCGCTTGCTCGAAGCGTAGAGCGTGAACAGGTAGCGGCGGGCATGGTCCAGGGTCATTCCGTGACCGTCATCAAGGCAGCTAACGCGCTCGCGGCCGCCCGCGGTCGCGGTCGTGAAACAGACCCGCGTCGCACCCGCGTCGCGGGCGTTCTGCACCAGCTCGCGGACCAGGACCCACGGGTCGTCCCCGTAGCGGGCGGCCTCTTGGCGGGCGCGGGCGAGGAAATCGACGGTGGAACCTGCCTGCATGTCATCAGTGTATGCGCGACACGGTCGCTCCGGCTCGAGGCTCGGGGCTCGAGCCCGGGTTGGCGGAAGGGCTACAATCGACTCGTGAAATCGCAATGGAACGAACGGCTGCGCGACTTCATCCGGACCACCCTCGGCTGCGGCTGTCCCGACGAGGTTCTGGATTTGATCGACTTCACCCGAACCGACTTGGCGCAGAAGCCCGCGGTCAAGCTGACGCGGATCGACGTCGGCGGTCAGCTCCTGGTCTATGTGCTGGAGGGCGAGGAGAACGCTCAGCGCCTGCAAGACGTGCTGCCCGCCATCATCTCGACCGGCGTCATCGAACGCGGCAGGCACGAGTTCAATCGGCTGCGGGTGGTCGTCGGCAGCGACCGACCAGAAGAGCTGCGGCCGGTCGTGGAACGCATCTTCGGCGCCTCCGCACCGAGGGACGAGAAGATCCACCTGCACGTGGTGTCGACGATGGAGTTGCCGTTCGACTAGCTGTTCGCTATCAGCTGACTTTCTTGCTGTGTTCACGTTCAAAGGCGGGGCAGGCCTTGCCACAACAAGGGAATGTCCTGTCTGGGTAGGGGCGGCACCTGTGCCGCCCGGCATCGATCAGGCGCGAGACGTCCGATAACCGCGGAATATTTCGAATTTTGCGAGAGGCTCAGCTGTGGGCTGTTGACTCCCCCACCCACCCGAAGCACCACCGCCCCCTCACTCGCCCTGCGCATTCGCTGTGAATGACTGAAATTTCACTCAGTTTGAAAGACAGGAACGCCGGCGCCTGCGATGAGCTACGAGCTGAGAGCTTGAGCCCGCATATCTCACCAGCTTCCTGCTGCGGCCGCCGATGCACCTCACCCGGCAG
>CAZSTH010000155.1:0-6301 GCA_964609835.1 uncultured Thermoanaerobaculia bacterium
CCGCGATCCGGGACCGGGGCCGCGACCGTGGCCGCGACCGCGTCCGCGACCGGGACCGCGACCGCGATCCGCGTCCGGGGCCGCGACCGTGGTTGCGCCCGCGTCCGCGTCCGGGACCGCGACCGTCTACCGCCACCGCGGACCGCCACCGCCACCGCCACCGTCACCGTCACCGCCACCGCCACCCGCCACCGTCGACCGCCCCGGATGCGGGTCATCGGGATCGGGAAGGGAGACTGGGATGCGGGGGTCAACGCGACCGCGTGACCCCGATGCGGGGGCAGAGGTCGTCGATAGGGCAGGAGCTGCAGCGGGGCGAGGTCGGATGGCAGCGATTCTGGCCGAAGGTGACGAGGAGATCGTTGATTTTGATCCACGTGTCCTGTGGGAGTGCGTCTCTCAGCTGAACCTCGGTGGCCTCCGGGCTCGAGCTCTCGACCAGCCCGAGTCGGTTGGAGATGCGGTGGACGTGGGTGTCGACGCAGATCGCCGGGATCGAGAAACCGAGGCCGAGAACCAGGTTGGCGGTCTTGCGGCCGACGCCGGGCAGTGCCAGCAGCTCACCCTCGGACGCGGGCACCCGTTTGCCGTGGGTGTCGCATAAAATGCGGCCGATGTCCCGCAGCTGGCGGGCCTTGATGTTGTAGAAGCCTGCGGGGTAGATGGCGGCGGCGATCGCCTGCTCGTCGAGCCTCGCCAGATCTTGTGGGCGCGGTGCGATCTCGAGCAGCCGCTCGCTGGCCGTGGCCGTGACCTCGTCCTTGGTCCGCAGGGAGATGATGCAGGACACCAGGAGGCGGTACGGCGAGCGGGCGGCGTGAACTTCCGCCAGGGTCGTCACGCGGCACGTCTCGCGAAATTCCTCGAGCCGGGCGACAAGGTCGCGAATGCGATTCGTTGTCCACGGTTGGCACGTCGAGTTGTTCACGAAGGCGTACCTTATACCCGTTTTCCGCCGTAGGCACCCATCCGGCGGGGAGCGGGGAATTGACCGCCCGGAAATGCAGGTGCTACTGTATTCGTTCCGTGACGAGAGCGCAGACAGGGATTGCAGCGACGACTCGAGCGGTTGCTGCCGAGGAGGTTCCATGGCACCCCACGGGCGACACGTCTTCACTTCGGAGTCGGTAACGGAGGGCCATCCCGACAAGATCGCGGACCAGATCTCGGACGCCATTCTCGACGCCGTCCTCGCCGATGATCGCAGGGGCAGGGTCGCCTGCGAGACGCTCGTCACCACCGGCCTCGCGTTCATCGCGGGCGAGATCACGACCGAGACCTACGTCGACTTCCCGTCCGTGGTGCGGGAGACGATTCGAGAGATCGGTTACACGCGCGCCAAGTTCGGCTTCGACAGCGAAACCTGTGCGGTGATCTCGTCGGTCGACCCGCAGTCGCCGGATATCGCGCAGGGTGTGGATTCGGGCGGTGCGGGTGACCAGGGGTTGATGTTCGGATACGCGACCGATGAGACCGCCGAGCTGATGCCGTTGCCGCTGGTGACCGCCCACCGCCTGACCCGAAGGCTCGCCGACGCACGGCGCAGCGGAGAGATCGATTGGCTTCGTCCTGATGGCAAGTCGCAGGTCTCGGTGGAATACGAAGGGGATCGGCCGAGGCGGATCGAGGCGATCGTCGTGTCCTGCCAGCACTCGGAGGACGTGACGATCGAGGAGCTCCGGCAGGAGGTCAGGGCGCGGATCATCGGCTCGTCGGTACCGCAGGAAATGATGGACGACAACACCAAAGTCCACATCAACCCGACCGGCAGGTTCGTCGTCGGAGGGCCGCAGGGCGACTGCGGTCTGACCGGCCGCAAGATCATCGTCGATACCTACGGTGGGGTGGGCTCTCACGGAGGCGGCGCTTTCTCGGGGAAGGACCCCTCCAAGGTCGATCGCTCCGCCTCGTACATGGCGCGGCACGTCGCCAAGAATATCGTCGCGTCGGGCATCGCGAACAGGGCCGAGGTCCAGCTCGCGTACGCGATCGGTGTCGCCGATCCGGTGTCGGTAATGGTCGACACCTTCGATACCGGCAAGGTCCCGGACGAGCTGATCACGGCGGCGATTCGCGAGGTCTTTCCGCTGACGCCGCTCGGCATCATCGAGTACCTGGACCTGCTGCGCCCGATCTTCAAGCGGACTGCGGCCTACGGTCACTTCGGGCGGGACGAGCCCGGTTTCACCTGGGAACAAACCCATCGAACCGCCGATCTGCGCACGGCCTGCGGTCTGTGAGAGCGGCGTTTCCGAGCGATGCCCGGCCAGATGGCACGCACATTGCGTCAGCCTCTGGGCGTGGCCAGATCCGAAGCTCCGATCCCGGAATCGATGAGCGATCCGTGGCGGAATGGCGCGTCGCAGCGCAGCAGGCCGGCCAGGATGGCCGACGGTGATCTGCGCCGCAGCGCACTGAGCCTGCAGTATGCGGGGGCCGCTGCGGTCTTGCTGCTGCTTGTGCTCGGCATCATCCTGCTCTTCGGGCACCTGATCGCCGGTTCGCTCTCGAAGCGCTATCTCGAGGATGTCCTCGCCGGCGGGCGAGACGAGGCGCGCCGGATCGCGGAGGAGCTCGGCGGCTCGGAGGTCAAGGAGCTCGACGTGGTCGAGACCCGCCGCGAGGTGCTGGCGCGGACCATGGAGGGAGATCCGGAACGCCGGATCTGGAAGTCGATCGACGTCACCGACCAGAGCGGCAAGGTGGTGTTCACGTTCCGCAGCCAGTCCACGGAAGAGCTTCCCGAAGCGGTGGCTTCGGATCTCGGCGCCGGTGCCGCCCTCGCGGATGAAGCCGTGATCGAGACCGAGAGTCCGTACAGGATCTCGGTACCGCTGGGCGAGGTCGGGAGCGTGGTTCTCAACGTCGACCGCGCGCAGGTCGCCGAGCGGGTGTCGGATCTGCGCGGGGACCTGCTGTCGCAGACGATCCGGATCGCGGTCGTGACCTTCGCCACCTTGATACTGGCATTCGCCCTCGTGTGGAAGCTGATCCAACGCAACCGCCGCCTCGAGGTCGAGCGTTTCGAGGCCGAGGAGATGGCTGCCCTTGGGGCTCTCGCCGCCAACCTCGCGCACGAGATCCGCAACCCCCTCAACTCGATCAACCTCAACCTGGAGCTGCTCGAAGAGGACCTCGGGAGCGGTGGCCTGGCGGCGCGCGACTCGCTCGCCGGCACTCGTGCCGAGGTCGGGCGGTTGGGCAAACTGGTGAGTGACTTCCTGACCTATGCCCGCCCCAGCGAGCCCGAGCTGGGCCCCGTGCGGATCGACGCTGTCGTCGAAGAGGTGGCGGACTTTCTGGCCGCTGAGGCCCGGGGCATGGGGGTCCACCTTCGAGTCATACCCGGCGTGCCGCGCGTCGTGGTGCGCGGCGACGAAGGGCAGCTCAGGCAGGTGCTCCTCAACCTGGTGCTCAACGCTGTGCAGGCGGTCAGGGAGCTTCCGGCGGACCGCCGGGTCGTGGAGCTTGACGGGGAGTCCGGCGGCGGCGAGGCGACGCTCGTCGTGCGTGACCGTGGCGACGGAGTCTCGGACGAGGACATGGAAAGAGTGCGGGCGGCCTTTTTCACCAAGCGTCGCGGTGGCAGCGGCCTCGGCCTGGCGATCGCCGAGCGCTTCGTTCGTGCGCAGGGTGGGAGGATCGAGCTCGAGAACCTTCAGCCGCGGGGGTTCGAGGCCCGGGTCGTGTTGCCGATCGACGGGGGTGCTGGCAAGATAGGCGAGTGATGCGGTCGGAGGCGGCACCGGGCGGCCCGGCGTCCCGACCCGTTGAACGAGATGGAGGCGCGAATGGTTCGAAGAGTGGTGCTCGCCGTGCTCGGCGTGCTTGCCGTTGCGGTCCCCTCGGGCGCGCAGTTCCTGGCCGCAGATTTGATCTACCTGCCCGGCGTGGCGCACACATCCGGTGCCAACGGCACACGCTGGCGGTCCGACATCTTCATCA
This sequence comes from uncultured Thermoanaerobaculia bacterium, assembly GCA_964609835.1. Classification (GTDB taxonomy): domain Bacteria; phylum Acidobacteriota; class Thermoanaerobaculia; order Thermoanaerobaculales; family Sulfomarinibacteraceae; genus Sulfomarinibacter. The sequence continues at coordinate 3,946 of CAZSTH010000155.1, forward strand.
CCAATGTCGACGAGGATTCGTCCATCGACGTGGCCATGGTGTTCATCGAGACCGGTTTGTTGTCCAACTCGGCGGCTTTCATCGATCGCTCGCTATGGCTCGGCGGTCGCGAAGACGAAGGATTCGGCTTCATCGATCCCGTGCTCGCAGACATTCCGCCCGGCGGTACGGCGATCCTGCGAGATCCGATCGGCAATTTTTGGGGGACCTCCGAGGGGACGGCCAACTCGGGAGCGATCGTCGTCTTCGTCTACGAGGCGGGAAGCCTGCAGGAGGACGGGACGCGGGAGCTGAAGAACGCGATCGTCAACACCAGGGTCTACACTCCGTTCACGTTCTACCAGCCGGATCCGGAGAACGACGACGAGTTCCTGGAGGTCGAGGGAACCTACGGGCAGACCTTGCCGGGCGTGCCGTGGTACAACTTGGCGGACCCCTCGGCCGTGGACGAAGACGTCAACTTCAGCTATCAGATTCTGAGCGGTGCGGCTGAGGACGAGGACTTCCGCTACAACCTCGGGATTGTGAACGCCTCCGACCCGTTGACGACGATCACGGTCGTCATCCAGCCGTTTCGAGGCGATGGCGAACCGTTTCTCGATGCCGGGGGCGGCGAGATCTTCCAGATCGTTTCGATGCCCCCGGCGTCCCACGTCCAGTACGACAGCGTGCTGCTGACGCTTTTCGACCTCGCGAACTCGCCGGACGACGTCCGCATCGATGTCTCGTTGTTGAATTGGAGTTCGAGCAATGCAGAACCGGTGGTCGGCATGACCACCTACGGCACCTACATCGATAACAACACCAACGATCCCACCGCGATCCTGCCGGCATTCGCATTTCCATACGACGTCGACTGCCAGTGGTCGTTCGGTGGCGATTCCAAGGCCTCGTCCGGCCGGGTGACCCGCAGGCCGGTGGCAATACCGCCCCGCTAGCGGCGAATTGACAACCGAAGCGCGGGTGGTATCATCCCCCGCGACATGCGGGGGTGACCCGCCCGAAAGGAGATCAGAATGGCCGACCCGACCGACAAACTGGAAGATAACGTACCCGGGGCCTGGTACGTCGACTCGAGCTGTATCGACTGTGACGTCTGCCGAACGACGGCACCCAACAACTTCGAGGCCAACGAGGACGAGGGCTACTCGTACGTCAGCAAGCAGCCGGAGAATGACGAGGAGCTCGAGCAGATGCAGGAATCCGCCGAGTCGTGCCCGGTCGAGGCGATCGGCGACGACGGCGAGTAATCCGACCGAAGACTGTGCTTTCGACCGGCCGGTGCGAATCGGTCGGTTTTTTTGTCGAATAGCGCACTGAATAGGAGTCTCAATGCGTGTTCTCTCGGGCGTACAGCCCTCCGGCAACCTCCATATCGGTAACTACTTCGGTGCCATACGGCAGTTCGTCAGCCTGCAGGACGCGCATGAGTGTTACTACTTCCTCGCCGATCTGCACTCGCTGACGACCGTCCAGGACGCGGCCCGTCTGCGTGAGCTGGTTCGAGACCTGGCCACCGGATACCTGGCGCTCGGGCTCGACCCCGCGCGGAGCGTCATTTACCGTCAGTCTGACCTGGTGGAGGTGACCGAGCTGTCGTGGTACCTGTCGACGGTCACCTCCATGGGCCTGCTCCAGCGCTGCCACTCCTTCAAGGACAAGGTCGCCCAGGGTTCGGTGCCGAGCCACGGCCTGTTCGCGTACCCCGTGCTGATGGCCGCTGACATTCTGATCGTGAAGAGCGACCGGGTGCCGGTCGGCAAGGACCAGAAGCAGCATCTCGAGGTGACCCGAGACGTTGCGGCTTCGTTCCACTCGACCTACGGCATGGAGATCTTCACGGTCCCGGAGCCGATGATCCTCGGAGAGGTGGCGGTGGTGCCCGGGCTCGACGGACGCAAGATGAGCAAGTCGTACGGCAACACCATCGACATCTTCGGCTCCGAGACGGCGGTGCGCAAGAAAATCATGTCGATCGTCACGGACTCGACGCCAGTGGAGGCGCCGAAGCCGACCGAGGACAATGCGCTGTACGAGCTCCTCAAGCTCTTTTCACCGGACGCGGCCGAGCGCAGCTGGGTGGAGTCTGCATTCGCCGAGGGCGGTGTCGGCTACGGTGACATGAAGAAGCGCCTCTTCGACTATTTCCGCCACACCTTCGGTTCGGCGAGGTCGCGGTATGAGGATCTCCGGCAGGACCCAGCCGAGGTCGAGAGAATCCTCGAGTCCGGCGCCCGCGCCGCGCGCGAGACCGCGGCGCCGCTGATGGATGAGGTCCGAAGAGCGGTCGGTACCCGTTAACCCGCATATCTCACCGGGTTTCGTCGCGAGGTCGCCGAGGTGCTGTGCCCGGTTG
>CAZSTH010000156.1:0-6077 GCA_964609835.1 uncultured Thermoanaerobaculia bacterium
ACCACCGCCACCACCGCCGCTTCCACCGCCGCACTCGTCGGGAACATTGTGGGTCGCGACCGCGCCCTCGGTGGGGTCGAAGGTGGGGAAGAGCACGTAGCCGTTGACGACATTGGCGCGGAACATGACCTTTTCGTTCGGCCGCAGGCTCAGGTACCAGCCGTAATCGCCGTTGACCGGGTCGAGCGCGCTGTTCTCACAGTCGTAGCTGCCGTCGAGCTGGTCGTAACCGATGGCCACGAGGTCGGCCGCCGTGCGGGTAAGGGTGTCGCCGGCGTCGAGCAGGAAGAAGAAGTGATCGATCGCCCCGATCTCGGTGTCGAGGTTGGCGCGGTCGCCGCTGCCGATCGCGAGTCCCCACACATAGCCGGAGCCGTCGAAGATCGCCGGCACCGTGGTCGGGCGGAAGAAGAACATCTGGCGGTCCGGAAAGTCGCTGCGGAAGTCGAAAATCTGGGTCAGGGTTCCGGCCGCCGCCCCGGTCGAGAGCGGATCGTCGGGCTCGGGGAACTGCAGGCGGTGGATGCCGCCGTTGGAGTCGGGAAAGTAGATGCGGTCGTGGAAGCCGTCGATGTCGGAGTCCAGCGCCGTCGGTCCCGAGGGCACCGCGAAACCGAGGTTGTGGGTGAAGACCACGTTGCCGGTCTCGATGTCGACACCGAAGATGTGGCGGCCGGTGACGTCGGTCTCGGTCTTGTCCCGGCCGCCGCCGAAGAAGGCCACGAAGATGTCGTCCGGCTGCTCCGGCGTGGAGCTGTTGTAGACCGCGATGCGGGCGATGGCCGGCTGCGACCACGTCCATCCGAGGTCCCAGTACGGCGCGCAGTCCTCGCCGGTGAGTCCGATCGGGCAGTTGGAGTCTCGGTCCTGGGTGTCCTCGAGCTCCCACAGCACCTTGGGGTACTCGGCATCACAGTCGCCGGCGGTGCCGTTCATGCACCCGGGGAAGACCGGCGATCCGGAGGTGATCGTCGGCACCCAGTCCGGCGCCCCGCCGAGAGGGTCGGGCTGGGTGACGTCGAGGGCGACGATGCCGCGGCCGCCGCGGCGCATGGTGGCGAGGAGGACGGTCCGCCACTCGCGGGTCCCGTCGCCGTCGACGTCGATGAAGACGTCGCCGGACTCGAGGAACCCGTCGACCATGTACTGCTGCTCCTCGCCGTAGGTCATGTTGTAGAGCTTGTCGGACACCGCCTCCGGCACGAAGGCGAAGAGCTCGGAGCCGTCGCCGAGGTCGTGCATCTCGTCATACAGCTCGTCCGCGTCACCGCGGTTGCGGTCCCAGATGCCTGCGTCGAAGGCGTGGAGCATGCCGTCGTTGGCGCCGGCGAAGACCACCCGCCGCCGTTTGGCGTGCTTGCTCATGAAGTCCGGGTAGTCGTTGGCGCCGGCGACGGTGCCGGAGGGGTCGCCGTAGCCGTAGTCGAAGAAGTACATGGACCGGTTGGGCGGGTTGACGATCAGGGGCTGCGAGTGCCAGATGTCGCCCAGCACCGAGGTGCCGACCGGACGCGGGTTCGGACGCGGGTCCGGCGTCGCCGAGGTGTCGTTGTCCATCCAGATGTCGCGCAGGAAGTTGGCGATCTCCATCGCGGTCACGTCGTCGACCGCCGAGACGCGGTCGAGGCGGTCCTTGAAGTCCGTCATCAGCCCGCTGTCGGTGGCGATCTCGGACACCTCGTAGCGCTCCAGAGTGCCGGAGTAGTCGCTGGCCATGAACACGAAGCGCTTCGGGTTGCCCTCGGTGTGGGCCGCGATCTGGTCCGCGAGCCTGATGTTCGCATCCCAGGAGTTGCCGCTGACCGCCTCGACGACGATCTGGGTGACGTCGATCTCGCAGTCACCGGTGGAAGGCAGTGTCGGCTGCTCCTTGTCGAACTTGAAGCCGAGCAGGTTGCCGTTCCACACCGACTTCTCGTTCTGCGGCTGGAAGAAGGGGTAGACCGCGAGGAAATCCTGCTCCTCCGCGGGCTGGCCGTCCTGTGGCGGCGGCGGTGAGACCTTGAACGGGATGAAGGAACGGTTGTCGGTCTGCAGCGAGTTGATGACGTCGTAGAGAGCGCTCGAGAGCTCGGAGGCGTTGCGCGCGCCGAAGTACTGGCCGCCGGTCTGATACGAGATGCAGGTCAGCTGCGGCGGCGCCGACGCCACGGTCTCGGAGAAGCCGATGGTGTAGACCGGCAGCGCCTCGACGCCCGGCGTCGTCGGCGACGCGAACTTGGAGGCCGCCTGGCCCGGATCGCAGGCGAACTGGCCGGGGCCGGCGCAGCTCTCCGCGCCGTCGGTGATCAGTACCACGTACCACTTGCGGCAGTCCACGAGCGGGTCGTTGGCCCAGTCGCCCGTCGTCACCTGGCCGACATACCAGTCGTAGGCGTCGAGAAGCGAGTTGTTGATGGGTGTCGCACCGTCGGCGACCATCGGCACCGGGTTGTAGGTCGCCGATTCGGGATCGTTGTCGAAGTCGTCCTGCCACGAGAAGGCGGCGGCGCCCTCGTTGACGTAGTCGACCGCCGTCGCCATCGGCTGCAGCAGCGCGCGCAGCTGGTCGTAGTCGGTGGTCTCGGTGGGCGGAGGCAGGTCGGCGAGCAGGTTCCACCCGTTGCAGTAGTTGGTGGTGGTCGGGTTGTTCGGCGAGGTCACCGCCGGCGCCGAGGTGTTGACGTCGATCTTGCGCCCAGCCACCTGCTGGCTGCGGCCCGCCGAGTAGTCCACCAGGGCGCCCTCGTAGAGAAACTTCATCTCGAGCCGTTCGGTGTTGACAGGGTTCCACGTGCTCCACGGATCGCAGACCACGCCGCAGCTCTCGCCCCAGGCGGAGGCGGTGAAGTTGTCGAACAGCGTCAGGTTGGGCCAGAAGCCGAAGATCCCGCCGCCGTGGTAGATGCCCACCGCCCCCGGTGTCAGGCTGGCGGCGGACTCGGTCCACTCCATGATCGTGCACCAGCAGTCCTCGGGATCGGTGTTGGGCACCGTCGCACAGCAGCCGTAGAAGCTGAGCGGCTGGCCCGGGCGCTGGTAGATGCGCTGGGTCTGGACCCGCAGGCTGGAGCAGTACCACTCGAGCCGCAGGCGATAGGCCTTGTAGTGGGTCATGTACTTGGTGAAGCCGTCGGTGGTGGGCAGCAAGATATCGCCCGATCCCAGCTCCGACCACGAGCCCTCGCTGATGATCTTGACCAGCACCCACGAGGCGCGGGCGCCGTTCAGGGCATCGACATTGCTCGGGAAGTCGCGCAGGCCGAAGATGTAGCCCTGGTCTGGGTTGCCGTCGCCGTCGGGGTCCTGCATGCCCCACACCAACCCCGGGCGGCCGCCGGCGGTGATGCCGATGTCCACCTCGAGCCGGATGTTGGTCCAGTCGGCCGGCACGTAGCCGGGGTTCGAGGCCAGGGACTGCTTGGCGATCAGGTAGCCCCACCAGCCGGAGAAGCCGCCCTGCGGGCCGAGGGCATAGGTCTCCTGGATGCAGCGCGAGCCCCACACCCCGCCGTCCACCTGCTGCGGGATGCCGGACTGGTACTCGAAGTCCATCCAGCCGCCGTTGACGAGCCACTCGTCCCAGATGGCTCCGGAGCCGTCGAGCGGATCGTCCGGCGGCCGCGGCGAGGTCGTGGTCTCGAAGTCGTCGAGGAAGACCACCGCCGGCGCCGCGGCCGGGAAGACGCCGGCCCAAGCGGCTGGCGCGCACGCCACCGCCAGCACGGCCGCTACCAGCGCGCTCGGGTTGAGCGATGGGAGCCATCGCGCGTTCAGTCCTTGCCTACTCATGGCTACCTCCTGCTCCCATCACTCGATGAAGGTCGGCGTCGGCGGCGGCAGTTCCGGCGTCGACGTCGGCGTCGGGGTCGCGGTCGGCGGCGGCGGCGGCGTCGGCGTCCGCGTCGGCGTGTCCGGCGGCGGCGTCAGCGTCCGCGTCGGTGTGGAGGTCGGGGGCGCGTACGGCGTCCACGTCCGGGTCGGCGTCGCGTAGATGGTCGGCGTCCGCGTCCGGGTCGGCGTCCGGGTCGCGGTGCCGAAGGCGGTCGGCGTCCGGGTCGGCGTCCGGGTCGCGGTCAGGTACGGGGTCGGGGTTCGCGTCGGCGTTGCGGTGTAGTACGGCGTCCGGGTGCGGGTCGGCGTCGCGGTCGGCGTGATCCACCACGGGGTTGGGGTGAGGGTTGGGGTCCGGGTCGCGGTGCCCCACGGGGTCGGCGTCCGGGTCGGGGTGTACCACCACGGGGTCGGCGTCCGGGTCGCGGTGCCCCACGGGGTCGGCGTCCGGGTCAGGGTAGGGGTGCGGGTGGAGGTCCCGAACGGCGTCGGTGTGCGGGTCGGCGTCGCCACCGCTTCGCGATCGTCGCAGACGGTGCAGCTGACGCCCATGGTCAGGACGTCGACATACAGGCAGACCTCGTGGGCGGCGTTGTGGGTGAAGTTGGTGTCGATGTCGGCGTACCAGTTGCGGTAGGCGGAGGCGGGCACCCGCGCCAGGGTCGGATCCTGGGTCAGCTCGTCCGCCGGGTCGTCGTAGGTGTTCGTAGGCGTGCCGTCGCCCCAGTAGTGGGTGCCGGAGTTGTGGGAGAGGCCGCCGGAGAAGATGCCGAACCAGTCGAGGAAGTAGCTGCTCGATGGCGGCTCCCAGTCGACCACGGTGCGGGTGATCTCGAGCTCGTAGGCGAGGTCGTTCGTGATTCTTCCCCTGAGGATACCGTTCTGCGGGCTCCACAGATCGAGGGTGATGTCGTCGCAGTCCACCATCGGGGTCGGGGTCGGCGTCACCGTCGGGGTCGGGGACGGGGTCGCCGTGAGGGTCTGGGTCGGCGTCGCCGTCGGCAGCACCGGCACGACGCAGGTTCGGCTCGACTGCTCCTCCACCGCCTCGACGTACAGGATCCAGTCGTTGGCCGGATCACCGTCGTAGTCGAGGTCGTCGGTTTTCGAGTCCTGGTCGTAGTCGTCGATGCCGGGATCGGTTACCAGGGTGTTGCCGATGGGCGCTCCAAGCGTGTCGATGGCGAGCGGGTGGTTGGGGTCACCCGACGGGTTGGTGGAGGGGATCCTCAGTTGCACCCGCCGCCGGTACTGGGTGACGTCGGTGCCGCTGACGACCTCCCACTCGGCGAGGCAGCCGTCGTCCGGGTTGACGGCATCGGGGGTCCGGTTGGGGGTGCAGTCGGGGAAATTGTTGGAGCCGGGATCGCCGTAGAACCACTCGTCGGTGACCAGGCTGCCACCGGCGTCGCGATCGCCGGTGGCGTAGAACGGGTACACGTTGTCGCGGCACAGGGTCTCGTCGTCGCTGGGGTCGGCGGTGTCCTTGTCGTCCACCAGGCAGGAGTAGAAGTACATCGGCATCAGGTCGTAGGGCAGTCGGGTGGTGGCATCGCCGGGCACGTCCTCGAGGCCGGTGTCCCAGCCGGAGGTGGGACCGAAGCGATCGGTGACCGGCGTCGCATCGGGGTCGAAGTAGAGCTTGTAGCCGATCATCTCACCTTTGAGGATCTCCGCCGGGTTGTCCACCAGCACGCCGGCGTAGGTCTCGTTGTAGCCGATGCGGTAGGCGTAGCCCGGCTCGAGGATGCTGAAGCGGTCCACGCTCCGCGCCTCGTACACCCAGTGCTTCTGCGGCACCGCGTTGGAGCCGTCGGCGGGCTGAGCCTGTGCATAGCCGGCGAGGGCGTAGTTGGCGTCCGAGATGTCCTCGAGGAACTCGCGCAGTACGCGCTTGGCGATGCCCATGCGGGAGTAGGGGTCGTCACCGGCGCCCGGCACCATGCCGTAGGTCACCTTGGCGCCGTCCACCGCGCCGGGGGCCTCCGGGCTGCCGACCATCGACTTCGAGGTGTCGAGGATGAAGATCAGGTTGGGCGGCGCCGCCCGCTCGCGCAGGAAGTCCTTGTCGTCGGCGTCGAGCGCGCCGGCGAGGCCCATCGCGAGGGCCGGTGCCAGCCACCAGGTCCAGCTTCTCGATCTCATGACAGCCCCCTCGACGCGCGCATCAGTAACACAACTGAATCGGCACGAACTGCTCCTCCATGAACGGGAAGGAGGAGACATCCACCTCGACCGACGCCCGGCTCACCCCTGCGAGCCCG
>CAZSTH010000157.1:0-6064 GCA_964609835.1 uncultured Thermoanaerobaculia bacterium
CCGAGAACCCGCCGCCGCCGCCGCCGAGGAACGGTCCCCAGAACACGGTGCGTCCGGAGCGACCCGAGCGGCCCGCAGGCACCTGCGGCAGGATCAACCGCAGAATCGGAAACGCCACCAGCCATAGCCCGGCGACGATCGCGCCCGCGATGGTTCCGAAGATGATCGCCGGAAAACCGAAGAAAAACGGGGTCAGAAACAGCCCGAGGAACCACCCCGCTGCGCCCTTGGTCCTCAAGGCAGCGCCGATGAAGGGCAGGCCGAAGAGCAGGAAGAAGACCAGCCCTCCGGGATCGGAGCCGGCGGGCCGGTCGGCCCGCTCCGGCAGCGGCAGGCCCTCGCCCCGGACCGCGGAACCTATGACGTTCACCGCATCGCCGATGCCAGCGTCGAAATCGCCGTCGCGAAAACGCGGCGCCATCACGAGGTCGATGACGCGTCCGGCCTGCGCGTCGGTGATCGCGCCTTCGAGCCCGTAGCCGACCTCGATACGCATCCGCCTTTCGTCACGCGCGACGAGGATCAGAACACCGTCATCGACCCCGGCACGTCCCAGCTTCCAGGTGTCGACCACCCTGATCGAAAAGTCCTCGATCGGATCCCCCTCCAGGCTGGGAACCGTGAGGACCACGACCTGGGCACCGGTCTCCTGTTCGAGCGCCGACAGCTGCTCCGCCAGACGCTGCTCGACGGCGGCAGACAGCATGTCGGCCTGGTCCACGACCCGCCCGGAGAGGTACGGGACGTCGAGCGCAGCGAGTGGGGCGCCGGCTAGCACCAGCACCGCAACGGCCGCGGCGGCGGCACGAGGGCAGATCGAGAGTCCCACCTATCGCTCCCGGAGCCGCGGCGCGTCGGCGAGCTCATCCTCGTCGTCGTGACGCCGGACCACCTCGTAGTGCTCGAGCAGCTCTCCGCAACGGCCGATGACCCGGCACATTCCCTCCGCCGCCCGACCGCGGCGGATCGCGGCGATCAGCTCGTCCACCAGTGAACCCCACTCCTCCGTCGGCACCGCACGGTGGATGCCCTCGTCGGCGAGGATCACCGCCTGGTGCTCGAACAGCGCCAGGAACACGAGGATGCCGGTGCGGTCACGGGTCTCGAACACCGCCTCCTCGAGAAACGCCGATTCCGCGCGGAGTTTCGCCGCGCGCTCGAGACTGTCCTGCGCGATGAAGAAGCGCTCGACCGTTCCGATGCCGGCGAGGAGGTATCCGAGCCCCGCACCGGCGACGGCCGGGAGAGTGATCCACCACAGTCCGAAACCGCTCCAGTAGCCGCCGAAGGAGTTGACGAGGCCGGCCGCCAGGGCCGCGGTCAGGGCCCCGATCGTGGCCCCGCGCCATCGCGCCTCGTCGTGGTCTATCACGCGCTCCACGATGTACGGCACGATCTCTCCACCTGTGCGGCCCTCGGCGGCGGCGGTCGCCTCGCTGATCGCCTCGAGGTCGGTGTCGCTGAATATGGAGTGGATGTTCATGTTGGAGGATCAGAACTCCACCTGCGGCGCCCGATCCGCTCCTTCCGCGGCCTCGAAGTAGCCCTTCTCCGCGAAGCCGAACAGATTGGCGATCAGCACCGCCGGGAATTGACGACGCGCGGTGTTGTAGCCGCGGGCCGCCTCGTTGTAACGATTGCGCTCCACGGCGATCCGGTTCTCAGTCCCCTCGAGCTGAACCTGGAGGTCACGGAAGGCCTGCACCGCCTTCAGATCGGGGTAGCGCTCGACCACCACCAGCAGCCGCGAGAGGGCCGAAGACAGCGCATCCTGGTTGGCCTGGAAGGCCTCGAGCTGCGCCGGCGTCGGAGCGCCCTCGATGTTCATCTGCCCGACCTTGGCGCGGGCCTCGACCACGTTCTGCAGGGTCTCCTGCTCGAAGTCGGCAGCCCCTTTCACGGTCTCCACCAGATTCGGGATCAGATCGGCCCGCCGCTGGTAGACGTTTTCCACGTTGGCCCACGCCGCATCCACGCCCTCCTGCAGGCCGACGAGGTTGTTGTAGATCCCGCCCACCGCCAGGGCGATCACGATCGCGATGCCGAGGAGCGCGATTCCGCAGCCGATCAGGGTCTTGCTCATCAGTGTCAATTCTCCTTATTACGAAATTCGCCAACATTGTACTTTATGGTTCCGGGTTCGGCAGTAGACTGGAGCCCGTCAGGAGGGCGGATGCGCGATCCGGAGGACACGAACGGTTCACCCTACGCAGTTATTGGACGGCGCGAGCTGCTGAGGATATGGGGCCCCCCTGCCCTGGCGAGCGCCGCTCTCGCAGCGGCTGGCCTCGCCTTCGCAGGCCGGCGCGGCCGGCACCACGCGCCGGAGCAGGGAGCGGCACCGGTCCCCAAGGACTGGCGGAAGGACCCCGGGGCAGCCGGCCGGCTGGCAGAGGCCGGCGGCCAGGGCGCCGCGGCCAACCTCCGCCGCGCCCTCGGCCCACTCGGAGGCATCGGCGCCTTCGTCGCCCGCGGCGAGACCGTCGCCATCAAGCCCAACTGCGCCTGGGACCGGCGGCCCGAGCAGGCGGCCAACACCGACCCGGAGCTGATCGGCGAACTGGTGCGGCTGTGCCGGGCGGCGGGCGCCGCTCGGGTGACGGTGGTCGACAACACCTGCCACGATCCCGAGCGCGCCTTCACGCGCTCCGGGATCGAGCAGGCGGCGGTCGAGAACGGCGGCGTGGTCGCCCACCAGCGGAGTGCCCGGACCGTCACCCTCGGGCTCGGAGGCTCCGTTCTCGGACCCTGGGAAGTGCTGCGGCCGATCGCCGACGCCGACCGTCTGATCAACGTTCCGGTTGTCAAGCACCACTCGCTGTCACAAGCGACTCTCGGCATGAAGAACTGGTTCGGAGCGGTGGTCGGGCGGCGGCCGAACCTCCACCAGCGCATCCACCAGGTCTGCGCCGAGCTCGGCGCCGCGTTCCGGCCGACGCTGACCATTGTCGATGGCACCCGGGTGCTGACGGGCGGCGGGCCTACCGGCGGCTCGCTGTCACTGGTCAACACGGTGGACCGGATCGCTGCCGCCTCCGACCCGGTGGCCGCCGACGCGTGGGGCGCGGGCCTGCTCGGGCTCGCCGCCGACGAGCTCCCGTACCTCGCGATCGCAGCGCGGATGGGCCTCGGCACGACTGACTGGCAGTCGATCGCCGTGGGGAGCTCCTGATGATTTCGAATTTCGAATCTCGAGTTTCGGATTTTTCCCGAACCCGACATCGAGCCCACGAGCCTGTGGGGGGTGAGTGGATGTTCGAAATCCGACATCAGAAATCCGCAATCGGCCTCCTTCGAGAGTGCGCCACATGATGAAACCACGTGCACGCCACGTCCGAGTCGTGGTCCAGGCCGTCTTCCTGGCGGCGTTCGTGGCGCTGTTCTGGGGTCTCGCGGAGACCCGGGTTTCAGGGGCTGCGGCCTCGGCGCTGCTGGCGCTCGATCCCCTGACCGGCGTCGGGACCGCGCTCGCCGACTGGACCATCCCCCGCTGGGCATGGATCGGCCTCGTCGTCCTCGCGTTGACCGCGGTCCTGGGGCGGTTCTTCTGCGGTTGGATCTGCCCGCTCGGAAGCCTCCAGCAGCTGATGTCGTGGGTCGCCGGACCGACCCGCCGCAAGCTTCCCAAGATCAACCGCTACCGGAAGTGGTTCAGCATCAAGTACCTCGTGCTCGCGGTGCTGTTGGCATGGGCGGCGCTCGGCGTCAACCACATCGGCTGGGTCGATCCGATCGCCCTCCTTCACCGGGGCGTGGCGTCGGGCGTGCGTCCGCTCTGGCACGGCAGCCTGTCACCCGCGGGCTGGGTATCGTTCGGACTCCTGGCGCTGATCCTGCTGCTGTCGGCGGCCCACCCCCGCTTCTTCTGCCGCGCGGTCTGTCCGCTGGGCGCCCTGCTCGGCGTCTGCTCGCGGGTCGCCCCGCTGCGGATCCGCCGCGACTCGGGAGGGTCGTGCTCCGGCTGCACCCTGTGCCTGTTCGCGTGCCAGGGCGCCGACGAGCCGCTCGATCGCCACCGGGTCAGTGAGTGCCACGTCTGCCTCAACTGCCTCGGGGCGTGCACCGAGGGCAGCCTCCGCTACGGCGCCGAGGCCCCGTCGTTGACGCCGGAGATGCCGTCGCTCGACACCGGCCGGCGCCGCTTCCTGCTCGCCGTGGCGGGAGCGGCAGCAGTGGCGCCGGTGCTGCGCGCCGCGGGAGGCGGCATGGCGGCGCGTGCCCACGACGCCATCCGCCCCCCTGGCGCCCTCGACGAGGCGGCATTCCTCGCGCGCTGCATCACCTGCGGAGCCTGCGCCGCGTCCTGCCCGACCGGTGTCATCCGATCCGATCTCGGAGCGACCGGCGTCGAGGGTCTCTTCACGCCGATTCTCGAAATGCGGCGCGGCTGGTGCGAGCCTTCCTGCATCCGCTGCGGCGAGGTCTGTCCCACCGCCGCCATCGCCATCGTGTCGCCGGACGCGAAGCAGGCGATCGGCGGGCCCGCCGAGGTCACCATCGGCACCGCCTTCGTCGATCGCGGCCGTTGCCTGCCCTGGGGCATGGAGACGCCGTGCATCGTCTGCGAGGAGATGTGCCCGACGTCACCGAAGGCGATCTGGCTCGCGACGGTTGAGATCATCGACCGCAACGACCGGCCCGTCTCCCTGCAGCGCCCCTCCGTCGAGCCGGAGCTCTGTACCGGCTGCGGACTCTGCGAGAACCGATGCCCGGTCGGCGAGCAGGCTGCGATCCGGGTCTCGTCGGTCGGCGAGAGTCGTGATCCCGCGAACCGGATGCTCGCGCCGACGGTCGCCTACGGTGCGGAGAGCTGACGGCGGCAGGATCGAAATCTCGGATTTCGAACTTCCACCCGCCTGGCAACCGAGCCGCGCGGGTGGCGATCTGCAGTGGCGGTCGACGGACTGCGGCACACGGTCCCGGACCGCCGTCGCCGTCCGCGAAAACCGGTTCAGTTCGCCTGGCGCTGCTGGATGAGAGTGCTGAGACGCGAGGACACGTCGCGGTACGACGGATCGATCGAGGCCAGCTCCTCGAAGATGCTGGCGGCCTGCTCCACGTCGCCCGCGGCCTCGTAGGCCGCCGCGAGGTCGTAGCGGAGCCCGAGCCTCGCCTCTTCGGAGATGTCCGGCGAAACCAACGCCTTCTGGTACCACTCAGCCGCCTCGGGCCACATTCCCTGCTCCTGGTAGCAGACGCCGATGATCGAACAGCTCTCGACGAAGAAGGCGTTGTCGCGGGAGGCGACCTGGAATTCCCGGATGGCCTCCGGCAGCAGACCCATCTCGCGGTACGCGATGCCGAGGTTGAAGTGGGTGTCGGAGTCCTCGTCGGAGAGCTGGTCCGCGACTCCCTTCTGGAACTCGCGGAAGACCTCTTCGAGGATCGCCTCCCCCTTGCCGCGCCCGGTGGCCTCGTCGACCATCGCCTCCTCGGCGGCCAGCTCCGCCTCGAGCTCCTTGGCGAGATCGATGTACTGCTCCTCGTCGGCGAAGATCTTGTCGGTGCCTTCATCGACCGTTTCAACCTGTTCGAGAAGCACTCCGACCTCTTTGAGCTTGAGACGTCGCTGGACGACCTCGGGGTCCTCGCCGTGTTCCTCTTCGAGCTTGGCAAGGACTGTCGCGGCGTCGTCGAAGAGCTCCTGATCGATGTAGAAATCAATCTGCTCGAGGTCACCCATGGAGGGACCGACGAAGCTGTCACTGATCTCGACCAGCTCCTCAGCAACTTCCTCCACGACCGGCTCGGCGGACGGCTCGTCGGCGACGGGCGGAGCTGTCTCGACGGCGCCCGCCAGCGGCTCGGCGAGAAGCGGTCCCTCCGGCGGCGCCTCGGTCGGCTGCGGTTGTTCCGCGGCGGAAAGGTCCTCGACCTCGACCGCGGCCGCCACGTCCTCCACGTCCTCCACATCCTGCCCGCTCACTCCCGCCCCGAAGTCGACCTCATACTCCTCGACCTCGGGCTCGGCCTCCCACGCGGGCGGCACCATCAGCTCGCCTTCGATGTCCACCACCTCGATCAGGTCGCTCTCCTCGTCAACGAACGGAGCTCTCGCCGGCGG
>CAZSTH010000158.1:0-6017 GCA_964609835.1 uncultured Thermoanaerobaculia bacterium
CGGTCGCGGACGCGGCCCCGGTCGCGGTCTGCGGTCTGCGGTGGCGGTGACGGTGGCGGTCAACGGTGACGGTGGCGGTAGACGGTGGCGGTCAACGGTGGCGGTGGCGGGTAGCGGTGACGGTGACGGTGGTGGTCGGCGGTGGCGGTGACGGTGGCGGTGGCGGTCAACGGTGGCGGTCGCGGACGCGGCTCCGGTCGCGGACGCGGTCCCGGTCGCGGACGCGGTCCCGGTCGCGGACGCGGTCTGCGGGCGGCAGTAGACGGTGACGGTGGCGGTCGGCGGTCGGCGGTCGACGGACGGGGGCGCAGTCGCCGGATGGGGATGGGGATGGGGATGGGGATGCGGACATGGGCGCGGGATCAGTCGCCCAACTCGATCACGAAGCCGGGACGGTCGAAATAGCCGCTGTCGACGATCTCCGAGCCCTTGAAGCGCGCCCACTGCGGGATGGCGCGGTGGTAGACCTCGGTCATGTGATAGAGCTGCATGCCGCTGTTGGCGGCCATCAGGTACATGACCCGGTCCGGGTTCCACGGGTTGGGCAGCACCAGGAAGAGGCCGTCGTCGAGTCCGGCGTAGGTCTCCCCCATCCACTGGAAGTAGTTGCGCCCGAAGCGGACGGGCACGCCGTCGGGAACGTGCGAGAACAGGTAGTTGTCGTCGAGGGTTCCCATCACCATCAGATCCTGAGCCGCGACGGCTCCGGAGTCGAGCTCGGCATCCTTGACCAGCGGCGGCAGAACCTCGATGTAGGTGTCCGCGGTCTTCTCCTGCCAGCGCCGCGCCATGGTGTGGTTGAGCTCGTCCTGGCGGGCGGTGGCGTAGACGATCACTATGTCGTCGAACTCGTCGATGAAGTTGCGCCACTGGTAAAAGTTGTCGTGCTCCACCGGGACGTCGCGCAGCGCGTCGAAGACCACCCGCGTCGGCTGCTCGTGGACGTGCAGCGTGACCGAACGCTTGCCGGTGAACTCGACCCTGTGGAGCTGCCGTGTGTCGCCCGCGGTGATCTCGACGTGGGTCAGGAACCGGTAGGGCTCGCCCAGCTGCTCGACCCCGAGCACCACGTTCCAGCCGCCGTTTCTGGCCTTTCGGGCCGTCGCGGTCGGCCGCAGTTGCGGAAGTCCCGCGCGCTCGAGCCACTGCCGTACAAACCCGCCGAGAGCCTCGCCCGAGATCTCCTCGGCGACCGCGATGAACTCGTCCGTGCGCATCGTGCGCCCGCGAAAACGGTCGTGCACCTCGCGCATGACGTTGAAGAAGACCTGGTTGCCGAGCAGCAGCCGCAGCTGATGGAGAGCGAAGGTGCCCTTGATGCGAGGCAGCAGGTAGGGCCCGTAGCGGTCGTAGGCGCGGTGGGCGTCGAGCGCGGCGAGATCAGCCTCTCGAGACACCGTGTAGAGGTACCGGCCCTCGAGGCCGGCAAACTCGCCGGCGAGCTCCTCGGCAGCTGCGGTCGGGGCTTGGCCGTCCAATCCCTCGAGCAGTCTCCAGTAGGCCGCAGTGGCGCTGACGAACCAGCTCTCGGCGGGCGACGCCGGCTCGACGGTGCCACGCCACAGATGCTTCCTCGAGATTTCGAAGAACTCGGCGTGATTCCCGAGCTCGAGCGCACCGACCTCCTGCGCGTCGGTCTCCGGCATCGTCGCGCGGGCGGCAGCCAGCTCGTCGGCCACCCACACCGGGCTCACCACCGAGTAGCCGAGGCTCAGGTGGGGCTCGGCGCCGGGCAGATCGGGAAGGTAGCGCCAGCCCCTGGTCGGAAACTTCTCGCGCAGGGTGACCTTGCCGTGGTGGGCCATAAAGACCATCTCGCGTGCCATCTCGGTGGTGGTGATCTTGCCGTCGCAGGCGTGGGCACGGTTGATGGGCGACGAGGCCCACAGCCGCACCGCCGCGTTGGCATCGATCTCGCCCTTGTGCTCTCGGTAGAACTCATTGAAGGCCAGGTCACGGTTCCACGGCGAGAACATGAGGTCGAAGGGGCGGTCGTCGGGCTGGGCCACGTACTCTTTGCGGACCTCGGGGTCACGATTGTTGTTGTTGGCCCACAGGAAACCGGGGGTGCCGAACGGGTTCATGTCCTCTGACGTGCGCCACATCTTCTTGGTGTGGGTACCGAGCAGGAAGATGGCCACCTCGCCGGTCTCGAAGTCGGCGATCGGCCAGTCATTGGTGTACATGCCGTTGTTGTGGTCCCACAGGATCCGCTCGACATCATCGATGGACGCCGCGTACTGTGCCGCCTTGCGCGCACGGTTGGACTGCGGGGTCGAGTCCGGCTCGTAGGGGGTCTGCATGACGGTGGTCTCGCCGAACGCGATCCCGGCCTCGTTGAGGTAGAAGTCGGCGCCCGAGTGAATCCCGCCCGGGAAGGTGTGGTAGACGAGGCGGTAGCCGTCCGACGGCACCACGTCGGTGATGACGTTCCAGTGCACACCGGTGTAGCCGCCCCACATGAAGATCTGGCCGAAGACCACCTGCCCGCCGCGGGTGGCGGGACCGGTGGCCGCGAAGGACGAGCACTTGTGCTGGTCCACCTCGATCGAGAGCTCGTCGCTCGGAGCGACGAAGGCCTGGCCGGTGAGCGAGTTGGGCGTCACCTCGAGCGCGTCCTCGAGCTGGCCGAGATCGATGACCGAGTTGATGGCGACGATGTCCCGGAGGTCGAGCTCGCGGCCCCACGCCTCGGCGCCCGCTTCGGCAGCGCCGTCGGCGATGCCCTGCATCTCGGTCAGGTACTCCTCGTCGTACTTCCGCAGAAAGAGGGCGTCGGCCTGGAAGCGGACCGTGTCCCAGCCGGACTCGGGGTCCTCGCGATTCTGCAGCACGCCGAGCTTTCGGATGTACTCGGCGATCTCGTCCGGCATCAGCGAGCCGTACTGATAGCCGCGCTCGTAGGGCTCGCCCTCGATGTGGACGAAGATCCAGCCCTGGTCGTCCCAGCGGAAACCGCGCCCCGACCAGCGCACGGTCTCGAGCGGGATGTACTCGGTGATGTCGTCGACCCGCTCGAGCGTGAGGTCGTCGAACCAGGCGGTGCCGCGGGCGCGGCCGTTGTAGCCGAGGTGGAGGCGCACCCGGTCGCTGGCGGTGGTGGCCAGGAACAGATCATCGACGCGGAACCAGTCCGAGTCGCCGCCCACAGCCGGCGAGTGGTTGGTGAACGGCTGGCCCTTCATGCTGAGGCACGCCGGCACGGCGGTCGGATACTTTGCCATCGGGTCGGCGATCGCGCCCTCGGTGCGGATCCAGCCGCTGAGGCGGTAGAGCCTGCCGACCTCGAGCGCCACCGGTGCCGACTCGACGGCAATCGAGCCGTGGCCGCTGACCGCGAGGCGGACGCTGCCGACACCGCCGTGGGCAATCTCGCCGTCGGCCGCGAGCACCGCACCTTCGGTGGTGTCGCCGTCCACCAACTGCCAGCCGACGATCGCGCCCGTCGGATCGAGCTGCTCGAAGCCGGGGTTGTCGATGGTGGCGGCCGCGGCCGCCGGAGCTGTCACGGCCACCAGCAAGGCGGCCGATGCTGTCAGAACAAAACTCGTCACGAGGCGAAAATGGCGCATCCCTGCTCCCTCCAGCGCGTCATTGTAGCCGACGTGATCGACCGCGGCGCCGGTGGTACCATGAGCGCTGCACCAGCGGAGGACATCACGACGCGATGGAAAACTGCGCCAGAACCCTGCTCGACGGCCTCATCGACTACGCCGCGCTCTTCCCGCCGGCGGAGCTGCCGATGGACGAGGCGTTCGCTCGTTTCCTCGGTCACCGCAGCGGCGCCGCCGGCTGGATGCTGGCCCGCTTCGTGTGCCCGGCCGCCCGCCTCGACGAGCTCGCTCCGATGCTGGAGTCGGCCGGCGACGACGGCGGGGTCGTGCGTCTCGCCGTGCTCGGCCGTGGCGGCGACACCCTCGAGGACTTCCTCGCGGGCACGAAGGCCGACGCGGCCGCTCTCGAGGCCTTCGTCGAGGCCCATCCGAACGTCCGGGCCGACGTCTTCGAGGCCAGGCTGCCGGCCGCCGGGGGCGCCGCGGTGGCGGTCAACGACGCCAGCCTGATGCTCGCACGCGCCGGGATCACGCCGTTCTTCGAGACCGGCGTGCTCGGCGAGTGGCGGCAGCTGCTGCCCGCAGCGGCGGCGGCGGTGCGCGACGCCGACCGCCAGGCCGGCGACGGCCGCCGGGTCGGGCTCAAGATCCGCTGCGGCGGTCTCGACGCCGCGGCAGTCCCCGAGCCGATGGCGGTGGCGGCCGCCATCGCGATTGGTCGCTCGGTGGGCGTGCCGCTCAAGGCCACCCAGGGCCTCCACCACCCGTTCCGCCACCACGACCCCGATCTCGCAACCGAGGTGCACGGCTTTCTCAACCTCTACATCGCCGCAGCACTGGCCTTCTCCCACGATCTGCCGGTGACCCATCTCACCGAGATCATCGCGGAGACCGACCGCCAGGCCTTCATCCTCGGCGACGACACAATCGGCTGGCGCGATTTCACGGTCTCGGCCGCCGAGATCGCGAGCGCCCGCGCTGGCCTGCTCACCACCTTCGGCAGCTGCAGCTTCACCGAGCCGCGCGACGACCTGCGCGAGCTCGGTCTCATCGACTGAAAAGGAGCCTCTTCCATGGCCGCCAGCGAACTCGACACCTTCATCGACGTGCCCGCGGGCTCGGACTTCACGATCCACAATCTGCCCTACGGCGTCTTCCAGCCGACGGCGACCGCCTTTCCCAGAATCGGGGTCGCCATCGGCGACGCCGTGCTCGACCTCTCGGTGCTCGCCGACCGCGGCCTCTTGAGCGGCCGCCACCTCGGGCAGGGCGAGGTCTTCAAGCAGCCGGCGCTCAACGACTTCATGGCGCTCGGACGATCGGCGTGGCGCGAGGCGCGCGAGCGCATCACTTCGCTGCTGCGCGACGACTCGCCCACCCTGCGCGACAATCAGTCGCTCCGGTCGTCGGCGCTCCACCCCATGTCGCGGGTGGTGATGGAGCTGCCGGCGGCGATCGGCGACTACACCGACTTCTACTCGTCGCGCGAGCACGCCACCAACGTCGGCACCATGCTCCGCGGCGCCGACAACGCCCTGCAGCCGAACTGGCTTCACATTCCGGTGGGCTACCACGGCCGCGCCAGCTCGGTGGTCATCAGCGGCACCGACCTGCCGCGCCCCAAGGGCCAGACCAAGCCTTCCGACGCCGAGGTGCCGGTCTACGGTCCCAGCCGTTTGATGGACTTCGAGCTCGAGATGGGCTTTTTCGTAGGTCCCGGCAACCCGCTCGGCGAACCCATCCCCATCGAACGCGCCCGCGACCACATCTTCGGCATGGTGCTGGTCAACGACTGGTCGGCGCGCGACATCCAGGCGTGGGAGTACGTCCCTCTCGGCCCCTTCCTGGCCAAGAACTTCGCCACCTCGATCTCGCCGTGGGTGGTGCCGATGGAGGCCCTCGAGCCGTTCCGGTGCGAGGGGCCGGCGCAGGACGACCCCGAGCCTCTCGACTACCTCGAGAACCCCGGGCCGTGCGCCTACGACATCGAGCTCGAGGTGCTGCTGCAATCCGAGAAGATGACCGATCCGGAGACCATCGCCACCTCCAACTTCAAGTACATGTACTGGAGCATGTGCCAGCAGCTCGCCCACCACACGGTCAACGGCTGCAACGCGCAGCCCGGCGACCTCTACGCCTCGGGAACCATCTCGGGGCCCGAAAAACACGAACGCGGCTCCATGCTCGAGCTGTCGTGGCGGGGCAGCGAGCCCATCGAGCTCGCCAACGGCGAGGAGCGGAAGTTCCTGGCCGACGGCGACACCGTCATCCTCCGCGGCCACTGCGAAGCCGACGACATCCGCATCGGCTTCGGCGAGGTGCGGGGGACGTTGCTGCCGGCGAAAGGGTGATGTGAATTCGGATTTCGAATTTCGGATTTCGTATTTCCGCCCACCCGCTCTCCGGACACCAGTAGAGTAGAGGGGGGCGGGACTGAGCCCGCGCCCCCTCCCTCGTCGCACC
>CAZSTH010000159.1:0-5572 GCA_964609835.1 uncultured Thermoanaerobaculia bacterium
GATGGAGGAGGTGCGCAACTTCGCCGACCAGATGCTCGGGCGCACGCTGGTCACGCATCAGACCGGGCCGGAAGGCAAGACGGTGCAGCGGCTCTATATCGAGGAAGGCGCCTCGATCGCGCGTGAGCTTTACCTGTCCGCGCTGGTGGATCGCGCCACCTCGCGCATCGCCTTCATCTGTTCGACCGAGGGCGGGGTGGACATCGAGAAGGTCGCCGCCGAGACGCCCGAGAAGATCCTGACCCTGACGATCGACCCCGCCGCCGGGTATTCGCCGTTCCACGGCCGGCGCATCGCTTTCGCACTGGGTTTGCAGGGCGATCAGGTCAAGCAATGCGTCAAGCTGATCGGCAGCCTGTATCGCGCCTTCACGGAGACCGACATGAGTCTTCTGGAGATCAACCCGCTGATCGTGACCGAGCAGGGCGACCTGCGCTGCCTCGACGCCAAGGTCAACTTCGACGACAACGCGCTGTTCCGCCAGAGCGCGGTGGCCAATCTCCGCGACATCGAGGAGGAAGACCCGGCCGAGGTCGAGGCCTCGCGCCACGGGCTGAACTACGTCAAGCTCGACGGCAATATCGGCTGCATGGTCAACGGCGCCGGGCTGGCGATGGCGACCATGGACATCATCAAGCACTACGGCGGCGAGCCGGCCAACTTCCTGGACGTGGGCGGCGACGCCTCCCAGGAGCGGGTGGCGGCCGCATTCCGGATCCTGCTCTCCGATACGTCGGTCAAGGGCGTGCTGGTCAACATCTTCGGCGGCATCGTGCGCTGCGACATGGTGGCGCGCGGGGTGGTCGCAGCGGCCGAGGAGGTGAAGCTCAGCGTGCCGCTGGTGGTCCGGCTCGAGGGCACCAACGTCGAGGAGGGCCGCAAGGTGCTCGCCGACTCGGGCCTCGACCTGATCGTCGGCGAGGGTATGGCGGACGCCGCCGAGAAGGTGGTGGGCGCGGTTGGAGGTGCGGCATGAGCATCTGGGTCCACTCCGAGACCAAGGTCGTCGTGCAGGGCCTGACCGGCAAGGAGGGCCGCTTCCACGCCGAGAAGTGCCGCGAGTACGGCACCCGCATCGTCGCCGGCGTCACCCCCGGCAAGGGCGGCCAGGACGTGGACGGCGTGCCGGTCTTCAACACCGTCGAGGACGCGGTCCGCGAGACGCAGGCCAACGCGTCGCTGATCTTCGTGCCGCCGCCGTTCGCGGCCGACGCCATCCTCGAGGCGGCCGACGCCGGCGTCGAGGTGGTGGTGTGCATCACCGAGGGCATCCCGGCCCGCGACATGGTGCGCACGCGCAGAATCCTGCAGGGGCTCCCCACCCGGCTGATCGGCGGCAACTGCCCCGGCATCATCACCCCCGGCGAGTGCAAGCTCGGCATCATGCCCGGCCACATCTCGATCCCCGGCCCGATCGGGGTGGTGTCACGTTCCGGCACCCTGACCTACGAGGCGATCGGACAGCTCACTGCCCTCGAGCTCGGCCAGTCCACCTGCGTCGGGATCGGCGGCGACGCGCTGCCGGGCACCAACTTCATCGACTGCCTCGAGGCCTTCGAGGAGGACCCGGACACCGAGGGCATCGTGATGATCGGCGAGATCGGCGGCTCGGCCGAGGAGGAGGCCGCCGAGTTCATCGAGCAGTTCGTGTCCAAGCCGGTGGCGGCCTTCATCGCCGGCCAGACCGCGCCCCCCGGACGCCGCATGGGCCACGCCGGCGCCATCATCTCCGGCGGCAAGGGCACCGCGGCCGACAAGATCGCCGCCCTCGAGGCGGCGGGCATCGCGGTCGCCGCCACGCCCGCCGAGATCGGCACCACGATGCATCGGGCGATGCAGAGCAGGTCGATGGTGTAGAAGCTGTGAGCTGAGCCTCTTTCAATATTCACGTTCAAAGGCGGGGCAGGCCCCGCCACTGCAAGGGGATGTCCTGTCTGGGTAGGGGCGGCACCTGTGCCGCCAGGCATCGATCAGGCGCGATAAGCCCGGTAGGCTCGGCTTCCAGCTTTTGTGAAGCCCATTTGGACGCCTCCGCTCGACCGGGGGCGTTTTCTTCGTGGGTGGGTGGGCGGTTCTGTCACTCCGCGCGGGAACGTCGTAAAAAAATCGACACCTCGCGTCATCCTGAGCGAGCGACGGCACGAACTGCCGGAGCGGGACGAAGGACCCCCACCGGGAAAACGCGCGGCCGGCGCGGGAGGAAAGCGGGGATCAGATCCGCACGATGCGGTCGGCGTGCAGGAACCACAACTCGCAGCGCGGGTCGTGGTCGAGGGACAGCGCCCGCCGCAGCGCCCGCGCGTAGGTTCGGACCTGCGGCCGGTAGACCTCGCTGCGATCCGCCAGAGCCGCGTCGCCGTCGACCCGGTCGGTCTTGTAGTCGGCCACCACCAGCCGTTCGTCCTCAGGATCGCGGTAGACGAGGTCGATGAAGCCCGACACGACGGCGGGCGGCGCGTCCTCCGGCGACTCCCACAGCAGGACCGCCAGCTCACGTCCGACGACTCGAGGCGCGAGCTCCGCCAGGCGCGCCAGGCACTCACCGGCCGCCAACCTCTGCAGCAGCGCCGCGGCCGGGTCGCCCTCGCGCACGCCGCGGCGCACCTGCTTTTCCAGATCCTCGTCGAGGTCGAGGTGCTCCAGCAGCTCGTGGACCATCGAGCCCACGGTCAGCGCCCGATCGCGGTCCGCCCTGCCCTCGCCTGTCCCCGGCTCGGCTTCCTCGGCGTCCGCCCGCTCCATCCTGACGTGCGCCTCGGCGGAGGCCGAGCGGACGACTTGCACCATCATTCGTTCGGACGCGGCCCGGCGCTCCGCCGCCAGTGTGCGAGCGGCACCCGCGGCCTCAGCGCCCGGAAACGTCACGACGCCGGGCTCCGCAGGCGCCGGCGGCGAGTGCGCCGCGAGCACCGGCACCACCCGCAGCACGTGCGGCTCGGTGTCAGCTGCCCGCTCCGTGCCGGCGGCCAGCTGCCCCGAGACCGCCGAGGCATCGAGCCGTCGCCCGATGAGGCGAGCGAAGTCGGAGGCCGCCTCGGCCGGCACCTCCTGCCCAGGCGGACCCCACCCTCCCGATACCACCAGCCGGCGCTTGGCCCGGGTGGCGGCGACGTAGAGCAGGCGGACGATCTCGGCGCGGGTCTTGCGCTCCTGAATCCACTCCGCGGTGGCAAAGCCCTGCGTCGGCCAGCCGAAGAGCCGGTACTCGGGCCGACCGTCGAGCCGGCGCACGCTCGCCAGGGCGCGGTCGCGCCCGCCGCGGCCGCCCTTGTGGATCTGGGCCACGTAGACGTGCTCGAAGTCGAGCCCCTTGGCCCGGTGGATGGTCATCACGTGAACCGCATCGCGCTCGATGTCGGGAGGCACCGGCACGCGGCTCTCGCGGCCCTCCTCAACTGCCAACCGCAGGAACCGCGCGAGCGCAGCATCGCCACCCTCGCCTGCCGACAGCGTCGCCTCGAGATCCGACAGGAAGCGGTCGGCGCGCGCCCTCCGGAAGCCGCCGAGGTGGCGCGCCGCGGCCGCCGCCTCGGCCAGCCACAACGTGCGGACCTTCTCGACGAAGAGGTCCGGGGGATCGTCGCGCAGCGACGCCCGCAGTGCCGCCAGGATCTCGATCGCCGACTCCAGCGCCTCCGCCCACCGCGGAACCGCATCGAGCCCTGGCGCCGACGGCGGCAGGTGCACCGTGGCCTCCGCGACCGCGTCGCGGACCGCCCGCAGCTGCTGTGGATCGGGACCTTCGAGCCGTGCCATGCCCGACGGCAGGCCGGCGTCCCACAGCGGCGCGAGCGCCGCATCGGGGACTCCCACCACATCGCTCCGGACCACCGTCAGCAGGGCGAGAACGTCGGTCGGCTCCAGCACGCACCTGATCAGCGCCGCCAGCTCCACAACCTCGCGCTGGCGGTAGTAGTCCCGTTCCCGCGCCACGTCGTAGGGGATTCCGTGCTCCCGGAAGGCCTCGAGCAGGTTCTCCTGGGCGGTGGTCACGCGCAGCAGCACCGCGGCGTCGCCCCACCGCTCGAGGACGCCTTCCCGCCGAAGCCTGACGATGTCGGCCGCGATGGCCTCCGCCTCCAGCTGCGACGTCAGGCGGTCGGAGTTGCCCTTCTCCGGGGCGACGCCCTTCTCGCCGTGAGGCCAGCTGAGCCAGTGCTCCACCGTCCGCCACCGCTGGTGGACGATGCCCGGCGCGTCGCGCCGCGCCTCGGTCGCCTCCAACTTCTGGAACGGTGGCTGGATACCTTTCTCCTGGCGCATTACCGGCGCCACCAGTCGTTCCACCTCGTCCAGGATCGGGGTGAACGACCGGAAGTTCCGCACCAGGTCGAGGGTGTCGCCTCCGGCTGCCACGACCCGGTCGACGAATTCGTCGTAGGCCGCCAGGTCGGCATCACGCCAGGCGTAGATCGATTGCTTGGGGTCGCCGACGATGAACAGCGACGGCCTGCCCGCAGCTTCGCCGGACAGGGCCAGCAGCTCCACCAGCCGGCACTGCACGTCGTCCGTGTCCTGGAACTCGTCCACGAGCAGGTGGTCGATGCCGGCCACCACCTCTCGGCGAACACCGGGTGAACCCGCGAGCAGATCGACGGCGCGCCGCAGAAGGTCGGAGAAGGTCACCATTCCCGCGGCGTTGCGCCGTTCATCGAGCCGGTGGAGCAGCGATGCCACCACCGCGCGCGCTGCACCGAGCTGCTCGCGGCAGCCCACGGCCAGCGGCGCGAGCGCCGCCGCCAGCTCGCCGGACGCCGACCCCACCAGATGCCCGGCTTCCCCGATGCCCTCCTCCTCGCCCTTGGTGAACTGCAACCTCCTCCACTTTTCGAGCCGCGGCACCACCCGCGGGTCGACCTCCGACACCGCCGCCGCCAGCTCGTCGAATCGGGGCCGGGGCGGCAGTCGGTCCAGGCCGGCAAGGACCACGGCGCCGGCGTCTCTGGCCGCCCGGCTGACCTCCCCGCTGACCTCGTTCAGCCGGCCCCCGACCGCGAAACGAAACCGATCGGCGGCCGTTCGCAACCGTGCGGCGGACCGCGCGGTCGCGTCGTCCCCGAACGGGTCTTCCACGAACGACGCCGGTGTGGCGCCGGCCTCCACCAGGCGGCACAGCGCCTCCCCCACCCCCGAGGGACCGACACCCTCGCGGGCCAGCCGCTGCCAATGGTCGCGGTCGTGATCACCCTCTCGCAGCGCCTCTTCCACGACGGCCTCGGCCAGACGCTCGATGCCGGTACCGTCCGCGTCCACCTCGAAGCGGGGGTGGAGCCCCGCCTCGAGCGGGTAGGTCGCGAGCAGCCGTTGACAGAAGGCGTGGATGGTCGCCACCACCAGCCGGTGTCCCTCCTCGGCGAGCGCTCGCGCCCTCGCCCGCAGGATGCCGTCATCGGCCGGCAGCCGGTCCGGGTCCGGGTCCCACCCTGTCGGCTTGGCGCCAGTGGAGAGATCGAGTAGAGCGGTGCCGATCTTGTGCGCCATCTCCGCCGCCGCCGCCTCGGTGAAGGTGATGGCCACGGTCCGCTCGATGACTTTGCGGGCGATCCGAGCCGGCTCGCCGCCCTCCCGGCCG
>CAZSTH010000160.1:0-5356 GCA_964609835.1 uncultured Thermoanaerobaculia bacterium
CCGCGGCGTCGGCGCGCACGGCGTCCGCCACGCCGATCACCCCGATCGCCTCCTCGCCCGAGTACACCACCACGCTCGTCATCCCGCGCTCCCGCTGCGAGGCGACGGCGTCCAGCACGTCGTGATAGGCGACGCCGCGCTCGTGGGCGACCTCCGGACTCGCCACGCCGTAGGCGACCCCGTCGACGGTACCGCGCACTCCGCGCCCCGCCTCGTCACGGAACCGTTCGAGGTGTCCGACCTCCTCGGAGACTCCCGCGGACCGGACGATGGCCTTCGCGATGGGATGGGTCGATCCCGTCTCGAGAAGGGCCGCGATCTCCAGGACGCGGTCCGACGAACGGTCGCCGAGCGCCGTGACCTCCGCCACCTCCGGCCGCCCGTGGGTGAGCGTACCGGTCTTGTCGAACGCCACAGCCCGCACGTCGGCCGCGATCTCCAGGAACGCGCCGCCCTTGACGAGCATGCCTTTCCTCGCCGCGTTGGTGATGGCCGAGACCACCGCCACCGGTGTCGAGATGACGAGCGCGCACGGGCAGGAGACCACGAGCAGGACGAGGCCGCGGTAGAACCACTCGCCGAAGCCTCCCCAGTCCGCACCGAGCACCTGCGAGACGACAGGCGGCGCCACGGCGATCCCCACGGCGAGCGCGATCACCGCGGGCGTGTAGTAGCGGGTGAAACGGTCCACCAGACGCTGCGCGGGCGCCTTCTGCGCCTGGGCCTCCTCGACCAGGTACACGATCCGCGAGAGTGTCGAGTCCTCGGCGAGGGCGGTGACCTCCACCTCGATGAGCCCGTCGGCGTCGAGCGTGCCCGCGTACACCTCGTCGCCCACCTCCTTCGCGACCGGCGTCGACTCGCCGGTGACGGGAGACTCGTCGACGGCTGCGGCCCCTCGGGTCACGCGGCCGTCGAGGGGTACCCGCTCGCCCGCGCGCACCACCAGCGTCTCGCCGACGCCGATCTCCTCGGGCGGCAGCCGGATCTCCTCGTCGCCCCGCCGCACCGTGGCGGTCTCCGGAGCGAGATGGAGCAGCTCGGAGATGGACCGGCGCGTGCGGGTGAGCGAACGCGCCTCGAGCACTCCTCCCAGCGCGTACAGGAACACGACCATCGCGCCCTCGGACCACTCGCCGATCGCCATCGCCCCGATGACCGCGACGGTCATGAGCACGTTCATGTCCAGGGACCGGGACATGGCGGAACCGACCGCCCGGCGCGCGGTGAGCCGGCCGCCAGCGACGATCGCTCCGGCGAATGCGGCCGTCGACGCCTCGGCCGCATCAGCGAGCCCGAGCAGCCAGCCCAGCACGATCAGCACGCCGGAGGCGGCGGTCGCGACCTCGAGCCGATTCGCCGAGAGCCATCCCTCGGGGTGCTCCGGCTCACCGGCCTCTCCGATCACCTGCACGCCGTAACCCATGCGGCGCACGGCGGAGACGATCTCGTCGGTAGGCTCGACACGCGGGTCGTATTCCACGAAGAGCAGGCCGGTGGCGAAGTTCAGGTCAGCGTAGTAGACGCCGTCGATGTGAGCGACGGACTTGTCGAGCGTGGCCGCGCAGTCGGGACAGTCCAGGCCGCTCACCCGGAACGAGCGATGACGGACGTCCTCCGCGATACGGCCCGCCTCCGCAGCGTCGTCCGCCGGCGGATCCGAGCCGTCGATGATGTCGGGAGGGTTCTCGTCCATAGGTGAGTTGTACGTTCCCCGCCCCGCGGAGCGCAACCGTCGCCCGACTACCGCCGCCGCTGCTTCTTCGGGCGGCGCAGCCCCTTCTTGAAGCGCGTGAACGCCTCGTCCTCCGAGGTCTTCTCGGTCTTGGCGCGCAGCTTGACGACCTGGTCGCGCAGCCGCGCCGCCGCCTCGTAGTCGAGCGACTGGGCGGCCTCGGCCATATCCTCCTCGAGACTGGAGATGATGCGCCGCAGCTCCTCGGGCGGGATGCCTGAGAGCTCCTCGGCGACCTGCTCCGAGGTCCCGTAGCCGGCCTCCATCTCGCGCGCGTACTGCACGATGTCGCTGATCGCCTTACGGATGGTGCGCGGCTCGATGCCGTGCTCCTCATTGAACGCGAGCTGCTTCTCGCGGCGGCGGTTCGTCTCGTCGATGGCGCCGCGCATGGAATCGGTCACGTGATCGGCGTACATGATGACCTCGCCCGAGACGTTGCGCGCCGCACGGCCCATCGTCTGGATGAGCGAGCGTTGGTCGCGCAGGAAGCCCTCCTTGTCCGCGTCCAGGATGGCCACGAGGCTCACCTCGGGCAGATCGAGCCCCTCGCGCAGGAGGTTGATGCCGACGAGGCAGTCGAACTCCCCCGCCCGCAGGTCGCGCAGGATCTCGACGCGCTCGATCGTGCCCACGTCGCTGTGCAGGTAGCGACAGCGCACCCCGTGCTCGAAGAGGTAGTCGACGAGGTCCTCCGCCATGCGCTTGGTGAGCGTGGTGACGAGCACGCGCTCGCGGCGCTCGGCCCGCTCCTTCACCTCGTACATGAGGTCGTCGATCTGGCCCTCGGACGTGCGGACCTCGACTTTGGGATCGACGAGTCCCGTGGGGCGGATGATCTGCTCGACGACCTGCACGCTGCTCCCCCGCTCGAACTCGCCGGGCGTGGCCGAGACGTAGACGAACTGGGGGACGCGCGCCTCGAACTCGTCGAAGCGCAGCGGCCGGTTGTCCATCGCGCTCGGGAGGCGGAAGCCGTGCTCCACGAGGGTGCCCTTGCGCGAGAGGTCCCCGTGGTACATGCCGTGCAGCTGCGGCACGGTCACGTGGGACTCGTCGATGACGCAGAAGAAGTCGTCGGGGAAGTAGTCGATCAGGCAGTTCGGCGGCTCGCCGGGTTCGCGGCCGTCGAGGTGGCGCGAGTAGTTCTCGATGCCGGTCACGAACCCCATCTCCGCGAGCATCTCCAGGTCGTAGGAGGTGCGCATCTCGAGACGCTGGCCCTCCAGGAGCTTGCCCTGCTCCTTCAGCTCGGCGAGACGCTCGCGGAGCTCGGCGCGGATGGCCTCGATCGCCACCTCCAGCCGGTCGGGCGGCGTCACGTAGTGCGTCGCCGGCCACACCGGCAGCTTCTCGAACTCGGCCGTCACCTCGCCGGTCAGCCGGTCGATCTCCGAGATCGCCTCGATCTCGTCGCCGAAGAACGCCACGCGCACGGGGTGCTCGGCGTACGGGGGGAAGATGTCGAGCACGTCCCCGCGGACCCGGAACGTACCGCGCGCGAGCTCGTAGTCGTTGCGGTCGTACTGGATCCGCACGAGTTCGCGGATGAGCGCGTCGCGCTCCCACTCCGCCTCCGTCGCGAGGAAGACCGCCTGCCCGGCGTAGTCCTCCGGCGAGCCGATGCCGTAGATGGCCGAGACGCTCGCCACCACGACCACGTCGCGTCGCGAGAGGAGCGCCGCGGTGGCGGCGTGGCGCAGGCGCTCGACCTCCTCGTTGATCGAGGCGTCCTTCTCGATGAACGTGTCCGTCTCGGGGACGTACGCCTCGGGCTGGTAGTAGTCGTAGTAGGAGACGAAGTAGACGACCGCGCTGCCCGGCAGGTACTCCTTGATCTCGCTCGCGAGCTGGGCGGCGAGGGTCTTGTTGGGCGCCATGATGAGGCACGGTCGTTGGACCGCCTCGACCACCTTCGCCATGGTGAACGTCTTGCCCGAACCGGTCACGCCGAGCAGGGTCTGGCGCTCCATGCCCTCGGTGAGCCCGCGCGCGAGCGACTCGATGGCCTGCGGCTGGTCGCCGGACGGCTCGAACGGGGACACGACCTCGAAGCGCCCTTGCGTCATCGCGCGTCCCTCCGTGTCATCGCGCCTGGTCGAACGCGTCCGGGTAGAGCTGCTCGTACTCCGCGCGAGCCTCGAGCACCTTGCGGACATAGTGACGCGTCTGGGCGAAGTCGATCGTCTCGATGAAGCCCTCGACCGACGGGGCGGCCTCACTCGACGTGTGCTCCTCGATCCAGGCGTCGGCCGTGGTGGGACCGGCGTTGTAGCCGGCGAGCGCCGCCGCGCGCGCCAGGTCCTCATCGGCGGTGTCGTCCCGATATCGCTCGACGAGCTCGGCCAGGTACGCGGTCCCCAGCCTCACGTTGTCCGCGGGGTCGGCGAGGTCCCACGAGGTCGAAGAGACCGCGCCGGAGGCCTCGGCAGCGGCGACCTCGTCGGCCGTCCCCGGCATCACCTGCATGAGGCCGACCGCGCCCTTCTCGGATACCCGGTCCTCCTCGAAGCCGGATTCCGTGTCGATGACCGCCGCGATGAGGTAGGGATCGATCCCGTGCGTCATCGAGGCCGCCTCGATCTCCTGCTCGAAACGCAGCGGGTAGTAATGCGCGCGCTTGTACCAGTCGGGACCACGGACGGCGAGCAGCGCCACCGCCGCGAGCGTCAAGATGACGACGATCAGCAACACCCGGTGCGGGGCGAGCGGGTGCTCACGAGACACGCGGCGCCACCTCCCGGCGCCACAGCGCGTCGAGCTCCTCCTCGAAGTCCTCGAGCGAGCCGGAGTTGTCCAGCACGACGTCCGCCACCCGCGCGCGCTCCGCCGGACCGGCCTGACGCTCCATCCGCGCGATCGCGTCCTCCCGGTCCAGACCACGGGCCACCGCGCGCTCGATCCGCTCCGTCCCGGGCGCTTCGACGCTCACCACGAGGTCGGCGAGTTCGGCGACCTCGGGAGCCTCCACGAGCATGGGGACCTCGACGAGCACCACCGCCGCCGGGTCCTCCGCGCGGATGCCTTGCAGCCGCTCCGCGAGCGCGTCGGTCACGTGAGGGTGCACGGCCGCGTCGAGGGCCTCGGCGGACGCGGCGTCCGCGAACGCGCGTCGTGCGAGGCGGGCGTGCGAGACACGACCGTCGGCCTCGAGGACGTCCGCTCCGAACGCGGCCAGAACGGGACCGTAGGCGGGGGCCCCCGGCTCGATCAGCTCCTTGGCGAGTTCGTCGGTGTCGATGCGCAGCGCCCCACGCTCGGCGAGGTACGACGCCGCGAGGCTCTTTCCCGCGCCGAGTCCGCCGGTGATGACGATGACCAGCACCCGCACTACCTCCTGAGAGCATCGGGGCCGGACCCCCGGATGGGCCCGACCCCGGTCGGCTCGCTCGTTCGCGTGCGCCGCGAGCTACTCCTCCTCGGACTCCTCGTCGGCGTCCTCGGAGTCGTCACTCTCGGGCTCTGCTTCGTCCTCGGTCTCGAGCTCGGGCTCGAGCTCGGCCCCGGGTTCCTCGTCGGCGTCCGCCTCCTCAACGGCTTCGGCCTCCTCGGGCTCCTCGGCTTCCGCTTCGGCCTCCTCGGGCTCCTCGGCTTCCGCTTCGGCCTCCTCGGGCTCCTCGG
>CAZSTH010000161.1:0-5306 GCA_964609835.1 uncultured Thermoanaerobaculia bacterium
CCCGGCTGCCGGGCGGGTGGGAGGTCGATCGTCAACTCGCAGGGTGCAGCAGCCGTCAGGTGCGGGCGCGAACGCTATCGAAGAGCCGCATGGCGTGCTCGGCTTTGGAGGCGGATAGAACGCCTGCTTCGACGAGCAGCGCAAGATGAGAGTCGACCTCCTTTGCTGACGCATAGGCAATGCGCCTGTGGTGGTTGCGGTCGGCTACGGGATGGAGCGGCCGGTGGCGGACAACTCGACGCGCGAGGGACGCGCCTCGAACCGCAGGGGAGAGATCGTGATTGCAGAGGGTGAGGTCGCGGCGGACTGAAGCGGCGCCGGCCCCGAGTCGTGGAATTCGCGGTGCTTACAGGCGAATGGCTTCCGTTTTCCCCCGGACTCGGATCGTGGAAGAAAGGAGGGGCGGGCGCCACAATTTCGCCACAATCTGCCGCTGACTTTCCTCATTTGTGCATGTCAGCGACTCGATGGAGTCGCTACATTGTCGATTGGGTCAAGGACGGCCCCGGTTGGCCCGGCACCCTGACCGTCCCCGGGGCCACCTGCCGCGCGAGAGCCGGCGTTCCCGCCGCGGCCGGATCAAGAGACGACCGGAGGGCAGCGTGCAGCAGCGAACCAAACCCACAGCGACCACCAAGAACCAGATCCTGCTGCCGATGGCTGTGGGCGCGCTTTTCATCGCGATCCTCTTCGCGGGCGCTCTCCTCGGCTGAGCGGCCGCAGTCGGCGCCGTCAGCCCCGCGAGAAATCGATCGCGTACTCCCCGTCCCTGATGAGTTCGAGCCGCGAGCCGTCCGCCATCTCGAGGACGGCCAGCTCGGCGGAGACCCGCGGTTGGATCTCCCTCAGGTAGACGTGGTCCTGGTGGACCACCGCGGACGGTGACGAGAAGTCCGCGGGTCCCACCTGGCCGCCGAAGTGCTCGCTGCGGCCGAAGGCCAGGTGGAGGCCGAGCTTTTCGTCCAGCAGCACCTCGCCGATCGGCGTCACGCCGAAGTCGGAGAGGACCCCGAGGCCGAGCTCCGCGAGGTTGCCCCGCGCCGGCTCGTCTGCCAGGCGCCTGGCCTCCGCAGCCGAGACCGGCCCCGTCGAGACCACTTCCAGCGCGCGGTTGTTGTCGATCGCGAACACCACCACCTCGTCGCCGAGCTGGACCGGGAGGCGGCCCGAGCTTCCGGAGGGATCGTCCTCCTGCTCGCCCTCGTAGGGCACGATGTAGGCCTCGCCGGACGGCAGGTTGCCCGCGGTGCCGGGCTCGGTGAGGAGGCCGCCCGAGGCGTGGGCGCTGCGGTGGCGGAGATCGAGCCTGAGCTCACAGCTCCCGGATCCCTCGACGGCGAACCTCAGGTCGGCACCCACCGCATCGTCGAGGAGGCGCTTCAGGAGACCGACCCGGCGGTTGACCTCGCTGTAGTCGAGGCGCAGTGCCGGCACCATCGCGGCCGAGAAACCGGGCATGGTCGCCGCCCTGAAGCCGAAGCGCGGCGCCAGCATCTTCAGGGGCGCGGTGGTCGAGAACTCGGTCGGGGCGATCACCAACCGGTGGGAGGAGAAGACGTCGGCGAAGGGGATCGGCGCCCGGTCGGCGAGCCGGTCGACGTGATCGGGTATCGGTGCGCCGCCCCACTCCCAAGCCGACTCCGGAAGGTCGGCGTTGTTGGAATGGACGTTGCGGTAGAGGTAGAGCGCGGGTTCGATGCCGGCAGCGCTGGCGGCGGACCGCAGCTCGCCGTACCATCCCGACACGATCTCGCGGCGGCTGCGCCAGCGGTCGTTGTCAGGCACCCGGTCGTCGGGTAGATCGACCAAAAGGGCCAGCGAGCGGTCGTCGGGGGTCGGCTCGAAGACCCGCTGGACGAGCCGGGCGAGCTCCTCGGCAGTGAGATGGTCGGTT
This sequence comes from uncultured Thermoanaerobaculia bacterium, assembly GCA_964609835.1. Lineage (GTDB taxonomy): Bacteria > Acidobacteriota > Thermoanaerobaculia > Thermoanaerobaculales > Sulfomarinibacteraceae > Sulfomarinibacter. Next base: position 1,895 of record CAZSTH010000161.1, read on the forward strand.
GCCATGGCATGCCTCCAGGTTCCAGGGCCGGCCAGTCATGGTAGCGCGAACGATCGAGTTTGCGGCTTGGACCCGGGCCTTGACGTTCTTTCCTGTTCGACCGAGCCCCGAGCCCCGAGCCCTGGTATGCGGGCGGCCGCTACTGCACCAACTCCACGGTGATCTCGTCGTACCAGTCGATCGATCCCGGCAGGCCGATCGCGATCACGGCAGACCGGCGGTAGCGAATGGCCTCGAACGGATGGCCGCGCACCGTCTGCACGAGATCGCCGTCGCGCCAACCCGTGACCTCGAACCAGAGATCGGTCTGGCCGATGCTTCGCCGACACTGGTTGGCCGCATTGATTTCCACCATGACCTGCGCCGACGGGGTGAACACCTGCTGAGCGCTCCATCGGAAGTGTACGCATTGCTCGAGCGACGGCGTCGGGGTGGGCGGCGGCGGCGTCGGCGTCTCCATGCCCTCGTACCACGGCGTCGGCTCGGCGGCCGGCCGGCCGCCGGTGGTCGCCACCCATTCCGAGGATCGCTCCACCAGCGCCGTCGGTGTCGGGGGGGCGGCGATCGGCGGGGCAGCCGGCGGCTCGGACGCGGGCGGGGCTTGTACCGTCTGTGGCGGAGCCTCCCCGACGGATCCCTGCCAGATGGCGAGTGCCGCCGCAAGCAGTACGACCGACAGTGCGGCGAGCAGCACCACCGGCGGCCGGCGCCGGGACTTGCTGGCGGTGGACACCCGGAAACCTCGCGTCTCGTCCTTCATCGTGCATCCATTATCGCATCAGCGGGGCGCGCCGCCCGTGAGCGCCGCCGCGTCACGGTGGTATCCTGACGGTTCGGAGGGGGATCGAGCATGCGGTGGGCAGTCTTCAACCAGAAGGGCGGGGTCGGCAAGTCGACCATCGTCTGCAATCTGGCGGCGGTGGCGGCACGTCGTGGGAAACGCACCCTGGTGGTGGACCTCGATCCCCAGGCCTGTGCCAGCCACTATCTCCTCGGCGACGACTGGCAGCACGCGACACCGAACGCGGTCCAGCTCTTCGAGCAGACTCTGGGCTTCAAGCTGTTCCGGGACGGGGTCAAGGAGTTCGTGCACCACACTCGCTTCGAGGATCTGCACGTCCTGCCGTCGAGCATCGAGCTCGAGGATCTCCAGGGTAAGCTCGAGGCGAAGTACAAGATCTACAAGCTGCGCGATGCCCTCTCCGATCTCGAGGGCTACGACTCCGTGCTCTTCGACACCCCGCCGGCCTTCAACTTCTACACGTTGTCGGCGTTGATCGCTGCAGACCGCTGCCTGATCCCGTTCGACTGCGACGACTTCTCGCGCCGCGCCCTCTACAACCTGCTCGAAAATGTCGATGAGGTGCGCGAGGACCACAACCAGAAGCTCGAGATCGGCGGCATCATCGTCAATCAGTTCCAGCCGCGGGCGCGGTTGCCGCAGCAGCTGGTGGACGAGCTGTCGGCGGAGGGGCTGCCGCTGCTGGAGCCGTTCATCACGTCGTCGGTCAAGGTGCGCGAATCCCACCAGGCCGCCAAGCCGCTGCCTTACCTCGCGCGTTCCCACAAGCTCGCGCTGCAGTTCGAAGAGCTCTACGACACTCTGATCACCGCCTGAGGCCCGCCTCCCTCAGGAGATCGGTCTCGGCGGCCGCGACCTGAGTCTGCGGCGGCAATCCGCGGCCGCGGTCCGCGACGGCGATCAGCGGCGCCATGCTCCAGCTTGACGCGCGCATGCGCACGTCAAATCGGGGCGGTCACTTGACCGGGTAATAGACCCCGGTTTCGAGCTCGTCCGCGGGGGTGTTGGCGGGGTCGCTGACCCAGACGTTCCAGGGACGACCGTTGCGCTCCAGGCGGTGGGCGGCAATGAAGGCCTCCACCTTGCCGTAGGTGCCGGCCAGTGCGGCATAGGGACCGACGTGGACCGCCCGGACAACCCTGCCGCCGTAGGTCTCACCCATCCGGACCGTGGACTCGGGGCCGACGCCGCGACTCAGCGTTCCCTCGACCGGAATGGCCGCGTCGAAGCTGAAGCCCCGGTCATCCCGGTAATTGAAGACCGCGAGCGGCTGGCCGGCGAGTTCGAGACCGTTGGAGGTCGCGAACACCGCCACCCGGCCGTAGGCAGCGGCGAGCGCCTCGGCGAACTCGTCCAGCTCGGGCCCGGAGGAACTGGTGGCGTAGGCGGTGGTCTGCGACGGCACCGTGGTCAGGCCGATCTCGAGGTCCGACCAGTCCACGTCGGGCATATCCTCGGCGATGCGCTGGATGTTGGCCAGGCCCTGTGCCAGCACCGGACCGAGCTCGCGATCGAGAAAAAGGCCGAAGAAGCGGCCCACCAGGTCGAGCCCGAAGTCGGTGTCGAACGCCCAGGTGATCCGGGTGCCGCCATCGGCGCGCTGCAGCAGGAAGGTCTCCTGTGCGGGGCCCTGGCCGACGCGGTCGATCTCGACGTCGATCCGTTCGTAGGGAGTCTCCGCCACGATCGTGCGCGTGCCCGACGCACCGCCGGTCCCGGGTACCGTCCACGTCATCGAGGATCCGACGCCGAACTCCGGTCCCGACCACTCGTACTCGGCGCCCGGCATCAGGGCGACATAGGGTGACCACTGATTGAAATGCCGGAGACCGTTGACCTGGGCGAAGACAACGGGCGGCGGAGCGCTGATGACCAGCGACCGTTCCACGTGTTGCGACGCGGGCAGCACGAGGCCGATGGCGACGCCGGCGACAATGAGAACGATGAGCGCGATGAGGAGCTTTTTCAGGAAATTCATGTGCCCTCACTTTTTCTGTCGAAATATGTGTGGGAGGATAGCATGCATCCTGCCCCGGTCGCGGTCGGGAGAGCGTAGGCCCCGGCTCTGATCGTGATCGAGGGCACGGACTCGGTGTCCGCAGTGGTTATGATGAGGTCGATCGACAGCACGACGGAGGGCAGGGATGTTCAAGAAGGAAGGCAGCGAACAAGCTCGGTCGAACCAGGCGCGCCCCGCGCAGGGCCCGGCGTCGGCACAGCAGCCCGGGGCTCGCCGCGGCTCCGGACAGGCGACGATCGGCCCCTCGATCCTGGTCAAGGGCGACATTTCGGGAGACGAGGACCTCGTGATACAGGGCCGCGTGGAGGGCACGGTCAAGCTCGCCCAGCACAACGTCACTATCGGCGGCAACGGCCGGGTCAAGGCGAACGTCAGCGGCCGGACCGTGGTGGTGGAGGGCGAAGTCACCGGCGACCTCCGGGCGCAGGAGCAGATCATCCTCCGCCACACCGCCAAGGTCGAGGGCAGCATCGCCGCGCCCCGAGTCGCCCTCGAGGACGGAGCGGTCTTCCGCGGCAGCATCGAGATGGACGCGGCGCGATCCGCCGGCACCGGCAGGGAGGCTCTGGAGTCGAAGAAACCGCCGGCCG
>CAZSTH010000162.1:0-5150 GCA_964609835.1 uncultured Thermoanaerobaculia bacterium
ACCGATCTCGCGGACTATGCAGCAGCCGAGGGGTGCGGGTCCGCGGTGCCGGGCCTGCTCGGGGGCCCGCCGGCCGACGTGCCGAGCAGGCTGCGGCGAGCGTCGCCCGTAGAGCTGGTCCCACTCGGAGTGCCGCAGGTGCTCGTGGTCGGCGAGCTGGATACCATTGTCCCGCTGTCCCAAGCCGAGAGCTTCGCCCGGCGGGCGGCGGCTGTGGGAGAAGGCGTCGAGGTCCGTCCAGTGCTGCGGGCGGGCCACTTCGAGCTCGTCGACCCGCAACACCAAGCCTTCCCGACGGTGCGCGATTCGGTGCTGGAAATGGTCGGTTCACGAGTCCCCTGACCGAGATTCATCCACTCTAAATCTATATAATTCCTGGAAATATCCACTCGGCTGCCGCCGTTGCGCTGTGTGGTTGCTGTAAATCACTCAAACAGAGAGAAGGAGTATGACATGAACGACACGGAGCGCAACGAGGCGATCATCGCGGGGCTCAGCAAGGCCTACAACATGGAGATCGAGACGGTCACGAACTACATCGCGTTGTCGACGAACCTCGACGGCGTTCGCGCCAAACATATCAAGGACGAGCTGTCGGCTGACGTTCCGACCGAGATCGGCCACGCGCAGCAACTCGCCAATCGGATCAAGACCATCGGCGGGACCGTGCCCGGTTCGTTGGCGCTCGAGATGGAGCAGGCCTACCTGCAGACGCCGGACGACACGACCGATATCCGGACGGTGGTCGAGGGTGTGATCGAGGCCGAGGAGGGCGCGATCGCCCAGTACAGGAAGATCATCGAGCTTGCCAGCGGGTTCGACCCGGCCTCCGAAGACCTCGCCATCACTTCCCTCGCCGATGAGGAGGAGCACCGGCGGGAGTTCATGGGCTTCTTGAAGGAGCTCGAGGCCGGCCGACTCTGAGGCATCGAGGATAGATTGGGGAAAGCCGCCCTTCCCGGGCGGTTTTTTCATGCTCGGGCATGATGGCGTCATGAAACGGCTTTCGGGTGGAGTCAAGGTCGGCTACGGCGCGGGGGAGCTCGGAGTCGCCGCGACGGAGTTCTTCGTCCGCGTCTACCTCCTCAAGCTCTACGTCGACACGGTTGGGTTGTCGGCCTCGGTGGCGGGCCTGGTGCTGGCACTGGCCGTGGTGTGGGATGCGGTGACCGATCCTCTGATGGGCGAGATCTCCGACCGGACCCGCTCGCGCTTCGGTCGCCGGAGGCCGTGGATCGGCGTGGGTGGCGTGCTGACCGCGGTGTTTTTCATGGTTCTCTTCTCGCCGCCGCCGGCGGCCGGCCAGGTCGTGACCGCGCTGTACCTGCTGATCGCCTACGCCCTGTTCAACACGGCGCTGACCGTCATCGCCGTGCCCCACGCTGCCCTCGGGGGCGAGATCTCGGCCGATCCGGGCACCCGCAACGAGATCTTCGGCTGGCGCTTCCTGTTCGCAAATCTCGGTCTGGCGCTCGGGATCGTCGCTCCGTCTGCGGCGGCGAGGGGAGGCGCTGGCGCGGAGCAGGGTGCGGTGTGGCTCGCCGCGGCGGTCGCGATCTCCGGTCTGGTCGCCGTTCTTGCGACCCGGGGTCACGATCGAGCGGGTCGGAACACGCGGCGGGGTCTGTCCGTGAGCGCGCTCGGGGATTCGCTGTCGGCTGTCATGCGGTCGAAGGCCTTTCGGCCGCTGCTGGCGGCCTACCTGGTGGGTTCGATCGGTCTCACCCTCAACGCGTCGTTGGCGCTTTTCTACTACGAGCACCGACTTCAGCTCGAAGAGCGTGAGGTCTTCACGTGGATCCTGTTGCCGTTCGCGCTCGTGATCGCCCTGTCGATCGGCGGTTGGGTGCTGCTTTCGCGGCGCCTCGGTCGGCGCCCGACGGCGTTCGCCGGGGTGTTTTTGCTCGGCGTCGGAACGACGATCGTCTACCCGCTCTTCCCGCCGGGGAGCCTGGTGGGCCCCGTGATCTGGGGGCTGGTAGGCGGGTTGCTGGTGGGGTCCGTGTTCCTCTTCGACGCCACGGTGGCGGACGTCGTGGACGTGGAGGAGGCGTTGGGGGGTGTCCACCGTGAGGGGGTGTTCTTCGGCGTGTGGCGGATGGTCTCGAAACTCGCACGGGCGATGGGTCTCGCGGTGACCGGCTGGCTACTCGACGCCGTGGGCTTCGCGCCGGGAGCAGTAGAGCAGACCGATGTTGCCAGGTGGGGCCTCGCTGTCGCCTTCGGGCCCGGGGTCGGCGTGCTCTTCATTGCCGGCGCGTTGCTCTGGTTGTGCGTGCCGCTTGACGAGGGAGTGCAGGCGCGAGCTCGGGCCATCATCGACAGGCGTTGCGCCCGGCGCCGACGGGCCGTTCGGTCGCGGGCATGACGCGCGGCGCGGAGCGCCGACCTTGCTGCGCAGAGCCTGCGGATCTCTGTTACGGTGTCGGATGACCGCCCGGGGGCGAGTGGTCGGGTGAAGCGGGCGGTCGGGAGGGGATGGTATGTCACGAATGAGAGCCTGGGCATCGGTCGTTTTTCTGGGTCTGATCGCAGGCTGTGGCGCCGGTGAGGCGCCGTCGCCATCAGGTGTCGGCTCACAGGTACTTGATGCCGAGCAGGTCATCACAGGCGATGTTCTGAAGGCCCACGTCTCCCGCTTCGCGTCTGATGAGTTCGAAGGGCGCGGGCCGGGCACCGAGGGCGACCGGCGCGCACGCGCCTTCCTGGCAAAGCGGTTGTCCGAGTACGGTGCGCAGCCGGCGTTCGCGGGTGGCTCGTGGGAGCAGCCGATGACGATCGTCGGAATGACGACCGACCTGCCGGAGCGATGGACCTTCACCGACGCGGCGGGCGGCGAGACCGGGTTTCGGGTGTGGGACGAGTATGTCGGCGGGATCGGCGTCCAGAGCACAGCTGCTGCGATCGAAGGCGCCGGGGTGGTCTTCGTGGGCTACGGCATTGAGGCACCGGAGCAGGACTGGGACGACTTCAAGGGGGCGGACCTCGCGGGCAAGGTGCTGTTGATGCTCAACGACGACCCCGATTGGGATCCGGAGCTCTTCGCCGGGGAGCGCAAGCTGTACTACGGGCGTTGGATCTACAAGTACGAGAGCGCCGCCCGACAGGGTGCGGCGGCGGCCATCATCATTCACACCACCGAGTCGGCAGGCTATCCGTGGAACGTGGTGCAAACCGGCGCGGAGGGCGAGCAGTTCGAGATCCCGGCCGGCGACGAGCCGCGGCTGAAGATGCACGCGTGGATGACCGAGGAGGCGTCGCGCCGGCTGGTCGCCCATGGCGGCGCCGACCTCGACGAGCTGGTGGCGGCGGCTCGCAGCAGCGACTTCCGCCCCGTGGCCCTCGACCTGACGACCGACATCGAGCTGGCGGCGTCGATCCGCGAGACCGAGACCGCCAATGTGGGCGGCATCTTCCGCGGAGGGGACCCGGAGCTGGCCGATGAGATCGTGGTCGTGTCGGCCCACCACGACCATTTCGGGATCGGTGAGCCCGACGGCACCGGGGACCGGATCTACAACGGCGCGCTCGACAACGGCGTCGCGGTGGCGCAGGCGCTGGCCCTTGCCGAGGCGGTGGGTGTGATGAAAGAGCCGCTGCGGCGGAGCGCGCTGTTCCTGTTCGTCGCGGCGGAAGAGCAGGGGAGGCTGGGGTCCGTGTACTTCACCCGCAACCCGCTCGTGCCGGTGGGCAAGATCGCCGCCGACATCAACTTCGAGCTCGGAAACGTGTGGGGACGCACCAACGACGTGACGATCTACGGGATGGGCAAGTCGACCCTCGAGGACATGCTCGCCGAGGCGGCCGCACGACAGGGCCGCACGGTGGGCCCCGAGACCACCGTGCGCGCGGGGTGGTACTACCGCTCCGACCAGTTCAGCTTTGCCAATGTCGGGATCCCTTCGATCTGGTTCAAGTCGGGAGCGGACTTCATCGGCCGTCCACCGGGGTGGGGTGAGGAGCGGTACGCGGAGTGGATCGAGAACCGCTATCACCAGCCTGCCGACGAGGTCGAGGCGTGGTGGAACTACGAGGGGCTCGAGGACGATGCGCGACTCGCCTTCGAGCTGCTTTGCGCGGTGGCCGATGCCGACGAGATGCCGACGTGGTACCCGGGTGACGAGTTCGAGGACGAGCGCCGGCAGGCGCTGGCGGCGGTCGCGGACTGACCCGGCGGGATATCGAGATCACTCGAGGCCGACCGAGAACAGCCCGTCGAGGTTGTGGCGCGAGTAGGTACGGAACGCGATCAGGGTCTCGGACGACAGCAGCCCTTCCACCTGCAGCAGCTGCTCGGTCACCAGCGAGGCGATCTGGTCGTCGTCGCGGGCGCGGATAACGACCACGAGGTCGTACTGGCCCGCGACCGAGTACACCTCGGACACGCCGTCGAGATCGGCGAGCTCCTCCGCGACCTGGTTGATACGGTGGCTCTGCACGTTGAGCAGGACGATGGCGTTGACCATGATTCCTCCGGTTCCGGCTCCGCTTTCTCCGCGCGGCCGCAACATCATACCCGGGGCAGCGGCCGGCGGACCGGCCGCGGCCGCGATCGTCCATAATGCTGGCCATGAAACCACCGGCTCGGTCGCCGCTCGCCACGCTGTGGGCCCTGGATCCGGAGATCGTCTTCCTCAACCACGGGTCCTTCGGGGCAACACCGATTGCTGTCCTCGAACGCCAGTCGGAGATCCGTGCGCTGATGGAGCGGGAGCCCCTCCAGTTCTTCGACCATTTCTACCAGCCCGAGCTCGACCGTTCGCGTGCGGCGTTGGCGAGCTTCGTGGGCGCCGATCCGCGGGACCTGGCGCTGATCGTCAACGCGACCACGGGTGTCAACACCGTCCTCCGCAGCCTGCGTCTCGGGCCGGGGGACGAGATCCTGGTCACGGACCACGAGTACAACGCCTGCCGGAACGCCATCGACGCGGCGGCAGCCTCCTTCGGCGCGACGGTTGTCGTGGCGCCGATCCCGTTTCCGCTGCACTCGGAGGAGCAGGCGTTGGAGGCGGTCCTCGATCGCCTCGGTCGACGGACTCGGCTGCTGCTGCTGGACCACGTCACCAGCCAGACGGGCCTGGTGATGCCCATCGAGCGGCTGGTTTCAGAGGCGCAGGGCTCCGGCGTCGACGTCCTGGTGGACGGCGCTC
>CAZSTH010000163.1:0-5106 GCA_964609835.1 uncultured Thermoanaerobaculia bacterium
TCACCGTCACCGCCACCGCCACCGCCACCGCGACCGTGCACCGCCACCGCCACCCGCGCTCCGCGACGGTGATCTCATTCGTGGCTTCGGGGGTGTCGGAATCTCGAATCCCGACTTTCGACTCCCGAACGACTACAATCCGATTTTCTCCAGAATGCGGTCGAGCGCTTCGAGCTCGCCTCTCGTGGTGTAGAAGTGGGGCGAGAACCGCACATACCCCTGCCGCATGGAGACGATGACCCGTCGGTCGCGGAGCCTGCGGCAGGCCTCCTCGGGCGCGACCGCGGGGTGGCGCGCGGCGACGATCCCGGCGATGGGGTGGCCGGACCCGGGTGAGAAGACATCCCAGTCGTGGGCCAGCAGGATGCGGGTCAGCAGCCTGCTCAGCATCTCGATCCGGGTCTGGATGTTGTCTCGTTCGACCGTGGCGACCATGTCGAGCGCGGCAGCCATGCCTGCGATGCCGATGTCGTTGGAAGCGCCGGGCTCGAACCTGCGGCCGTCACGCCGGTACTCGAGCCTTTCCAGGAAGAAGCTCTTGGGCTCGCGGACGATGTTGCGCCACCCGGAGATGACCGGGTGCAGGTGCTCGCGCAACGCGCTGGTGGTCGCCATCAGGCCGGCCCCCTCGGGCCCCAGCAGCCACTTGTGGCCGTCGGCGACCACGGCGTCGATGGCCAGCGCGCCCATGTGCATCGGCAGCACCCCGAGGCCTTGGATCGCGTCGACGATCAGAAGCACGTCTCGGTCCCGACACAATCGGCCGAGCTGGGCGAGCGGGGCGATCCAGCCGCTGTGGAAGGCTACCCACGAGATCGCGAGCACCCGCGTGCGGTCTCCGAGATGCCGATCGACGACGTCCGGATCGATGCGGCCGTCAGGCTGGGGGAAGCGCCTGACCTCGACTCCGCGCCGCTCGAGACCCAGCCAGGGCGAGGCGTTGGCTGCGAACTCCTCGGCTCCGACCACGACCTGGTCGCCAACGGTCCAGTCGAGCCCCTCGGCGATCAGGGACAGTCCTTCGGAGGTGCTGCGAACGATCGAGACGTCGTCGGGATCGCAACCGATGAGCTGGCTGCCGATGTGCCTGCAGGTCAGGCGATGGTTGTTCCACTCGCGGTAGTTCTCGTGGCCCGAGTCCCGCTGTTCCGAGATTCGCTGCTGCATGGCGTCGGCAACCGGCTTCGGGAGCGGGCAGACCGCGGCGTGGTCGAGGTACAGGGCGTGCTCGCGGACCGGAAATGCGGCAAGCCAGTGGCCGAGATCGAAGGTCATTGCGAGAGGATACCGCGCTCCGGCGGCCCGGGTCACACGTTGGGCATCAGGTGGATGGTCTGGACCTTCAGCAGGCCGAGCCTGCACAGAGAGTCGGGATCGCGGAGAGCCAGCGGAATGAGGTCGGCCTCGGGCATCCCGGTCTCGGTCATATTTGGACCCCGCAGCAGCCCGTGGCCGCTGGCCCGGCCGACGGGCTCTCCGCGGCGGCTCATGACCCGTGCCAGTTCGACCACGTTTTCCCACTGGTTGGGCGGGTAGTTTGGCTGGCTCGAAAGGGGGTAGATGATGTACCCGACCCGGGTTCCGAGATTGGCGGCGTGAAGCAGGTCGGACTCGGCGGCAGAGGCGAGAAATCTCTGGCTGACCACGTAGGTGCGGTCGGGGTCGAGGTCGCGGAGTACGGCGAGGTGCTCCTGGTCGCTCAGTCGGGCAGGGATGTCGGAGTCCCGGACCACATCGTGCAGGAGCTCCTGAACGTGGTCTCCAATCTGAGCACCGCCCGCCGCGGAAGCCGGGAACCGCTCGCCCGACATGGGTTCCAGGCGCACGAAGTACAGGCCCAGGCAGGTTGACGGCTCGCCGTTGACAGAACGCGAGCTCTGGATCATGGCCTGCCTCTGAGCAAGACGGATTTCCGGCGGCAGGAAGATGCGCAGAAACTCGAGGTCGGCCACCGGGCGACCGTTTTCGTGCTGCTGTTCGTGCACCATCAATCGATGTTCGCAAACCTCGGGCTGCAAATCAACGCGCCGTTGTGATGCCGATCATTCCGGTCACGTTTTCTGTCGCAGCAGGTTGAGAGCCGAGCCCGCCTTGAACCACTGCACCTGCTCGGCGTTGAGGCTGTGGGCAAGCTCGATCGTCTGCTCGCTGCCGTCGGCGTGGTGGAGCACCGCACTCACTGTCGACCCGGGCGCAATGCTCCGGAGGTCGACGAGGGAGATCCGGTCGTCCACACGGATCTTGTCGTAGTCGGCGGGCTCCTTGAAGGTCAGCGGCAGCATGCCTTGTTTCTTGAGGTTGGTCTCGGCGATTCGGGCGAACGACCGCGCGATGACCGCGGTGCCCGCCATGTGACGCGGCTCCATGGCCGCGTGCTCGCGCGACGACCCCTCGCCGTAGTTCTCGTCGGCCACCGCCACCCAGCGGATGCCGCGCCGCTTGTACTCGCGGGCGAGCTCGGGCAACGGCTTGAGCGCTCCGCTGTCGATGTCGACCCCTTGACCCGGCTCGTCGGCGAAGGCGTTGACCGCGCCCAGAAAGAGGTTGTCGGAGATGTTGTCGAGATGGCCGCGGAAACGGAGCCACGGCCCCGCCTGCGAGATGTGATCGGTGGTGCACTTGCCGCTCGCCTTGAGCAGCACCGGCATCTTCTCGTAATCGCGGCCGTTCCAGGCAGGGAAGGGCTCGAGTAGCTGCAGCCGCTCCGAGCCGTCCTTGACCTTGACCTCGACCGACGACCGGTCCGCGGGCGGCGCCAGGAACCCCTCCGCCTTGAAGACGAAACCCTCGGCCGGCACGTCGGGGGCGGCGGCGGGGGGATTCAGTCGGTATCTGGTCCCGCTCTCGGCCGTCAGCTCGTCGGTCAGCGGATTGACCGTCAGGTCCCCCGCCAGCGCGTAGGCGATGACGATCTCTGGGCTGGCGATGAAGGAGTGGGTCTGGGGATTGCCGTCGTTGCGCTTCGCGAAGTTGCGATTGAACGAGCTGATGATGGAGTTGACGGTGCCTTCTGAGATGTCCTCGCGGTGCCACTGGCCGATGCAGGGGCCGCAGGCATTGGCGAGGACGGTGCCGCCGAGCTTTTCGAACGAGGCCATCTGGCCGTCGCGCTGGATGGTGGCCTCGATCTGCTCGGATCCCGGCGTCACCCACAAGGTGCTCTTGGTCCGGGCGTCATGTGCGAGGGCCTGTTCGGCGACGTCGGCGGCGCGGCAAAGATCCTCGTACGAGGAGTTGGTGCAGGAGCCGATCAAGCCCGCCGTGAGCGCCGGCGGGTATTCCTGCTCGGCGACGTCGGCCGCCATCTGCGATACCGGCCGCGCCAGGTCGGGCGTGAACGGTCCGACGACGTGCGGTTCCAGCATCGAGAGGTCGATCTCGATCACCAGATCGAAGAAGGACTCCGGGTCGGCCTCCACCTCGGGGTCGGCGGTCACGAGGTCGGCGTTGGCTTCGGCCAGGGTCGCGATTCGCGCCCGCTGGGTAGCGTCGAGGTAGGTCTTGGTGCGGGCGTCGTAGGGGAAGACCGAGGTCGTGGCGCCGAGCTCGGCACCCATGTTGGTGATGGTGCCCTTGCCGGTGGCCGAGATCGACGATGCCCCGGGTCCGAAGTACTCGATGATGCGATTGGTGCCGCCCTTGACGGTCAGGATGCCGAGCAGCTTGAGAATGACGTCCTTCGGGGCCGTCCAGCCACCCATCTCGCCGGTCAAACGCACCCCGACGATCTCGGGCTGCAGGACCTCCCAGTTGAAGCCCGCCATGACGTCGACGGCGTCGGCGCCGCCGACCCCGATCGCGATCATGCCCAGCCCGCCGGCGTTGGGCGTGTGGGAGTCGGTGCCGATCATCATGCCGCCCGGGAAAGCGTAGTTCTCGAGCACCACCTGGTGGATGATGCCCGAGCCGGGCCGCCAGAAACCGAGGCCGTAACGGGCCGATGCCGATTGCAGGAAGTCGTAGACCTCGCGATTGCGATCAATGGCCGCCTCCACGTCCTCGGCGGCGCCCGACCGCGCCTGGATGAGGTGGTCGCAGTGGACCGTCGACGGCACCGCGGTCGTGTCCCTGCCCGAGAGCATGAACTGGAGGAGGGCCATCTGGGCGGTGGCATCCTGCAGCGCGACCCGGTCGGGACGGAGCTGGAGGTAGGCAGTGCCTCGCTCCAGCTTCTGCTCGGGATCGGCGAGGTGGCCGAAGAGCACCTTTTCGGCGAGCGTCAATGGCCGGCCGAGGCGCGTGCGCACGACCTCGAGGCGTTGGCGGCTGTTGTCGTAGACGGTGTGCACCAGCTCGGGAGTGGTCTCGATCGGCGGCATGGAATGCTCCTTGTGGTGGCTTCTCGCAAGCGGCGAATACCGCGGCGCGTCAGCTATTCTACACCCGAATCCGCGGCCGCTCCGCCGGTCGCCGGACCGGCAGTCGAAGTATCCTGGCCGGGTGATGCGGCAGCCGACGAAGCGGCCGAGATTCCTGTGCGACGCGATGCTCGGATCGCTGGCGAGGTGGCTGCGGCTGTTCGGCTTCGACTCCACCTACCTGGAGCCCGGGCCGGATGACGGCGTGCTCGCCGAGATCGCGAGAAACGAAGGCCGGTGGCTGCTGACCTGCGACCGCGAGTTGGCGGCGGTGGGGCCGCGCACCATGCTCATCCGCTCCCAGGGAGTCGAGACGCAGCTCCACGAGGTGTTCTCGCGGCTCGGGCTGCGTCCGGATGCGAACCTCGATCGGGCCCGCTGCGCCGAGTGCAACGGCGAGTTGACCGGGGTCTCCCGCACGAAGGTCGCGAACGTGGCGCCGCCATACGTGCTCGCGACGGCGCCGAGGTTCAAACGCTGCGCCTCCTGCGGGCGGGTCTACTGGCCGGGAACCCACGGCGAAGGGATTCTCGAGCGCATGGCGGCGGTGGTGTCGGAGCTCGAAGCTCAGGACCCGGAGCAGCCGTGAACCACGACCGCCATCGGCACCGCAGACCGCGACCGTGATCCGCGACCGGGGCCGCCACCGCGACCGCCACCGCCCTCGCCACCGTCTACCGCCACTGTCACCGCCACCGCCACCGTTGACCGCCACCGCCACCGTTCACCGCCACCGCGACCCGCGACC
>CAZSTH010000164.1:0-5005 GCA_964609835.1 uncultured Thermoanaerobaculia bacterium
CGCGGTCGCGGTCCCGGTCGCGGCCCCGGTCCCGGTCGCGGTCGCGGTCCCGGTGGCGGTCCACGGTTGCGGCCCCGGTGGCGGTTGACGGTCGCGGACCCGGTCGCGGTCGCGGTCCACGGTCGCGGTCCACGGTCGCGGACACGGTCAGCGGTGACGGTGACGGTGACGGTGACGGTGGCAGTCGGCGGTGACGGTGGCGGTGACGGTGGCGGTCACGGTCGCGGATCGCGGTCGCGGCCCCGGTCGCGGTCGCGGATCACGGTCGCGGATCGCGGCCCCGGTCCCGGTCCCGGATCGCGGACGCGGTCGCGGTCGCGGTCCCGGCCACGGTCACCGAAGGCCGTCGCCGAGACCCGAACGGTCGCGAGCCCCACCGGGTCGGTGATCGAGGTGGATCCACCCCCTCGTGGCTTCTCGGAGTCTTCGTGGTTGCGACCTGGTCGGACGGGCGGGCATCCGAAATCTCCGGAGGAAGACTACCCTCCCACCGGCGTCACCAGCACCCGGGTGGCGCGGCCCTCTTCGACGTCCTCGACCTCGAGCAGCAGGCGGTCCCACTCGACCCGCGTGCCGGGAACCACCTCGCCGTCGGCGAGGTGCGCCACCAGGCCGCCGACCGAGTCCGCCTCCTCCGGCCGCTGCAGGCTGCGGTGGAGGATCGACTCCAGCCGCCGCAGCGAGAGGTAGCCGGCGAGGCGCCAGCCGGAGCCGATGGCCTCGACCGCGCTCATGTGGCCGACGTCGAACTCGTCCTCGATCTCGCCCACCACCAGCTCGAGGACGTCCTCGAGCGTGACCAGCCCCGACAGCCCGCCGAACTCGTCGAGCACCAGCGCCAGGTGCTGGCCGCTGCGGCGGTAGTCCTGCAGCAGGTCCGGCAGATGCCGGCCCTCGGGGATGAAGAGCGCCGGCACCACCAGGTCGAGCCACGGCTCACCGGGCAGCAGGCGCAGCAGGTGCTTGGCGTGGAGCACGCCGACGATGTCGTCGGGTGAGCCGTCGACCACCGGGAAGCGGCTGTGGGGGGTGTTGACGATCGTCTGCTGAAGGGTCTCCAGGTCCCAGGAGCGGTCGACGGTGGCGACCATCGGCCGCGGCACCATCACCTCGCGCGCCACCGCGCGCTGGTAGCGGAGCACCGACTCGATCATGATCCGCGAGTCCTTCGGCAGGTGCGCGTGGCGGTGGGCCAGGCGCAGCATGAAGAGGAGATCCTCTTCGGTCACCGCCAGCTCGGGTCTGCCGCCCCTCGACAGCAGCCGCGACAGCAGGCCGAGCACGACGTTGACAGGCCGCAGCACGAGGTCGAGCAGGTACAGCACGGGAGCGACCCGGGCGGCAATCCACTCCGCGTGCTGCTGGGCCATGGTCTTCGGCGTGATCTCGCCGAAGATCAGGATGCCGAGAGTCATGACGCCCACCACAGCGGCCAGGCCTCCGTTGTCGGAAAGTCGATAGGCGATGCTGGTGGCGAGGGCCGAGGCGAGCACGTTCACCAGGTTGTTGCCGACCAGGATGGTGATGAGGACGCTCTGCGGAGCGCTCGCCCAGCGGTCGAGGGCGGCGCGGGTCAGCCGACCCGAGCGGTGGCGGAGCGCCTCCAGCCGGGTGACCGGCAGTGAGGTCAGCGCGGTCTCGGACCCCGAGAAGAAGCCCGAGCCGAAGAGGCACAGGATCACCGCCACGATCTCAGAGTCCATCGGCCCGCCGTTGTCGCCCGGGTTCGTCCACGCGTCGGTATCGTATCCGGTTACGGGTCGAAGATCCACAGGCGCGGAGAGCGGGGGAGCGGGGAGAATCGAAGGAAGAAAAAAAGTCCGGATCGAATCGGACGTGCCGCGACCGGGTGCCCCTTCCCCCCTGCACTTTTTCCTGGCGCAGGGTGTTATCCTTGAGGCCTCGAGGACAGGACAGGCGGCTGCGACGCCGCCGCAGGAGGTAGACATGGCCAATGGAGAGCAGGTGCCGGCGAAGCAGGGGCTTCCGGTCTGGGCGTGGGTCGGGATCGGGTGCGGCGCGCTGATCGTGCTGGTGATGATCGCGATCGCCATCGGCGGTATCTTCATCGCCAACAAGGCGAAGGACGTGGCCGCCGACTTCGAGAAGGACCCGGCAATGGTCGCCGCCAGGATGATCGTCAAGCTCAACCCCGAGCTCGAGGAGGTGGATTCCGACCCGGATGCCGGCACCATGACCGTCCGAAACAAGCAGACCGGAGAGGTCATCACGGTCGACCTGGAGGACATCAAGGAGGGCCGTCTCAGCTTCAAGAGCGGCGACCGGGAGATCAACATCGACGCCAGCGAGATGGAGGGGAGCGGTACCCTCAAGATCACCGACGAGGACGGCGGCGTGGTCTTCTCCAGCGGCGATGTGTCGCAGGAGCTGCCCGCCTTCGTCCCGGTCTACCCAGGCTGCGAGCCCGCCAACCGACACTCCATGACCACCGGCGGCGAGTCCATAGGGGGCTTCGAGCTCGAGACGTCGGACAGCGTGCAGGAGGTTCTCGAGTTCTACCGCTCGAAGCTCGAGGCCGCGGGCTTCGAGACCTCGGTCAACACCTTCAGCCAGGACGGCAGCCGCGGCGGGATGGTCAACGCCAACGAGCCGGGCGCGAACCGCACGGTGACGGTGATCATCAACTCCGAGGGCGCCTCGCCCACCAAGGTGGTCGTCAGCTTCCAGCGGCGGACCGCCGAATCAGAGGATGCGGGCCCGTAAAGGCACCCGGATCACCCGGTCGCTTCGCCGACGCGTGCCGCGAGCTCGGTGAAGGCGCGCGCGGTAGTCGAGTCGGGGCGCGCCAGCACCACCGGATCGCCCGAGTCGCCGCCGGCCACTACCGCCGGGTCGAGCGGGATCGATCCCAGCAACGGCACCTCGAGCTCTTCGGCGGTGCGTCGTCCGCCGCCGTCGCCGAAGACGTGCTCGATGTGGCCGCACTCCGGGCAGGCGAAGAACGCCATGTTCTCGACGATGCCGAGCACCTGGACGTCGAGCTTCCGGAACATGTGGAGGCTCTTGCGGGCGTCGATCAAAGCCACGTCCTGCGGCGTGGTGACGATGATGGCGCCGGCCATCGGCACGTTCTGGCACAGCGTCAGGGCGACGTCGCCGGTGCCGGGCGGGAGATCGACGACCAGGTAGTCGAGCTCGCCCCAGTCCACATCGCCGACGAACTGCTCGAGGGCCTTCTGCAGCATCGGTCCGCGCCAGATCACCGGCTGGTCGGGATCGACCAGGAAGCCGAAGGACATGACCTTGACGCCGCCGGGGGCGTCGACCGGCTGGATCCGGCCGTCGGGACCGCCCACCGGGTCGTCGGTGGCGCCCATCATCATCTGCTGCGACGGGCCGTAGATGTCGGCGTCGAGCAGTCCGACCGAGCGCCCGGCAGCGGCGAGGGCGAGGGCGAGGTTCGCGGAGACGGTGGACTTGCCGACGCCCCCCTTGCCGGAGGCGACGGCGAGGACGCGCTTGACGCCTGGAATCCGGTCCTCCCAGGTCGGCGGCGGTTCCGGTGCGGGCCCTGGCCCGCCCTGGATGGTGGCCATCAGCGGCTGCACCGAGACCTCGGCCGCCTCCAGCTCCTGGATCGCGGCCAGGGCCCGTTCGACGTCGCTCCGGACCTTGCCGGCGATCTTGGGGTCGGGGGCCTCCACGGCCAGCATCACCCTGGCGGTCGCGCCTTCGACCTCGATGCCGCGCACGGCGCCCGCCTCGACCAGGCTGCCGCGACCGCCTGGAGCTGGAATCTGATGAAGCACCTCGAGAATCATCTGTTGAGTCAGTGGCATCTCTCTCCCACTTTCTGGCCGCCGCGACGCTGCGGCCAGGAAGTGTAACCGATCGCGGTTCCGGCTGCTTCCGCGCGCCGCGTCGGCGCCCGGAAGCAGCCGGAATCGCGAGTAGAATGCACGGGGGGAGCCTGTATGCCACACGCGACCAACGGGGATGTCACGATTCACTACCTGGACGACAGCGGCAACGAGCCGGTGCTTCTGATCCACGGCCACACCTTCGACCGGCGGATCTGGGACCCCGTGGTGGTGCCGCTGGCGGCGGCGGGGCTGCGGGTCGTGCGGCCGGACCTCCGCGGCCACGGCCTCAGCACGAGGCCGGATTCCGGCTACCTCCCGAGCCACCACGCGGCCGACATGGCGGCGGTGCTCGACGGCGCCGGCGTCGCGGCGGCGACCGTGGTGGGCTACTCGATCGGGGGCGCGGTCGCCCTCGAGATGGCGCTGACCATGCCGGAGCGCCTGGCGACCCTGGTGCTGGTGTCGCCGGTGATGCCCGACCGCCCCTTCGAGCCCGAGTTCATGGCCAACCTCAAGCAGGTGGCGCGGACGATCCGCACTGAAGGGGTCGAGGACGCCATGCTCGGACCTTGGTGCGACGGTCCGCTCTTCGCGCACTCGTTCTCCAAGCCCGGCGTACGGGCGGCCACGGAGGCCATCCTCCGCGACTTTCCCGGCGCGGACTACCTCGCCACTCGCCGCGACGAGGTCGAGCGCGAGTGGACGGTGCCCGACCGGCTGGGCGAGATCGTGGCACCGACCGCGGTCATCGTTGGCGAGCACGACATGCCCGGCTTCCGCGCCTGGGCCCGGGAGGCGATTTCCGGGATCCCGGGGGCCACCCTCGAGGTCCTCCCCGGCTGCGGGCACCTGCTGCCGCTGGAGGCGCCCGACCGCGTTGCCGAGGCCGTCATCGAGGTGATGGAGCGGACGCGACCGCTCTGAGTCAAAGCGCACGGGAGCCAGCCGCGCCGCGATCGCTACCACGGACCGCCACCGTCACCGCCACCGTGGACCGCGACCGCGACCGGGGCCGCGACCGGGACCGCGACCGCGATCCGCGACCGCGTCCGCGACCGCGATCCGCCACCGGGGCCGCGATCCGCGACCGCCGACCGCCACCGCCACCGTCACCGTCGACCGCCACCGTCTACCGCCACCGTTGACCGCCACCGCCACTGTTGACCGCCACCGTGGACCGT
>CAZSTH010000165.1:0-4883 GCA_964609835.1 uncultured Thermoanaerobaculia bacterium
CGACCTCGACCCGCAGCTTGAGGTCGAAGGCGTGCCACACCTCGCCCATCCCGCCGCGACCCAGGAGCTCCAGTACCTGGTAGCGCTCCCCGAGGACCTGGCCGGGGGCGATGCCGCCCACCCCGCCCGGCAGATCCAGGGTCTCGCCTTCCCCCTCGGTGCGGGTCAACTCATCACGGTCCGGCGGTGCCTTCCCGTTCATGGTTGGATTTCAGCTTCGGCCGATTGTACAGGATGAATCGAACGGTATGGCCCTTCGAACTGAGAAATCCCCACGCGCGAGGCACGAACTGCGGTGTGGGATGCTGGATGGAGCGTTCTGGGCGTTCGCGCCGCTGTCGTTCAGGGCAATTTTTCGAGAGCCTCGATCAGCTTTGGAATATCGTCCTCAACGATGGTCCACAGAATGTCGCGATCGACAGCAAAGTAACCGTGAATCAGCCGGTTTCGAAGTGCGATCATCTCCTTCCAGGGAACCTACGGGCTGGCGCTGCGAGTCTCATTCGTCAATCGCCCTGCCGCCTCGCCGATGACCTCGACGAAGCGCTCCAGCGCGGCTGCCAGGACGTCATCATTGTCAAGGTCAGCTCGTGTCTTGCCCGCCACTGCATCGCTGGCTCGACGCGCGTAATCGAGCATGTCCCGCAGCAAGACAGTGTCGTCACGCGGCCTCATAGATCGGCTCTGCCTCTCGAAGAACCCGATTTCGGAACTGTGGGCTGAGGAAGCCGGGGGTGTTGAGATCCACGCGGCGGCCCAAGAGCTGGCTCAGCTCATCCTGCAAAGCGAAAAAGGCGAGTCCGACGCGTGCTCCCGCTTCGAACTCCACGAGAATATCGACGTCGCTCTCGTCCGAAAAGTCACCTCGCTGAAAAGACCCGAAGAGCGCGAGTCGGCGGACGCTGAAATCACGACAGATTTCACGCAGCCGTTTGTCGTCGATCTCGATGTCGTGCATCGCCATGGCTCAATGCTATCACGCAAGGATGGAGCAGCTTACCACTCCGGCAGCTCGGCCCAGCCCTGGAAGGGGCCGACCTCCTGAGTCCATCCTGTGACCGATTGTTCGTCGCGGACCATACGGACGTTGGTGTGGGTGTCGAGCTTGGCCAGAAGCTCGTCGAGCGGCAAGCCGCCAAGGGGCGGTTTCGAGAAGTCCGGCACGGGCCGAATTCGAACAACACCGTTCGAATCCGACGATGCAATCATGCTGCCATCAGGGGAGAACGCCACGTTGAAGATCCGCGACTCATGGCCGTAGAGACGATACGGCGCCCCGCCCGATACCCGGCCGACGAGCACGACTCCACTGACGTGACCGGTTGCCATGAGCTCGCCGTCGGTCGACAACGCCAAACTGAAAATATCCTCGTCAAACCCTTGACGCTGACGCACCTCGCGGGATTCGAGATCCAGAATGTGCACCGATTTGGAACCCTGGAACACCACTCGTCGGCCGTCAGGAAGGGGCGCGAGCTCACCGCTTCTGCCGTCGTATATCTTCTCCGAACTCATGGTTTCCAGTTTCCATCGTCGGATCCCGGCATTGCCGCTCGACACAAGAAGGTCGCCGTCGGGCAGAAATCTGAGTGACCAGTTGACCCCGTCAAAAGCGTCCCCGGCGTCCTCGGTTGGGCCCAAGACGCGAGTCGAGCCCGAATCCAGGCTGTGGACGATAATGCCCTTGCTGTCCCTTGGTCCCGGACCCGCCGCAGACGCTACCAGTCTTCGATCAGGGTCATACGCGACAGAGACCGGCGGGCCGGTTTCGTCGAACTCGTGAACCACCTTGACCGGCGAACCGTCGAGGGGGACGAGCTCGGCCGTGCAGGCCCCATACCTGGCCGTGACCAGAACCTCGCCTCGAGGATCGAAGACGGCGCCCATGGGCCAGAGCGATTGGGGATCGTAGTCGATCGTCCGGTCGAAGCCTCCCTCTGAGAGCGGGCGAACCCGAATGGACTTTTCCCTGTCATCCGTCGTCGGAATCGTGACCACCGACTTCCCGTCACTGGTGAATCCGACCACATTTCCTGCGCCCCTCATGATCACTACAGAGTGTTGAGGCATCGGCCAGAAAGCGGTCGGGCCTACCATCGAAGCCGTGAACCACCGGCCGCTGGGATCGAACGTACAGCCGTTGAACCAAATTGAAGGGAATCGAAGCTTGAGAACCTCAGTCTCGTGGTCAGACTGAAGATCCCAGACGTGGGCTGTGGTCGTACCGTCGAGCGTGCCGGCCAACGCGATCCGCCGGCCTGTGGGGTCAAAAACGATGAAGCGGAGTTCTAAATCAGGCACTTCGAAACACGCCCGCGGCTCCGTGCCCTCGGTGCTCAAACTCCACACACATACTCGCTGCGTACCTTGCTCGTTCGCCGCAATCCAATCGAAACGCTCATGGACCTCAAACCAACCGACGTCACGGTCAAATCGATGTATCTGTTGCCTGGGCTGGTCGAGGCCGTCCAACGGATACAAAAAGACATCTCGTCCAACCCTTTCGGTAGACCACGAACCGTCGCGACCTACGTTCCACCAGTCAAATGATCCGACCGCTTGGGCGATGGGAGTCAAGGTCCCGTCGAGCTCGACTCGTCGGATCGGATAACTCTCTTCCTCTTTGTCCACGACGAGGACGCCTCGCCTGGTTTCGATAATAAACCAACGCCGGCTGTTGGGCGCCGCCGGAGGAATCTCGAAATTCGCAGTCGTCCCGAAGCCAGGCAGCTCGTAATGCCGAATCAATGACGGTTTGTCCTCGGCGAAGAACTTGAAGGCAACAAAACTCGTGCTGTCGCGGCTGAATTCGCCGTGAACGACATGGCTTTTGAACGCTGGGAAGTCATCGATGAACGCGAACGGGCCGCCGGAGCTGCGTACGAATTTGAGCTTAGTATAGCCGTGGAGCGAGGCCCACTGTCCATCCGGACTGAAGGTCGTGCTGTGAACGACCCCCTCCGCGTCCTGATCGGGTTGGAGGACCCGCGCGACCGATCCGGTCGCCAACGCCTTGACCGCGAGATCTCGACCGGCATCGGTGTCGGCGACTCCGAGGCTCGCTCGGGCCCAGGCGAAGGCCGCGGTCGGGTTGTTTTCCATCTCGAGCTGACCGAGGGCCACCATCCGGGAGGCCTCCGCGCGGGCAGCCTCGGCCACCGCCTGCTGGCGGGACACGCCGACCACCGCGATCACTCCGAGGAGTGCCAGGATGACGGCCGCGGTGACCACCTTCCGCAGCCTCGCGCGGCGCTTCGCGTGCGCCGTCATGGCTGCAGCAAACTTCTCTTCCAGCTTGGACAGCCCGCCTGAGTAACCTTCCCGCCATACCGAGAACTCACGGAAGGCTCTGCCGGACCAGAGATAGTCGGTTGTTCGATCGTGCTCGTCCCACGTCCTGGCCGCCTGGCGAAGCTGATCGCGGAGCTGGGCAGCGTCGGCGTCCTGGGTCTGCCAGCGGACGAGGCGGGGCCAGTTGGCGAGCAGCGATTCGTGGATGATTTCGACTCGCCTCGTCGGTGCCTCGTCAGCCTCCCGCACCTCGTACGAGGTCAGCAAGCGCGCGTCGATGAGCTGACGAAGCACCTCCTCGGGCGATTCGTCGGACGAATCGCTGAAGACGGAGAGGAGCTCGTCCCACTCGCGGACGGCGCGGGTGCCCTCGGCGGTGACGAGGTTACGGAAGAGCTCGCGGACAATGGGGAGGCGCTCGTGTCCGATCTGGTCGATGGTGGCCTCGGCGTGACGGGCGAGGGCTCCACCGACCCCGCCGATGTCCTGATACGCCTGCCGGGTGAGGAGGCCTGTCTCCCGGTCGCGCTTCTCCCACAATCTCGCAGCCGCGAACGCCAGCAGCGGCAGTGCGCCGCGCTCGCCCTCCACCTCGGCCAGCATCTCGTCGACCAGCTCATCGTCCTCGAAGCGGTAGCCGCACTGCAGGGCGGGCTGGGTGAGCGCGCGGCGCAGGACGGCGCCCTGTGGAGGGCCGATCGGGCTGAGCTCGGAGAAGACGGGCTTGAGTGCGTCGTGCTCGTGACAACGAAACAGGAAGTCATCCCGCATGCTCAGCAAGACGTGCGTGTCGGCCTCCAAGACCAGGCGCTCGAGAAGCTCTGTAAAGCGCTGCTGCACCTCGGCCCCGTTCTGAGTGAACAGCTCCTCGAACTGGTCGACGATCAAAACAGCACGACCGGTACCTCGGCGCCAGCGATTGACGACCTGGATCGCAGTCTCTGGATCGTCGAATCGCAGGAGGAGGTCGACCGCCTCTCTGTCACCTGCGAGTGAGGCGGCGAGTGCCCTGGTCAGGCCGAGGACGGGATTGGTGCCGGGCGTGCAGATGGCGGTCGCCCAGCTGGACGTTGCAGCTGGAATCAGGCCGGCACGGAGGAAGGAGGACTTCCCCGCACCCGAAGGACCCACCAGCCCGAGCATCCGCGGCGGTCCTTCCAGCTTGCGCCACATCTGCTCGACCTCGGCCTCGCGGCCGAAGAAGTACTCGGCGTCGGCCTCGGTGAAGGAGGCCAGGCCGGGGTAGGGGTGCAGGTCCTCGGCACCCTCGACCCGGAGGGTCACGTCCTCCAGCGCGCGGGTCAGGGTGTGGGCGGAGTTGAAACGGCCCTCGCGATCCTTCTTGACGGCCTGCTTGATGACGTCCGCCCACGGCGTGTCGGGCACCTGCGCCGGCTCGCACCGAACGGCCTCCCAGACGCTCTGCCGGGACTGGTAGCTCTTGATGCCCTCCGGGCTCACCATCTCGGCCAGGACAACGCCTGCCGCGTAGACATCCGCCCGGGCGTCCAGCGTCTGACCGGCCGCCTGCTCGGGCGCCATGTAGGCCGGGGTGCCGGAGACCGTGCCGCCGCCCTCCGCCTCCTGGCGGG
>CAZSTH010000166.1:0-4772 GCA_964609835.1 uncultured Thermoanaerobaculia bacterium
GCTCATAAGCGCCGATGCGCAGCACACGGTTGCCGGGCAGGTCCAGGGTCCGTACGCGGTCAATCATGGTGTTCCTCCGTCACTCTCAGGATGTATCCCCGGTCCGGGGGAAGGTGACGCGGCAGGCACAGACAAACTCCCCTTCTCGACTCCGACTCGTATCTCTCGCAGCTCGTGCCGCACGCCGGACAGGTTGTACCGGACCCACTCCAAGCGAGCGGCAGCGCGGGCGGCGAGGCGGCGTGCCGGGTCCGTGGTGATCCTGCTCACGTTGCCTCCTTGTCTGTACCGTTACCCGCCTGGCCGTCCAGGTACTCGCGAAGCGCGGCCCTCGGGATGCGCCAATCGCGGGCATTGAGCTTGTAACCTCGGAGCGCGCCCGAAACGAGCCATCCCCGCACCGTCGAGCCGGCCCGGCCTACCCGCTCCGCCACGTCCCCGACCGTGAGGTCGCGCCGGTCGCTCGGCTCCTCTTCGGTGTCCCCAGCGGGCGGGTCCAGGCCCGCCAGCCGGTACAGGCCGGCTTGGTCGAAGGTGACGGATCCGCCTTCCGGCAACGCGTCGGCAAGCCGCAGCAAGCGCTCCAAGCAGTTGTCCATGCTACCTACCCTACTCTCTCCGTGCCATGTATTAAGTTGCAGTTTCAGGCTTCAAGACCCGGCTCAGGTTTACATAATGATCGTTATATGGATGCCGGTATCGCCGTAAATCGTTGCAGCACAACGGGTCTGGCCTAAGTCGCTGGAAATGTATAAATACACGGTGATTCTGCATGGCCTGGCGGTGTATAAAATCCCGCAAGCTCGCGTGCGTGAAGGCCGGCGACGGTCGCGGCCCACCAGCCGGGTGGTGCTCAACCAGGTGGGGGTCGTTTTTTTGTTTGAGCACACACGCGCGAGCGCGCGAAGCCCCGCCAGCAACCTTTCCCGCAATGTCTTCTTCTCAGTGTAAGTGTAAGAATAAAGGCAACTTAGGGAACACGCGGGGGGTGTAGTGTACGTTGCGGGAAAGGTTGCCCCGGGGGGTGGGGTGTACGTTGCGGGAAAGGTCATGGTGTCCGCGCCTTCCAGCGGTCTGCCGTCCCCTGGCCACCACCTTCCCGCTTCACGAGCTGGTAGGCCGCCAGGTCCTCCAGCGCCCGTCGCACGGTGGTGGTCGGCAGGCCCACGGCTTCCGCCACGGCCTTCGTCGTGCAATCCGGGTGCTCTTCCACGAACCGGAGCGCGTCCCGCCGGATCGTCGGCACTGAGTCCATGGCTACACGACGGACCACCTCGAACGCGCGGGGCCGCTCGACTCCCAAGACGTCCAGACCGGCTAAGAGCCGCTCCAGGGCCAGCACGAGCCGTGCGGGTCCTTCCACCCCGTGGACATTCTCGATCTCCCGTGAGTATCGGTCCCGCTCCACCGTGCTACGGATCTGCACGGCGCGGCAGGCCAGCTTGTCGAGCCGTTGGCCTTCCGCCTCCGATAGCTCCCGGGCCTCCTCGCTCGCGCCGGCGAACAGGGCCGCCGTGGCCTCGGCGAGCTGGCGGCGCATCTCCCCTGTCCGCTTGCCGGCATGCAGCCTGGCGCTCGCCGCCTGCGACTCGATCTCTGTCGCCTCGAGCCGGCACAGCAGGAATCGCTCTCCCATTGTGCCGATCACCGCGTGGTGAGAGTCCAGTGCCGGCGTCGCGCCGAACACGAGCCCCACCTTGCCCTGCCAGGACAAGGTGAGTCCGCCGTCCGTGCCGAGGTGGCGCGTCCAGGCGCCGTCATAGATCTCCCGGAGCGCGGCCAGCACCTCGCCGCGCGCTTCGCGGTGCATGGTGAGCACGGACCCGAAGTCCTTCATCACCAGTATTCCGAAGTCACCGATCTCCCGGAGCAGGCCGCCTTTCGCGTCCTTCGCGCGGCTCTTCTTGGGTGTCCCGGACAGGAGCGAGGCCGGCGTCAACGTGGCCGTCGCGTGGAGGTCCGGGAGCAGGGAGAGCGCGTTCAGGATCTCTGTCTTCGCAGACGACGGCGGCGCCACGAGCCCGAGCCACACGGGGTCGCCTTCGAGCTTGTTCGCGGCCACCGTGGCCAGCACAGCCAGCACTGGCGTCAGGTCGGGCAGATGCAGCCAGCGGGAGAACACGGCCAGGGTGTCGGCAAGCGCGCCTGGCGGTCCGGTGTAGGTAGGCCGGCCGATCGTTTCCTGCGGCTCGTATCGGCCGACGGACGCCGCGATGCTCCCGACCTCGCTCACGTCGAGCGGCGGCATGCAGCGTCTCTCGTTCACCGCCTCGAGTGCCGCGCGAATCTCATCCGCGGCGAGGCCGCGTCGACGCATGCTCCCGGCGATGCTCGTAAGCGTGGCGTTGCGCGAGCCGCTGGGAATTCTCTCACTCACCTTGCCGGCGCCCTGGCCACCGCGCTTCGTCTCGGCCAGCCGGCGCGTCAGCCGGTCGCAGGCGTCCCCCAGTTCCCCCGCGTCCCGGATCTCGTCCGGGACGCCGTCCAGCAGGTGGCCGGTAACGGTGAAATAACGGCCGCCGGTGTAGGCCTCGATACCGGGATCCTTCCCGTTAATCGCCTTGCCATTCACCCGCAGCCGGTGCGCCGGCAATTCTCGCGGCGCACCGGCTGCGAACAGCTTCAAGCCGGTCCCGCTCGGACTCACCTCGGTATAGGTGTTGAACGCCTCCACGATCCCCGTGGCCCACGGCGCCAGCTCCCCCGTCTCCGGGTCGCGGCACCCGTCCAGGTCCACGCCGCCCAGGCCATCGCCCAGCACGATGCCGACGCCGGCGATTTCTTGCTCGTCCCGCGTGCGTTCGGCCGCCTCCAGCGTCCCCCATGTGGCGGGATCGGCCGTGCTAGCCTTGCTGCCGATAACCGGCGAGATGGGAACCTTTACCACGTCCTTCCCGCGCCGCTCCTCCCGCCATGCGACCCACCGGGCCTTGTCCGCCAGCTCGCCGAACACGTCTCGAACGTCAGTCACCGGCCAGAAGCTCCAATTGCCGGTGGTCCCGTTTCACCTTCCCGCCATAACGGGATGGCCGGGACGGCCGGTGCGGCTCGTGAAGGGTCCGCCGGAGGTGAGGAAGATCCTTTTCAGCCTGGCGAATCTGCGCGGCGAGCCGGGAACGGGTGGCGCGGATCTTCCGCGCATGCTTCGAGTCGCCGCTCGGCGCCGCCATCTTGTCGTATCGCGCGCGCAGTGTCTCGATGGACGCGGCGGCGCGGTCGCACTTGATGCACATGTTGAGTCTCCCAGGAAGAGCCCGCGCCGCCCCGTTGCGGGACGACGCGGGGCATGCGCGACTAGAGCGGGTCGTCGTCGTGCTGCTCGAAGAGCGAGACCCGATCCTCGGGATCCACGTCACCGCCGTCGACGTCCACCTCACCCCAGGCGAACGGCTTCGCATCTTCCACGTCCGTAAAGACGCGATAACGCATGTATCCGCGTTCTGAGTCCGCCAGCCGGCGGATAGCAATTTCCTGGCCTCGCTGTGGCGCGAGCTTCTGGAGCTCGGATCGTAAGACCGTGTGAAATGCCCACACGTCTGTGAGTCCGTCCGCCGTCTCCAGCGTCAGCACCGGAACGGCCGGGTCGTACTCCGTGGCCCGGGTGTCGAGGTCGATGATTGTTCCTGCTACGACATCACCGACGCCTGGCCGCCAGGCCGTCACGTCCCGGTCGTCGTAGTCCTGTGCGCGCTGGCGCATCGTCTCTGTGCTACCCATTTTGGTCCTCCGGCGTATAGATGATGCGGGTGGGCGCCCGCCTCGCGGCCGGCCCGGGCGATCCCCGGGCCGGTTTCATCATTTCAGCAGGGAATCGGCTCATCCCTCCGGCCCCGGGTCCGTAGCCAGCTCGGTGACGATCTCGCGCACCCGGGGCATCGCCAGCCGGTGCAATAGCTCGCTGACCGTCACGCCCTCGATCTCCGCTGCGGCCTCCACCATGATCCGCTCGGGGCGCGTGACTCGCGCGCTGACGACGACGGGTCTACGTCGTTCTACCATGTGTCCGCTCCGGTCTACAGGTTGGCCTTCGGTGCCTGAAGAGAAGATGCACCAGTCAGGTAAACCTTGTCAACCCGAAAGCAGGCTTGTATACTTCGATCAGGGCAGGCGATTCACTCGAGAACCGGGAGCGGACACATGGAAAGCATCGCGAAGCGCCTTCGGTGGGCGATTGACCGGCAGGAGCCCGTGGGCCGGCGGCGTGGCAAGGGGCTGCTCATCCACAAGCTGGATCAGGCGGGGGCACCGGGCGCGAATTACCCGACGCTCAACAGCTACCTGAAGGAACGCGATCCCGTGTCGCCGCCTCTTGATTTCCTCACGGCGGCCGCGGATGCGTTGGATGTGCGCGTCGAGTGGCTGGCGTTCGGGACGGGACCCCGCATGCCCGTCGAGGAAGAGGGGTCCCCGCTCGCGGACGCTGCCCGCGCCGGCTTCCCCGACATGGCCCACCTCGCCAATCGAGATGTGTTCTTCTCCGCCATCGCCCGAGGGGTGGCCCGAAGGCTGGTGGGCCGGGAAGAGCGCCCGGCGGAGGAGGAGCTACCCCCGCTGTTCGAGGAAGCGGCCCGGGAGCTGGGCGAATGGCTCGCAGCCCCGCTCGGTGATTCCCCAGCATGGGGGAGCCGGGGCATGGGGCGCTATGAAGAGGCGGCGCTGTTGGCGCTCAACCTCGGGTGGGATTCACTGAGCGAAACCGCGGAGGGATGACATGAGGAAACGCGAAGGCGGGCGCCTGTTCCAGAAGCGCGGCCGCTGGTACGGCGACCTAC
>CAZSTH010000167.1:0-4535 GCA_964609835.1 uncultured Thermoanaerobaculia bacterium
GGCCGCCGCTGCCGCCTCCGCGTCGTCGATCCCTTCGCCGAGGGCAGGAGCGATGCCGCCGGCGGCGAGCACGTTGCGGACCCAGCTCGCCGCCGGCCGGGACTCCGCCGGCGGTCCGATCGCCGCCACCAGCACACGGGGCCGCTTGCCGGCCTGCTCCTGGTGCCGGTCGGAGCGGGCGCGGAGCCGCTCGAAGGGCGCCGCCTCGCGCTCCGCGTCGGGGGGCGCGATACGCTCCGGGTCGGTGTGGCCGGGAAGGGTCTCGATGAGCCGTGCGAGGTCGAGCCCGCCGCCGGCGTCCGCCACGGCACCTGCGAAGCCCGCCGCCCGCGAGCCGAAAGCGCGGCGGATCCCGGTCGCCTCGTCGTCGGGCGAGGGGCGTGCGCTGCGCGCCGCGCGCGGCCGCGAGGGCGGCTCCTCGGCGAGATCCGGGTAGGTGCTGACGCCGGTGACCGGATCGCGCAGGGTGGCGATCGCCCGGCGCTTGCGGCCGAGCGCTTCGGCGAGGTCGCGGGTGACCGCGCCGGATCGCAGCGCCGACGCCATCCCACCGGCGCCCTCGAGTTCCCGGAAGCGCTGCCACGCGGCAGCCGTCAGGTCGCGGGTGAGGCGCTCGACGTAGTAGCTGCCCGCCGCCGGGTCGAAGACCCGACCGAGCTGGCTCTCCTCGCGCAGGATCGTGCCGGTGTTGATGGCGAGGCGGACGGCATCCTCCGCCGACCTGCCGATCACCGCATCCCACGGCAGGGCGGTGACCACGTCAGCGGTGCCCGCGACCGCGGCGAACGACTGGACGGTCCCGCGGAGGATGTTGACCCACGGATCCCGCGCTGCCAGGGAGCGCGGGGAGGTGATGGCGTGGATCGGCAGTCTCGCGTCGTCCTCTGTGACGCCGCAGGCCGCCGCGATGCGGGCCGACAGCACCCGCAGCGCGCGCAGCTTCGCGATCTCCATGAAGAAGTCTCGCCCCGTCGCGGTGATGATTCGCAGTTGCCGGCAGGCGACCCCGGGCGGGACGCCTGCCGCCTCCAGCCTGCGCAGGTACTCGACCATCGTCGCGAGGGCGTAGGTCGCCTCATCGACGGCGGTCGCGCCCGCCGCAGCGTAGGGCACCGTCGATACGCCGGCGGCGCGCATCCCCGGTGCGTGCTCGCCGCACCACGCCACCATCTCCGCCATCAGCTGGAAGCTCGATTCGAGGTCCCACGGCAGCGTCCCGTCCGCGGCGAGCGCACCGAGGGGATCGAAGTCGAAGCCGCCGTGCAACGGCGTGCCGCCGGCCTCCGACCCGCCCGCAGCGGCGGCCAGCAGCGCCGCCAGGGCGGGGGTGACGCCGCGGCCGTCGAGATACAGTGGAGCGGAGCCCGCGATCTCCACCAGGCGCGCCATGACCCCCGTCGTCAGCCGTTCCCATGAGCTGCTGCGGCGATCGACCCTGAGCCACAGCGCCTGGGCGCCGCGGGCGAGCCCCCGCGCCGCCTCGAGCACCGCATCGTCGCCGTCCCTGAGATCGACCGGGCAGCAGTTCAGCCAGCCGCCCGCCGCCGGCGGCGAAAGCCACAGCGCTTCGGTAGGCCGGTCCTCTCCGGTGTACAGTGGCTGGATCTCGAAACCCTCGTGGGTGGTGACCGCGAGGGAGGCCGGCGGCCGGCCGCGCAGGGACCGCTCGGCGGCGGCCCGCCACTCGTCACGTGTCGGCGCCGGGAAGGATTTCCCTGGCTCGAGCTCGTGGTCGAAGTTCGGGGCGGGGTTCCTGTGACTCGCCACCGCGCCTCCATGTCTCTCCCCGGGGCCGGGAAGCCTCTGTGGTGGCCATCATCCTATCCTATTCGGCAGCGCCGAATGCCTGCCGATGGGCCGCGACCAGCTCTTCGACGACGGACGGGTCGGCAAGGGTGGTGACGTTGCCCATGTCGTCGTAGTCACCAGCGGCGATGCGGCGCAGGATCCGGCGCATGATCTTGCCCGACCGGGTCTTCGGCAGGCCGGGAACGATCAGGATCGCGTCGGGGCTGGCGACCGGGCCGATGACGTGGCGCACCTGCTCCTTGAGAGCGCCCTTCAGCTGCTGCCGGTCGGTCTCCTCGCCGTCGAGGTTGAGGATGACGTAGGCGAAGATGCCCTGGCCCTTGATCTCGTGAGGAGATCCCACCACCGCCGCCTCGGCCACCGCCTCGTGCTCGACGAGCGCGCTCTCGATCTCGGCGGTGCCGAGCCGGTGGCCTGCGACGTTGATCACGTCGTCGACCCGGCCGGTGATCCAGTAGTAGCCGTCGGCGTCGCGCCGGCAGCCGTCGCCGGTGAAGTAGAGCCCCGGGAAGCGCGTGAAGTAGGTGTCGTGGAAGCGTTGGTGGTCGCCCCACACGGTTCGCGCCTGGCCCGGCCAGGTGTGCTCCAAGCAGAGGTTGCCGCTTGCCTCGACGCCCTCGACGACCGCGCCGTCGTCGTCCACCAGCACCGGCTTGATGCCGAAGAAGGGGAGCGTTGCGGAGCCCGGCTTGAGCGGCGTCACACCCGGCAGCGGCGTGATCAGGATGCCGCCGGTCTCGGTCTGCCACCAGGTATCGACCACGGCACAGCGCCCCTCTCCGACCACGTCGTGGTACCACCGCCAGCTGTCGGGGTTGATGGGTTCGCCGACGGTACCGAGGATGCGCAGGCTCTGCCGAGAGTGCCGGCTGACGTGCTGGTTGCCGGCGCGGGCGATTGCGCGGATGGCGGTGGGTGCGGTGTAGAAGATGTCGACGCCGAGGTCGTCCACCACCTGCCAGTAGCGGCCGGCGTCCGGGTAGGTCGGCACCGACTCGAAGAGCACGGTGGTGGCGCCATTGGCCAACGGCCCGTAGATGATGTAGCTGTGGCCGGTGATCCATCCGATGTCGGCGGCGCAGAAGAAGACGTCTCCGGCGTGATAGTCGAAGACCAGCTCGTGGGTCATGGCGGTGTAGACCAGGTAGCCGCCGGTGGTGTGGAGCACGCCCTTGGGCTTGCCGGTGGACCCGGAGGTGTAGAGGATGAAGAGCGGGTCCTCGGCGCCCATCCACTCGTAGGTGCAGGTGGAGCGCTGGCGGCGGCACTCTTCGTCGAGCCAGAGGTCGCGGCCGGGCTTCATCGGAACCTCGTTTTCGGTGCGGCGGGCGACGAGCACGGTCTCCACGAGGTCGAGGCCGTCCACGGCGCGGTCCACGGTTTCCTTCAGCTTGAGCGTGCGGCCGCCGCGAACACCTTCGTTGGCGGTCACCACGACCTTGGCGCCGGCGTCGAGCACCCGGTCCCGGATCGCTTCGGCGCTGAAGCCGCCGAAGACGATGGAGTGGACGGCGCCGATGCGGGCGCAGGCCAGCATGGTGAAGGCGAGCTCCGGGATCATCGGCATGTAGAGGCAGATGCGGTCGCCTCGCCGCACGCCGTGCGCGCGCAGCACGTTGGCGGTTCGACTGACCTGGTGCTTGAGCTCACGGTATGTGATGTGCTCGTACTCGCCGGGCTCGTCCTTGGCCCAGATGATGGCGTCCTGGTCGCCGCGTTCGCCGAGGTGGCGGTCGACGCAGTTGAAGCAGGCGTTGAGGCGGCCGCCGAGGTACCAGCCGAAGTCGACGTTGGCGTAGTCGTGGTCGAAGACCGTGTGCCACGGGTGGAACCAGTCGATGCGCTCGGCCTGGCGGGCCCAGAAGGTCTCGGGATCGTCCAGCGACAGCCTGTAGAGCCGCTGATACTCCTCGAGGCTGCCGAGGTGGGCGTTGGCGGCGATGTGGGCTTTCGGCGGATACGCGGCGTCGTCCACGGTCTCCCTCCCTTGTTGATATCAGGTCTGGAAACTGTAGCAGAGCGCGCGCCGCGGTCCGCCGCGATTCGCTTCGGTCATCCGCGTCCGCCACCGTCACCGCCGCCCGCCAGCGCCACCGGGTCCGCGATCCGCGACCGCTGACCGGGACCGCAGACCGCGACCGCGACCGCGATCCGCGATCCGCGTCCGTGGACCGCGACCGCAACCGTGGACCGCGATCCGCGACCGCGACCGCAACCGTGGACCGCGACCGGGGCCGCGATCCGCGACCGCTGACCGGGACCGCGACGGCAGTCCGCCACCGCTGACCGTCACCGTTCACCGCCACCGTCCACCGCCACTGCCACCGTCGACCGCCACCGCCACGGCCACCGTCACCGCCACCGTTCACCGTCGACCGCCACCGCCACCGCGACCGTTCACCGCCACCGCGTCCGCGATCCGCGTCCGCGACCGGGACCGCGACCGTGGACCGCAGACCGCGATCCGCGACCGTGGGCCGGGACCGCGATCCGCGACCGTGGACCGCTGACCGCCACCGTCACCGCCACCGCCCACCGCCACTGTCGACCGCCACCGTCCACCGCCGACCGCCACCGCGGCCCGCCACAACCACGGCCACCGTCACCGCCACCGTTCACCGCCACCCGCCCGGCACTCGAGACGCGTGCCCCACAAGCTCGATCGGCGCGGTTTGTGGCGCAGCCGTCCCGGCTGCCGGGTGGGTGGGAGTTCGATCGTCAACTCG
>CAZSTH010000168.1:0-4515 GCA_964609835.1 uncultured Thermoanaerobaculia bacterium
CCGGGTGCGGTGCATCGGCGGCCGCAGCAGGAAGCTGGTGAGATATGCGGGCTAACGTCCTGCGGAAGCCAGAACCGCCTTCGCCTTGCCGGCCTCGGGTGCGCCGGGAGCCAGCTTCACGAACTGGTCGAGGTCGATCAGCATGTTGTCCGTACGGCCGAGCTTGTCCCAGGCCATCGCCCGCCAGTAATAGCTCGGCGCGAACGAACTCTCGGCCTCGATGGCGGCGTCGAAGGCCTTGCGGGCCGGCCCCCACTGCCGGGCGAAGAGGTGGGAGAGGCCGATCTGGTGCTGGACCATGGCGCGGTCGAATCCGAGCTCCTGTGCGGTCTCGAGGGCCTCCCTCGCGCGACCGTACTGCTTGTTCCGGACCAGTGAGGCGCCGAGGTAGAACTGCGCTGCGGCATTCTGGTTCTCTCCGGAGGTCGCCTTCTCGGCCTCGTCGAGTGCCGACCGCCAGGCGGCGCTTGCGGCAGAGTTGTTGCCCTGGTGGTAGAGGATCTCGCCGCGCCAGTAGTCGGCGACCGCGGCGAAGCCTGCAGATTTCGGCTTGTTCTCCAGGATTCGGAGCGCCGCCTGGAGCTTGGAGGAGTCACCGTCCATGGCCTCGCTGGCATCCAGAATCGCCGCCGCGGTCGCCAGCTCCGGTGTCGATCCGAAATCCCTCTCGGCGCGCTTGAGCGACCGCCGGGCGGCCTTGAGGTTCCAGGCGGCGATCTCCTCGATCGCCTGTGCGGCCGCGTCGGCCGCCGCGGTCGACGGCTGGGTCTTCTGGGCTGTCGCGGGGGCGGCAGCAGTGAGTATGAGGGCGACGGCGAAAAGCGCGATCAGCGTGCGTGCTTGCATCGGTTGGCCTCCCGGGTGGATGCTGCGGTGTTCCTGGAATCCTGCCATACTCGGGGCGGTTTCGTCCAGCGGCGGACGGCACGCCGCCGGACCGGAGCGCGCCGCCGTCAAAGGAGTGTGATGCTGGCCCCGACGCGCCGCCGCCAGATCCTGGCTCTCGCCCTGCCGATTATCGGCGGAATGGCTTCGCAGAACGTGCTCAACCTCGTGGACACCGCGATGGTGGGCACCCTCGGCCCCGAGGCGCTGGCGGCGGTGGGCATGGGGAGTTTCGTCAACTTCATGGCGATGGCGTTCGTCATGGGGCTGTCTGCGGGGGTGCAGGCGATCTCGGCTCGCCGTTTCGGCGAGGGACGGTGGAGCGAGACCGCGGCGCCTCTCAACGCTGGCCTGCTGATCGCGCTGACGATCGGGATTCCATGGTCGGTGCTGTTGTTCGTCAACGCTTCGAGGCTGTTTCCGCTGCTGGTGGACGATCCTGCAGTTGTCAGTCTCGGCGTCCCCTACGTGCAGGCGCGTTTCGCGGGAATCGCGGCGATCGGCATGAACTTCTGCTTCCGCGGCTTCTGGAACGGGATCAGCCAGTCGCGCCGCTACCTGCAGACGCTAATCATCATGCACGGCCTCAACATCTTCCTCAACTGGGTGCTCATCTTCGGGCACTTCGGGCTTCCGCGGCTCGGCACCACCGGCGCCGGGCTCGGAACCACCATCGCGACCTACTTCGGGAGCCTGATCTACGTGGTCCTCGCCCTCCGCCACGCTCAGGGCTCCGGCTTTCTGAAAAGAATCGCCAACCGCGCGTCGACGGTGGCGATGGTGCGGCTGTCTGCCCCGGCGGGTCTGCAGAGCTTCTTCTTCGCCACCGGCATGACGACCCTGTTCTGGATCATCGGCCAGATCGGCACCCGCGAGCTGGCGGCATCGAACGTCCTGGTTCAGCTGCTGCTGGTGGCGATTTTGCCGGGGGTCGGCTTCGGCATGGCGGCCGCCTCCCTGGTCGGGCAGGCCCTGGGGCGGGGAGACCCCGATGACGCCGTGCGGTGGGGTTGGGATGTCAGCCGGTTGGCGATGGTGCTGGTGGGGACGATGGCTCTGGTGGGGCTGGTCTTCCCCGATCTCTTGTTGAGGATCTTCCTGCACGAGCCGGAGACCGTTGCCCTGGCGCGCTTCCCGCTGCGGCTGCTGGGCGCGACGATGACCGTGGAGACCCTCGGCGGCGTGCTCTTGAACGCGCTGCTCGGGGCCGGTGCGAGCAAGACGGTGATGGCGGTGTCGATCAGTATCCAGTGGGGCCTCTTCCTGCCCGCGGCCTACCTGGCGGGGCCGGTGCTCGGCCTCGGCCTGAGCGCGGTGTGGATTGGGCAGGTCGCGTACCGCTGCCTGCAGGCGGTGATCTTCGCGTTGATCTGGCGAAGCCGGCGCTGGATGGGCGTCGAGGTCTGACGATTCTTGCCGCAGCGTTCCTTTCCGCTGCCGGCACGGGGTGGTACTCTCCGCCTGCGATCGAGAAACGGTCCATGGCCGGCCGCAGCGGCGGCCCCGGCCGTGACGGAGTCATTCCATGAAGTATGAGAACGTTTCCGTCCTCAGTGTGGCGCATGTCGACGCGCCGCACCGGATGACCTCACAGGAGATCGAGGCCCGGCTGGCACCGACGATGACGCGGCTCGGCATCCCCCCTGACATGCTCCGCCAACGCTCCGGAATCATCGAGCGCCGGATGTGGGACAACGGGATGATGCCGAGCGAGGCGGCGGCGATGGCAGGCGAGAAGGCGATCGAGGCGGCCGGGATCGATCGCGAAGTGATCGGAATCCTCATCAACACCTCGGTGTGCCGGGACTACCTGGAGCCGTCGACCGCGTGCATCGCGCACGCCCAGCTCGGCCTCCCCGAGACCTGCATGAACTTCGACCTCGGCAACGCCTGCCTCGGCTTCGTCAACGGCATGGACATGGCCGCCAACATGATCGAGCGTGGCGAGATCGACTACGGCCTCCTGGTCAACGGCGAGACCAGCCGGCAGATCACCGAGTCGACCATCAGGCTGCTGCAGAGCGACGACATCGACGAGCAGACCTTCCGCGAGAACTTCGCGTCGCTGACTCTCGGCTCGGGGGCCGCAGCGATGGTGCTCGGCCGCTCGGACCTCGCCCCGGAAGGGCACCACTTCACCGGCAGCGTCAACCTCGCGGCCACCCAACACTGCCGGCTGTGCGCCGGCAACATCGACCACATGGTGACCAAGACCAAGGACCTGTTGATCGCCGGGATGGAGCTCGCGGTGCGCACCTGGGGGCGCTCGGTGGAGGTCCTGGGCTGGACCGCCGACGCCATCGACCACTTCGTGGTGCACCAGGTGAGCAAGGTCCACACCGAACAGTTCGCGAGCCTCCTCGGCATCGACATGGCGAAGGTCTTCCGGCTCTACCCGAGCTACGGCAACATCGGGCCGGCGAGCGTCCCGATCGCGCTCTCCAAGCTCGAGCAGGATGGAAGGCTCGAACGCGGACAGAGGGTCGCCCTGGTCGGCATCGGCAGCGGCATCAACTGCACGATGGCCGAGATCGTCTGGTAGCAATTCGCTGTCGCGAAATGCTGAAGAGAGAATGAAGAAAATCCCCGAGCACCTGTACCCGTTCGAGTCGCACTGGCTCGATCTCGACGGCCTCAGACTCCATTACCTCGATGAGGGGGAGGGGGAGCCGGTGGTCGCGGTGCACGGGAATCCGACCTGGTCCTTTTACTATCGCGAGCTCGCGAAGGGGCTTCGGGGCGATCATCGGGTCGTGGTCCCGGACCACATCGGCTGCGGGCTGTCGGACACGCCAGGCGACGACCGCTATCCGTACACCCTCGAGCGCCGGATCGACGACCTCTCCAGGCTGATGGAGGCGCTCGAGCTCGACGACATCAACCTGGTGGTGCACGACTGGGGCGGCATGATCGGGCTCGGCTGGGCGGTGCGCCATCCGGACCGCATCCGGCGTCTGGTGGTGCTCAACACCGCGGCCTTCCACCTGCCGCCGTCGAAGCCCTTCCCATGGCAGCTGTGGATGGTGCGGGATACGCCGCTGGGACCATTGATGGTGCGCGGCTTGAACGCGTTCGCGCGCGGCGCGGCGCGCGTCGCCTGCACCCGCAAGCGGTTGAGCCGGGCCGTGCGCGACGCCTACTGCGCGCCGTACGACAGCTGGTCGGACCGCATCGCCACCCTGCGCTTCGTGCAGGACATCCCGCTCGAGCCGGGTGATCCCGGCTACGACATCGTGTCGGACACGGCGGCGCGGCTCGACCTTTTCGCCGACCTGCCGGTGCTGATCTGCTGGGGGGAGCGGGACTTCGTCTTCGACAGCCACTTCCTCGAAATCTGGCGGACGATCTACCCGCGGGCCGAGGTCCACGGCTTCGCCGACTGCGGCCACTACATCCTCGAGGACGCCGGCGACGAGATCATCCCGCTGGTCAGAGAATTCCTGGCGACCAAGTGCGAATGAACCACGAAGCCCTAAAGGCACGAAGAGTTCGGAGCCGGAGGATCGGCTCCTCACGGCCAGGTCGACCAGGGATCTGCCGGCGCGTGCATCCTGTCTTTCTTTGCGTCTCGGTGCCTTCGGTGCGCCAGGCGAAGTCTGGTGCGTCTAGCTGACTGAAAGGAGTCAGCCA
>CAZSTH010000169.1:0-4514 GCA_964609835.1 uncultured Thermoanaerobaculia bacterium
GCACCCTGCGAGTTGACGATCGAACTCCCACCCACCCGGCAGCCGGGACGGCTGCGCCACAAAGGCGTTCGGTGCTCTGTTGTGGGGCACGCGTCTCGAGTACCGGGCGGGTGGCGGTGACGGTGGCAGTCGACGGTGGCGGTCCACGGACGCGGCCCCGGTCGCGGATCACGGTCGCGGTCGCGGACGCGGCCCCGGTCGCGGTCGCGGTCGCGGATCGCGGACGCGGTCGACGGTCGGCGGTGGCGGTCGACGGTGGCGGTGACGGTCGACGGTGGCGGTTGCGGTGGCGGGTGCGGATCGCGGCCTCGGCCTCGGCCCCGGTCGCGGCCACGGTCGCGGATCGCGGTCGCGGTCGCGGCCGCGGTCGGCGGTGGCGGTCGGCGACGGCAGATTCGGGGGCTGGGTGGCTGAGAATTTCGAATTCCGAGTTCCGAAATCGAGGTCCTCACTCGATGCCCACGTACTCCCCCCACGAGGTCCGGGTCTCCCACACCCGCACCCGCTCGAGCTCGAGTCCCTGCGGCACCGTGTAGTGAACTCCGGTCGGCGTCGCTACGGTCTCAGTGCCCGCCATCCGCCGGGACATCTCCTCGTAGATCCAGCGCGCCAACACCTCGGACGTGGGATCCATGTGGTCGAAGAGGAGCAGGCGGTCGCCGATCGCCTTCAGACCCTCCAGCTCCGGGTCAGCGGAGTTCAGCGCCATGCCGTGGTCGAGGCGCTTGACGATATCGGCCACCAGGTACTTGATGGCCTTGAAGTCGCACACCATGTCGTGCTCGTCGAGCTCGCGCCCGCGCACGACGACGTCGATGCGGAGGCTGTGTCCGTGGGGATACCGACACTTCTCCGGATGCTTGCTCAATCGATGGCCGTACTCGACCTCGAATGTCTTCGCCAACCTGAAATACGCCATTCACACTCCCCGCCCGCCTCCATAGAGGTCCAGATGCAGGCGGGGAGTGTAGCGAAAGCCGTGCTCCAGGCACAAGGCCGCGACCCGCGGGGCCCTCGCGGCGACCTCTTCCGCGGTTCGCCCCTGCGCCATCAGCACCACCCGCCCCGGCTCAACCACTCTGGCCCGATCGACAAGCTCCAGGATCTCCAAAATGTCGCCGCTATCCTCCACCACGAACTTGAGCTGGTGTTCGGGAAATCTCCGCAAGAGGCGGCGGACCGCATCCGGGTTGGCCCGCAGTCGCCGGTGCCGCCCCCGCAGCCTGCCCGGCGGATCCGAGTTAGCGGTTTTCGGAGACAGCGACAAGAGGTCACAGTGAAACTCCGGATCGATGGTGCCCGCCGTCTCGACGGTCACATGCCGTCCGGCCGCCGCGAGACGCGCCGTCAAAGAGCCGATCTCACGCTGCAGGAGCGGCTCGCCGCCGGTCACCACCACGTGACGAAGACCTGCCGACTCGGCCTCCGCGACCAGCTCGTCCACCGACCGGCGATGGCCCTCCGGCAGCCACGAGGTGTACGGCGTGTCGCACCAGCGGCATCGCAAGTTGCACCCCGAGGTTCGGATGAAGAACGACGGCGTTCCCACCAGTACGCCCTCACCCTGGATGCTGGAGAAGGTCTCCGAGATGAACATCGGAGTCACGGTAGCATCGCGAATTCGGAATTCGGAGCTGCCGACCACCCAACCGAACTCGACCGTTAAGACACGAAGTCTCCAAGAGAGAAGTCCTCACCCGCGGACATCCACGCCATTTCTTCGTATCTTCGTGTCTTCGTGGTTCAAGGTTACTTCGGCTCGAGACGGTTGC
This sequence comes from uncultured Thermoanaerobaculia bacterium, assembly GCA_964609835.1. Lineage (GTDB taxonomy): Bacteria > Acidobacteriota > Thermoanaerobaculia > Thermoanaerobaculales > Sulfomarinibacteraceae > Sulfomarinibacter. Next base: position 1,773 of record CAZSTH010000169.1, read on the forward strand.
GAGGGCGGGCAGCAATCCGAAATCGGCATTCCGATCTCATAATGAGTCAACCGTCGGCTGACGGCTCGCCGGCGTGGAGGTGGTTCCAGAGGTGGCGGCCGAGGCGCGGGCCGAGCGTGTGCTGGAGCTCGTCGACGGAGGCCTGTTGCACGGCGCGAACCGAGCCGAACCGCTGCAGGAGGGACCGCGCCCTTCCGGGACCGATCCCCGGCACCGCCAACAGCTGTGAGGCGAGAGTGCGCTTGCCGCGGCGCGCGCGGTGGCGGCCGACCGCGAAGCGGTGGGCCTCATCGCGGGCCTCGCGGAGCACGAGGTGCGCGGGGTCCGAGGCATCGAGGCGAAGCGGTTCGGAGGCGGTGGGGAGCCACACCAGCTCCTCGCGCTTGGCCAGCGAGGCGAGGGGCAGGTCGAGGCCGAGCGCGTCGAGGGCGGCGGTGGCGGCATTGAGCTGGCCGACACCGCCGTCGATCAGCACGAGGTCGGGCATCGGCTGCTGCTCGTCGCGAAGCCGCCGGTAACGGCGGCCGACCGCCTCAGCGATGGCCGCGAAGTCGTCAACGCCTTCGACCCCCCGGATGTGAAAGCTGCGGTACTGCCGGCGGTTCATCCTCCCGTCCCGCCACACCACACACGAGGCCGTGGTCTCCCTCCCCCCCGTGTGCGAGACATCGAAACACTCCAGGTGTCGAACCGGCCCCGGCAGCGCGAGGGCCTCGCCGAGCCGGCGGGTGAGGTGGGCGGCCTGCGAACGGGGTGCTCGAAACCGCAGCTCGAATGCAGCGCGGACGTTCTCGTGCGCCAGCTCGACCCGCCGGGCGCGAGCACCCCGCTGCGGTCGGGCGATCGTCACCGCTCGTTCGCCGAGGTGGCGAAGGTAGGCCCGAAGCATCTCACGGTCGTCCTCGTCGAGGTCGTGTTGGAGATCGATGCGCGCGGGCAGCGCGGGGTTGGCCTCGTAGTACTGGGCCAGGAAGGAGGTCAACAGATCGGCCGCCTCCACCTCGCCGACACCCTCGAAGTGGAACTCGCGCTTGTCGACCAATCGGCCCTCGCGGTACGGCAGGACACAAACGGACGCGTGCTCGCCGTCGCTCCAGACCGCCACCGCATCCGAGTCGCCGCGACCGGGGCGCTCCACGTCCTGCCGCTCGCCGAGGCGCTTCACGATCGCGATCAGGTCGCGGTACCGGGCGGCGAGCTCGAAGTCCTCCCGCTCGGAGGCCGCCCACATGTTGCGCTCGAGACGCGGCATCAGCTGGCGATGGCGGCCTTCGAGGAAGAGCCGCAGCTCGTCGACGGCCCCGGCGTAGTCCTCGGGCGTGGTCAACCCGTCCACGCAGGGCCCGAGACAGGCCCGCATGTGGTAGTAGAGGCACGGGCGCGGCAACGAGCCGTCGATCTCGATCTGACAGGTGCGAACCTGGAAGCTGGTGCGCGCCAGCTCCATCAGCCTGCGGGCCATGTGCTGGCCCATGAACGGGCCGAAGTAGAGGTGGCCGTCGTCGCGCACCCGCCGCGTCAACTCCACCTTCGGCCACGCTTCGCCGGAGGTCAGCCGCAGGTAGGGATAGGTCTTGTCGTCGCGGAGGTTGATGTTGAAGCGCGGCCGCAGCCGCTTGATCAGATTGTTCTCGAGGATGAAGGCCTCGGCCTCGCTCGCGGTCACCGTGAAGTCGAGCTGCCGCGCCCGAGCGAGCATCGTCCGGGTCCGTTCGGGCAGGTCATGGCGGCCGAAGTACGACAGCACGCGGCGCCTCAGATCGCGTGCCTTGCCGACGTACAGGTCTTTTCCGAGGCCGTCTTGAAAACGATAGACCCCCGGTTTCTCCGGTGCCTCGCGGGCGCGCTCGAGCAGCGGGTGGGACGAATCGCTCACTGCGGCATCCTACAGGGGAGCCAGGCGGCGAGTACAATGCGCGATATGGCGGGAGCCCGCGACGAAGCCATCGCCGAGCTCGAGGCCGCGATCGGATACGAGTTCCGCGATCGCGACTTGCTGTCGCGTGCGCTTCGGCACGGCTCCGCGTTTGCCGCCCAGGAAGCCGGATCCTACCAGCGGCTCGAGTTTCTCGGCGATGCGGTTCTCGGCTACGCCGTCGCCCAGCTCCTGTTCGCGGCGTTTCCGAACGACGACCAGGGACAGCTGACCCGCAAGCGCGTCCACCTGGTGCGATCCGAGCGGCTGGCGGAGCGGTCCGCCCTGCTCGGGCTCGAGGGTTGGGCGGAGGTCGGGCCGAGCGAGGAGACCGGCGGCGGCCGCGAGCGCGCGGCACTGCTCGAGGACCTCTTCGAGGCGCTGATCGGAGCGATCTCGCTCGACGGCGGATGGCCGGCGGCGTTCGATTTCGTGGCCGACCAGTTCGCCGAGGAGCTGTCGCTGCTCGACGCCCGCACTCTCACTTTGGCCGACCCCAAGTCCTCGCTGCAGGAGGAGGCCCAGGCGCGGGGGCTGCCGCTGCCGAAGTACCGCGAGGTAGGCGCCAGCGGCCCGGATCACCGCAGGCTGTGGGCCTACGCGGTGGTATGGGACGGCGACGAGGTGGCCCGCGGCGAGGGAGTCAGCAAGCGCGAGGCCCAACAGCAGGCCGCGCGCCGGGCGCTGGTTCGGCTCGGCCTCGTGCCGGAGGAGTGAGCCCCGACAACGGCGGGTCCCGATCGCGGATCGCGGTCGCGGATCGCGGCCCCGGTCGCGGTCCACGGTCGCGGTTCACGGTCGCGGATCGCGGTGGCGGGCGACGGAGG
>CAZSTH010000170.1:0-4447 GCA_964609835.1 uncultured Thermoanaerobaculia bacterium
GGTGCTGTGCCCGGTTGGGTTTTCGATTCGACGGGCGCGCAGGCGTACTCGACAGGACAGTACGTCGAGCACCCGGAGATGAGAAAGCACTGCCGGGTTCGGTGCATCGGCGGCCGCAGCAGGAAGCTGGTGAGATATGCGGGCTTGGCCAGCACAGTGAGAATTGAGAATCGAGAATCGAGAACTTAAGATGGCAGCTCGGCCACCAATTCATTCCATCACGGGGAGTCGTCCATGAGCATCACCGCCTTCCTCGACCACCACTTCCGTCACTTCAACGCGGCCACACTGGTGGACGCGGCCCGGGCGTACAAGGAGCACCTCGACGGGGGCGGCAGGATGTTCGTCACCATCGCCGGAGCCATGTCGACCGCCGAGCTCGGGCTGTCGCTGGCGGAGATGATCCGGCAGGACAAGGTGCACGGGATCAGCTGTACCGGCGCCAACCTCGAGGAAGACGTCTTCAACCTGGTCGCCCACGACCACTACGAGCGGGTGCCCCACTACCGTGACCTCACCGCTGCCGACGAGCGGGCGCTGCTCGAGCGGCACCTCAACCGCGTCACCGATACCTGCATCCCCGAGGAGGAGGCCATGCGCCGACTCGAAGGGGTGCTCGAAGAACTCTGGTGCCGCGCGCAGGACGCGGGCGAGCGCTTCTTTCCACATCAGTACTTCTACCAGGCCCTCGACCAGGGGCTGCTGGAGGAGCACTACCAGATCGATCCGGCCGACTCGTGGCTGGTGGCGGCGGCCGAGCGCAACCTGCCGCTCTTCGTGCCGGGATGGGAAGACTCGACCATCGGCAACATTTTTGCGGCCAACCTCATCGAGGGCCGGGTCCAGGATGCGAAGACCGTCAAGAGCGGGCCCGAGTACATGGTCGAGCTGGCGCGGTGGTACGAGGCGGTCACCGCCGATGCCGGTCTCGGCTTTTTCCAGATCGGCGGCGGGATCGCGGGCGACTTCCCGATCTGCGTCGTACCCATGCTCCACCAGGACCTGCGCCGCAGCGAGGCGCCGCTGTGGTCCTACTTCTGCCAGATCTCGGACTCCACCACCAGCTACGGCTCCTACTCGGGTGCGGTGCCGAACGAGAAGATCACCTGGGGCAAGCTGGGGGTGGAGACGCCGAAGTTCGTGATCGAATCCGATGCTTCCATCGTCGCTCCCTTGGTTTTCGCCTACGTATTGGGGTGGTAATTCCACCTCCATTTTGCGGCCGTGGCTTTCGCCGGGCGAATGGTCCGGCCGCAAGATGGAGAAGACGAATGGTTCGAGGATCAGACTTCGACGCGGTACGCGAAAATCATCGACAGAAATCGGTAGACGAGCTTGGCTGCGAGGAATTCGGATGCCCAATGCGCCTCGTGCGGTAGCAGCTCGACGACATCGAAGCCGACGATTCGGCGGCGGCGCGCCACCCGCTCGAGCAGCCCGGTGACCTGGTACCAGTCGAGACCTCCAGGCTCCGGGGTGCCGGTGGCAGGCAGCACCGAGGGGTCGAAGCCGTCGAGATCGATGGTCACCCACACCTGCTCGCCGAGCGGCGAGACTGCGTCGTCCATCCACGTCGTGGCGCCCGGCCCCGCGGCGGCGATCTCGTGCGCCCAGAAGACTCGGTCGGCGTCGAGCGAGCCCACCTCCGAACGGTCGAGCGCGCGAATCCCTACCTGCACCACCGGACACCACTCCCGCACCCGCGCCATCACGCAGGCGTGGTTGTAGGACGAGCCGGCATACTCGTCCCGGGTGTCGGCGTGGGCGTCGATCTGCAGCACGGAGATCTCGCACTCGCGCGCCGCCGCACGGATCGCGCCGATCGCCACCGAGTGGTCGCCGCCCAGCACCACCGGCAGCACACCCGCCCGGAGGAGGGCCGTCACCCGGCCGTCGACCAGATCGGCAAGCTGTTCGGGTCCCTCGTCGCAGACCACGGGGTCGAGGGTGGCGATGCCCTGCCGGCAGACCTCGCTGCCGGTGGGAATGTCATACCACTCGACCTGCCGCGAGGCCTCGATGATGGCCTCGGGCCCCCGCCCGGCACCCTTCTGCCAGGTGCTGGTGCGGTCGTAGGGCACTGGCAGCACGGCCACCCTCGCCGTGGCCGGATCTCGGAAGCGTTCGGGCAGGTCGCCGAATCCCGTGCTCGCTGCCATCGCCTACTCCAGGTAAGTGGAGCCCTTGAGGCCGGCCTCGTAGGCCTCGAGCAGGGCTCGCGACTCGGCCACCGTCATTCGCTCCTCCCGCACGGCCCGCTCGGCATCGCGCCGGATCTCCTGCACGAGCTGCCGCGGGTCGTACTCGAGGTAGCCGAGCACCTCGGCCACGGTGTCGCCCACCACGAACTCCTCGATGCGCCATCGCCCCTCGTCATCGCCGCGGACGTGAACGAAATTGATGTCACCGAAGAGGTTGTGGAAGTCGCCCAGGGTCTCCTGGTAGGCGCCGACCAGAAAGATCCCGAGGTAGTAGGGCTCTCCGTCCTCGAGGACGTGCACCGGCAGGACGGGCGCGCTCTCCTCCACCGGATCGACGAAGCGGTCGATCTTGCCATCGGAGTCGCAGGTGACGTCAGCGAGGGTCGCGCGGCGCGTCGGCTTCTCGTCGAGCCGATGGATCGGCATGATCGGGAAGACCTGGTCGATGGCCCACGAGTCGGGCAACGACTGGAAGACGGACAGGTTGCAGAGGTAGGTGTCGCTGAGCTGCAGCTCGAGCTCGGCCAGCTCGTCGGGCGGCGGGTTCTCGAACAACGCCGAACGACGGACCACATCGACGCACACCGACCAGAAGATACGGTCGGCGAGCGCACGGCCCGCGAGATCGAGGAGGCCGACGCGAAAATGCGTCAGGGCCTCTTCCCGGGCCTGCAGCGCGTCGTGGTACGCCTCGAGCAGCGTCTCGTCCGTTATCGAACCGTAGGCCTCCAGCAGGTCGACGAGCACTCGAGGCGAGCCTGCCGCCTCGACCTCCTCCGTCGCGGCCCCCGGATCCAGCATCCAGCGATCGACCTGGTTGCAGCCGAGAATGTTGGTGACGAGCACGCTGTGGTGCCCGACCATCGCTCGCCCGGCCTCGGTGACGATGGTCGGGTGCTCGATTCCGGCCTCGTCGCACACGGCCATGATCCGGTAGACCACCGTCGACGCGTACTCGCCGAGAGAGTAATTGACTGAGAAGTCGGAGTTGGACTGGCTGCCGTCGTAGTCGATACCGAGGCCACCGCCGACATCCAGGTACTCGAGGTCGGCGCCAAGCCGCCGCAGCTCAACAAAGGCCCGCGCCAGCTCGGCCAGCCCCGCGTTGACCACCTGGATGTCGCTGATCTGCGATCCCATGTGACAGTGCAGGAGCTGCAGGCAATCGAGCATGTCCGCCTCGCGCAGGCGATCCACCGCCGACATCACCGCCGGAAGCGTCAGACCGAACTTCGCCTTCGCGCCGGTCGAACTCTGCCAACGCCCCCGCGACGGGGTCGAAAGCTTGAGGCGGACGCCGATTCGCGGCCGGACGCCGAGGTCGCGTGCCGCCTCGATCAGGATCGCCAGCTCGTCGACGCTCTCCACCACCGCGATGATCCGACGGCCGAGTTGGGTGGCGCGCAGCAGGTGGTGCATGAAGCGCCCTTCCTTGAAACCGTTGCAGACGATCAGCCGGTCCCCGGCGTCCACCGTCAATCCCATCACCGCGAGCAGCTCGGGCTTGGACCCGATCTCGAGCCCGAAACCGAGCTCGCGGCCGATGCTCTCGATCTCGCGGACCAGATGGCGGTGCTGGTTGACCTTGATCGGGTAGACGCCCGTATAGGCGCCGCGGTAACCGTTTTCGCCGATCGCGACGGAGAAGGCCTGCGCCATCTCCCGCATGCGCCGTTCCACGAGCTGCGGCATGCCCACCAGCACCGGCGGCTTGATGCCGCGCTCCTCGAGCCCGCGCACCACCTCGTAGAGGTCGATGCGCGCCGCCGAGCCTTCCTCCAGCGCAACCTGCAAACGGCCCGATGCGCCGATCTCGAAGTAGCCCCCGCCCCAATTGGAGATGCGGTAGAGGGCGGTCGCGTCGGCGACCGTCCAGGTGTCCCTCTCGCCGACCAGCGCGGTCGGTTCGGTCGTCAGTCTCTTCGCCATCCTGCCCCTTCCCAACGGGAGTCGCGAACACCGGCATGATACATCCCGAATCCGATTTTCCCCGTCTGTGCCCAATCCCAATACCGATCCGGATCGGGGTGACCCGCGTCAGTGAGCGGTGGCGGTGACGGTGGCGGTGGCGGTGACGGTGGCGGTGGCGGTCGGCGGTGACGGTGGCGGATCGCGGTCGCGGTCGCGGCCCCGGTCGCGGTCGCGGTGGCCGTAAACGGTGGCGGTGAACGGTGGCGGTCAACGGTGGCGGTGATCGGTGGCGGTGGCGGTCAGCGGTGGCGGTCGCGGTCCACGGTCAGCGGTCG
>CAZSTH010000171.1:0-4370 GCA_964609835.1 uncultured Thermoanaerobaculia bacterium
CACCGCCACCGCCGACCGTCACCGCCGACCGCCGACCGCCGACCGCCACCGTCACCGTCACCGCCATAATTCACGGACACGGACGCGGATGGGGCGACTGATGCGGGCTGCCGGTGTGGTAACGTGTGCCGCGTCATGACTTTGGACCCCCTTGGTCCGGATGCGGTGGTGGTCGATCGGGTCCACAAGTGGTACCGAATCTACGCCACACCGGGCGAGCGCATCAAGCGGGTCTTCGGGCGGCCGAGCCGCCACCTCGATTTCCGCGCCCTCGACGACGTCAGCTTCTCGGTGCCGGTCGGCTCGGCGGTCGGCATCATCGGCGAGAACGGAGCCGGCAAGTCCACCCTGCTCAAGATCGTCGCCGGAACCACGGCGCCGACCGCCGGTTCGGTGCACGTGCGGGGCGTGGTGGCGGCGATCCTCGAGCTCGGGGCTGCCTTTCACCCCGAGTTCTCGGGGCGCGACAACGCCATCCTCTACGGCGCGCTGATGGGGCTCGACCGCGAGCAGATGGAGTCGCGGCTGGAGGAGATCTTCGCCTTCGCCGAGCTCGGCGACTTCATTCAGCAGCCGGTCAAGAGCTACTCCACGGGGATGGTGATGCGGCTCGCCTTCGCGGTCGCCACCCACGTCGATCCCGACGTTTTGGTGGTGGACGAGGCACTCGCAGTCGGCGACGGCTACTTCCAGAAGAAGTGCGTCGACCGCATCGTCGCCATCCGTGACCGTGGCACGACGGTGCTGTTCTGCTCGCACTCGATGTACTACGTGTCGCTGTTCTGCAAGCGGGCGTTGTGGCTTCGCCACGGCCGAATCGAGCGGGACGGGGGCGCGCAGGAGGTGGTGAACGCCTACGAGGAATTCCTGGTCACCCGCGAGAAGCGGCGGCTGGACGGCGACGATGAAAGCGCCGGGCCGGCGGCGGCGCCCGCCGGCCAGCAGGCGCGGATCGTCGGCATCCGTGTGATCGACGGCGATGGCACGGCGGTGTCCACCTATCGGCCGGGGATGGATTTGGCCATCGAGCTGGAGTGGGAGTCGGTGGTGGACGACGGCCGCTTCCACATCGGCGTATCCCTTGACCGCGGCGACGGCTCGCGGGTCGTCGCGGCCGCCACATTCGACGACGGGCTGCCGCCGCTCGAGGGACCGGGCCGCCGCCGCGACCGGTTGACTCTGCGCGGTCTGCCGCTGGCAAAGGGCCGATACTCGGTGACCGGTTACATCTTCGACCCGTCCGCCCTCCACATCTGGGACCAGGCAGTGCTGACCGACTGCTTGGAGCCAGAGGGACAGGACTGGACGCTGTCGCTGCTCAAGGTCGATCACGACTGGGATCTCGACCGGACCGTAAAATGAGCGGTGGAGGCCTCGAGATCCGCGGCTTCCGCGACGGTGACGAGCGGCAGCTCGCCGCCCTGAGAGCGACCGATGGGCAGTGCGAACGGGCGCTCGACGTTTGGGCGTGGCGCTATCCGGTTTTTCCGGCGCCTCGTGCGGTTGCCGTCGCCGACCTCGGCGGGACGGTCCAAGCCTGGTGCGGCGGCCGGCGGGTTCGCGTGTGGGACGGTCGCGGACCACGGCCCGCCGCGGTGGTCCAGGAGGTCGCGACCCTTGCCGACGTCGCCGGCTCGAGTGACCTGCGGCGGTCGGTCGTCGCCCGGTTCGTCGACGACATGATGGCGGAGGGACGATCGGTCCTCGCCGGCGAGGGCGTGCTTGGAAACCTCGCGTCGAGCTCGTTCCCGATCGAGCTGGTCAGGCTCTGCCGGGAGGCGGCTCGGCGACCACCTCCGACGCGGTTCCTCTACCGCGCCGAGCTCGCTCGGGACTTTGAGCCCCGCCTGGACGCGCTGTGGCGTCGCGCGCTACCGCCGCGGGCGGCCGCGATCGTGCGTGACGCCGAGCACGCCTTGCGGCGGTGTGCCGGCCATCCCAGCCACCGCTTTCATCGCTTCGTCGTTCTGCCGCGGTTCGGCCGGGAGGCCGCGGCCTGGGTGTCGTTCGCGATCACCGACGGGGTCTGCCGGTGGGCGGACCTCCAGTGGGACCGCCGCCACCGGGGTGCCCTGGCGCTGCTGGCCCACCTCTCCTCCGGGGTCGCCCGGCAGTTCGGGGCGTCAGCCGAGGAGGCGGTGATCGGCGGTGATGCGGAGACCGTTCGCAGCCTCCGGGCGCTCGGCTTCGACCGCCGAGGTCGGTGGGAGAGGACCGTCGGGATCGCGGCGCCCGGCTCCGGCCCCGGCGTTCCGGGCGGGTGGCCGGGCCTCGCCGTGAACGCCGCGGACGCTGAGCTTCTCGTTCCGGAGGCAACGCGCTGAGCGCGGAAACCGGTGCGGGGTTGATATTCTCGCCGCCAGTGGCTTCGCTGGTTCTGTGGATCGTGGCTCCGCTCGCGGTGCTCCACCTCTGGCTGTGGCTTCGGCACCGCCGGGTGCTGGCCTTCCAGCTGCTGCTGGACGTGGTGCTGGCAGTGGTGGTGGGCCCGGCGCTCGCGGTCGGCGGGGATCTCAATCCCGTCCGCTGCCTCGAGCGCAACCGGCCGTTCGCCGCGGTCGAGTGGGCCGAGGCGACCGAGCTCCAGCCGACGCAGTCGGACCTGGTGCTCCAGTTCCACCCGTGGTGGGAGGCCGTCGGGGAGCAACTGCGCGAAGGCCGGCTGCCGCTGATCGCCGACCGTATCGGTGGCGGCTTGCCGCTGCTCGCCAACGGCCAGACCGGGCTGTGGGCGCCGGTGATGCTGCCGGTGTGGCTGCTGGGCCCCGAGCGCGGCACCACCGTGATGGCGGCCTGGAAGCTCGAGCTCGCCGGCCTCGGCGCCTTCCTCCTGCTGACGCGGGGCATTCGCCTCCGTTGGGCGGCAGCCGCTCTCGCTGGCGTCGCGACCGCCGCCAGCGCCTACCAGATCGGCTGGCTGCTGGTGCCGCTGGCCTGGGTGACGGCGGCGCTGCCCTGGCTGTGGTGGCTGCTCATCGCCGCCATGCGGCGGCGTGCACGGTGGTGGCTGGTGGCGCTCGCTGGGGTCGCGTGCGGTTGGCTGTTGGGGTGCGGCCTCCACCCGGAGACGGCGGCGGTGGTGGTCGGCTCGGCGGCGCTCGCGGCGCTCGTCCTGTGTCCCCGCCGCTGGTACCGGGTGGCGGCCGTGCTGGCAGTGGCAGCGGTGACCGCGACGGCGCTGGCGTGGCCGACTCTCGCCTACATCTCGTCATCCGCGAAGCTGCAGGTGGCCCATGACCGCCAGCCGAACCGAGAGCCGGTGCCGGCCGGCTGGCGGGCGCTGGCGGCGCGGCAGGCCGTGCTGCCGTCGGTCAACGGACACCCGGGGCGAGGCGACTGGCGGCCCCCGTTCCCCTACGCGCCGGCCGCGACCGCGGTCGGCGGCACGGCCCTCGGCGTGCTCCTCATCGGCAGGGTGCGACGGCGGCACCGGCGGCTGCAGCTGGCAGCCTTTGCCTGCCTCGCCGTCGCTGCGGTGCTCTATCTGCGGCTGCCGCCGCTCGACTGGTTGCTGGTGCGCCTGCCCCCGTTCGACCGCATGACCCTGCCGCGGTTTGCCGCCCTCGTCCCGTGGGGCCTCGGGCTGTGGGCGGCGCTGGCGGCTGATGGAGTGCTGTCGGGTAGGCGCAGGAGGCCGCGAGCCCGGTGGGTGCTGGCCGTGGTGGGTCTCGCGGCCATCGCGGCGCTCTCGCGGCCGCTGGAATTGGCGCCCGCGAGCGGGATTCTGCTGGCGGTGACGATCGCGGCGGTGGCGTTCTCGCCGCTGCTGCTGCGCCGGCCGCACCTGCTGGCAGCGGTGGCGGCGGCGGAGCTGGCTCTGTATGCGGTGGCGGTCAACCCGGTCGCGGCGGTGGCGGACCGGCTGCCGCGACCGCCGCTGGTGGCGGCGCTGCAACGGGCCCAGGCCGCTGAAGGCGGGCGCGTGATCGGAATCGGCGGCGTCCTGCCGCCCAATCTCGCGTCCCGGTACGGCATCACCGACCTTCGCGCCTACGACCCCCTGCGTCCAGACTCCTATGCTCGTCTGCTGGCACGCCTCGGCCAGCGCGATCCGGTCCTCGGCGGCCCGCTGACTGTCGCCCCGGCGGGCCTGTGCGGTGCCTGGTCGGTGCGCTTCCTGGTCGCCCCACCCGAGGCCGAACCGGACGGCTGGGAACCGCTGTTTTCTGATGACGGCGGCACGCTGTGGCGCAACCCTCGCTGGCTTCAGCCGGTGCGCGTGGTCGGCCGGTCGGTGGTTGAGGAGCCGGAGCTGTCGCTGGAAGCTCTCGACTTCGCCGCCGTCGCGATGGTGCCGCCGGGATCGCCGCTGGTGGCGGCCGATGCCACAGCCATCGACGTCGCGAGCGCGACCGGCCCGCGCATCGAGG
>CAZSTH010000172.1:0-4211 GCA_964609835.1 uncultured Thermoanaerobaculia bacterium
GAGGTCCCGGGCGATATCGGCCACCACGGACTCGGGCCCCCTGCGAATCAGGAACCGCCTGAACGCCGTCGAAGTTCGCAGCCGCTCGACCGTTCCGCCGACCTCCTCGGCCGCGGCGAGGAGCGCGGCCTCCCCATCTTCGAGGTTGTCCTCAGTGGTGAACAGGTCGAGGTCCAGTGTCTCGCGGTGATGAAGGTAAAACCCCACAAGAGCGGCTCCGCCTGTCAGGAAGAAACTCTGCTCGCGCTGAAAGAACGCTCTGAGCAGATCTTGCTGAAGTCTATCGAGCCCACTCGACATCGAGCCGTCCCTGTTTCGACCAGCTTTCGAGAAGGAACTCCCAGAACTCACGGCGCCGGCCCAGGTTTCGGGAAATCCCGCTCCACGATTTCGCGATCTCCGCCGGCGTCGTGAACAGCCACACTTCGGTGTCTCTGGCCTCGCGCAGAATCTTCCCGAGGAGTCGGGTTCGTTCGGGCGGCGAAGCCGAGCGCAGCCGTTCGCGAAGCTCGGCGACCGTCATCGGTTCGTCCCAGAGGAAGTAGGGCACCGCCTCCGGATCAGAAAGATCCGACGACAGCGTCACAGCCCCCGCGGCGCGTGATCGGTGGGGTTCAACGGTCATGGAGTCAGGGTACCACGAAGGCCTCCGGTCACGGCGCCGGCTGCCTGATAGGGTCCGGGCTGCTCAAACCGCCCCTTCCTCACCTGGCCGGGGCGAGGGTCCATGGGGCAGCCGTCTCGGGTCGTTTGAACGAGAGCCTCTTGCAATATTCACATTCAAAGGCGGGGCAGGCCCCGCCACTCCAAGGGAATGTCTCTCGTGGGTAGGGGCGGCACCTGTGCCGCCCGGCCTCGATCAGGCGCGATCCGTCCGATTTCTGCGGAATAACTCGAATTTTGCAAGAGGCTCACGTTTGAACTTCGAACGTTTCAACCTTCCGGCCGCCCGCCCGGCACGCGAGACGCGTGCCCCACAAGGGTGGCCGGTAAGCGTTGTGGGGCAGCCGTCCCGGCTGCCGGGTGGGGGGCCGGCATGGATTTCGGCATCGGCCCTGGTCTCCGACGCCAGGTCGTTGATGACCGCAAGCTTCCCGTGGGTGTCGCTGAGGAGGAGGATTCTCACGAGTCACCCCGTCCCCACTCCAGCTCGAGCAGGAAGCGCCAGGCCGAGACGACGCGGATGGTCCCTGCGTCGGATTCGATTTCGCCCTCCTCGGCCCGCGTGACGATCGTCCCTTCATCGAGGCCGAGCTCGGACATAGCTGCGCTGAGGGCTGCGACCTCTCGCTTCGTCGTCCGGGCTGCGGCGAGCGATTCGCAGACCTGCACGAGGACCCGCGATCCGTCCGGCATCATCGCCACGAAGTCGACCTCGGCGCCGTGCCCGGTTTTGAAGTAATGGATGTCCGGCGTCACCCGGCGGAGCGCTGTGAACACGAGGTTCTCCAGCTGGTGGCCCGAGTTGACGACGATGCGGGGCACGACGGAGGTGACGAAGGCGTGATCCACGCAGTAGATCTTCTTCGGGTTGGTCTTGCGGCGGGCTGCGGAGGCGTCGAAGACGGTCGTGGTGAAGAGGAAGAAGGCGTCCTCGAACGACGCCACATAGTCCGACACGGCGGACTTCGGCGCCTTGTGGCCGAGCGACTTGAGGTACCCGGTGAGGCTGTTGACCGAGTACATGGAAGCCGTGTTCTCGAGCAGGCGGTGGGCCAGGTCCCTTACGGCGTTGGGGTGGGAGACGTCGTGCCGTTCCACCAGGTCGCGAAACAGGATCGCCTGCAGGTACTCCTGGTGGATCTTGACGCGAAGCCGAGGGTCGACGGCGAGGACCTCGGGAAACCCTCCCCTCTCCCAGTACGCGTCGAAGGCCTTCTGCACCATGAGGCGCTTCCTGGTCGAGAGCGGCCCTTCGTGCGCCAGACCTTCGGAGTCGAGGAACTCGGCGAAGGAGAAGGGGAAGATCTCCCACGACAGTGCCCGCCCGCGCATCTGGGTGGCGATCTCGCGCGACAGCATGCGCGCCGAGGAACCGGTGAGGTAGACCTCGCAGCTCTCGGTCCGCATCAGGCGGTCGACGAACGGCTCCCATCCCTGCACCGCCTGGATCTCGTCGAAGAAGCAGTAGACCTTCTCCGCGCCCTTCTTCTCTGGAAAGAGCGAGAAGTAGGCCTCCGTGATCAGGCCCAGGCCCTCCCGTTCGAGGTTGTGCAGCCGGTCGTCAAAGAAGTTGACGAAGAGGATGTTCTGTTTGGAAACGCCGCCGGCGAGAAGGCGATCGATCACCTGGAAGAGGTAGGTCGACTTGCCGGCGCGCCGGACGCCGATACACACGGTGGCCTTCCCGGGCACCGTGTCGATCGTCAGGTGGCGGGGAACGCCGGTGACCAGCTTCGACTCCTGGAAATCGAGCAGCATGGCTTTCAGGGTTTCCAGCATCGAAGCCTCCAACCGGTCACGAATATCTCTGATTTCTCACTAGACTGGTAAAAATTCTTACCAGAGTGAAAGAACGCGGTCAACCTGGCGTCGGCGACTCGTGGTCGCGTGGCCTTGGCAGATGTCGAACACGCAGAGCCGAGACGTCGCCTTCGGAGATCTTCGCCCAACCGGGACGCATCGGATATCTGGCCCCTCAACTCGGGATCACCGCGCCTGACCGCCGTGCGTTCGATCCAGTGGCGTCCCATGACGGGCACGCCTGGAGTTATCTTGTTCATTTAAAAACCATTACTGCACGGTGGGCAGGTCGTTGACGGCCCGCCGGCGCGACGATTCGAACCCGGGGGACAGCCTGAGCGAAGCGGACAGCCATGAAATGCGCCTGTACAAATTGGAAATTCAATTTACAATCTGTACATGGCGCAGGGGATGATCCAGCGGCGAATTCAGCCGGTTGTTGTCGAGCTGGCGCGGTCGTTTCCGGTGGTGACGGTGACCGGGCCTCGCCAGTCGGGCAAGACAACGCTGTGCCGGATGGCCTTTCCGGACCTTCGGTATGTCTCGCTCGAGGATCCCGACCAACGGCGGTTCGCGGTTGACGATCCCCGAGGGTTTCTCGGCGAGCTCGCCAACGGCGCCATCCTCGACGAGGTACAACGCGCCCCCGAACTCACGAGCTATCTGCAGGGCATGGTCGATGAGGATCCCCGGCCGCGACGGTTCGTTCTGACGGGCTCGGTCAACCTGGGCGTGCGCTCGGACCTCACCCAGTCGCTGGCGGGCCGCACCGCTGTGGTGGAGCTTCTGCCGCTCGATATCGAGGAGCGGATCGAACTGGTCCCCGTCGAAGACCTGTGGCGAGCGGTCTGGCAGGGCGGCTACCCCGCCATCCACCACCGCGGAGTGGCAGCCGACCGCTGGCTCGGCTCCTATGTGAGGACCTATGTCGAGCGCGACGTTCGCCAGCAACTTGCGGTCGGCGATCTCGCAGCCTTCCAGGGATTTCTCGAGCTGGCGGCGTCGCAGACGGCCAGCCTCGTCAATCAGTCGGCCCTCGGCGAGGGGGTCGGCGTGTCCCACAACACCGCCCGATCGTGGCTTTCGGTCCTCGAAGCCGGCTACCTCGTGCGCAGGCTGCCGCCACTGCACCGGAATCTGCGCAAACGGGTCGTCAAGGCCCCCAAGCTGCACTTCGCGGACACCGGCCTCGCCTGCTGGCTGCTCGGCATCCGCAATCCGGACGAGCTGAAGAGCCACCCGTTGCGCGGCGCGCTGTTCGAGTCCTGGGTGGTCTCCGAAATCGCCAAGGCGTTCACCAATCGTGGTTTGCGCCTCAGGTTCCACCACTGGCGCGACCAGCGCGGGCGCGAGGTCGACCTGGTGATCGACCGCGGCCGTGACCTGATCGCGGTCGAGGCGAAGTCGGGCGCGACGATTCACCCGTCGTTCTTCGACTCGCTGGAGAGGTTCTCCGCCCTGGCACGCGAGGCCGTTCCGCCGCCGCCGGACGGTGTCCGGAGGGTTCTTGTCGCCGGGGGCGGCGACCGCCAGCAGCGGTCCGCCGGTCTGGCGCTGCCGTGGCACGAGATTCAGAGCTACCCGTGGTGCGACAGTTCGGACTCCGAAACTGCCGCGTAGGACCAACGCGATCAGGCAAAGGAAAAGGAAAAGAAAAAGTGCCAGACACCCACTTATGATGTTATCTTCATTTCACCTCTTCTCGCATCGGAGGTGACAGGTTGCCGAGACCGAATCGGGTGTTTGTC
>CAZSTH010000173.1:0-4082 GCA_964609835.1 uncultured Thermoanaerobaculia bacterium
GATCGCGAGCATCCGGGGCGGCCCCTCGAGCTTGCGCCACATCTGCTCGACCTCGGCCTCGCGGCCGAAGAAGTAGTCGGCGTCGGCTTCAGTGAAGGAAGAGAGACCGGGATATGGATGGAGATCCTCGGCACCCTCGACCCGCAGGGTCACGTCCTCGAGCGCCCGGGTCAGGGTGTGGGCGGAGTGGTAGCGACCCTCGCGGTCCTTCTTGACGGCCTTCTGGATGACCGCCGCCCACGGCGTGTCAGGGAGCTTCGCGGGTTCTGAGCGCACGCCCTCCCACACGCTCTGCCGGGACTGGTAGCTCTTGATGCCCTCGGGGCTCACCATCTCGGCCAGGACAACGCCTGCCGCGTAGACGTCGGCCCGGGCATCCAGCGTCTGACCGGCCGCCTGCTCGGGGGCCATGTAGGCCGGGGTGCCGGAGACCGTGCCGCCGCCCTCCGCCTCCTGGCGGGCGAGACCAAAGTCCATCACCACTACGCGGCCGGCTCGGGTCAGCATGATGTTTTCTGGCTTGATGTCGCGGTGGATGAGACCGGCCTTGTGGATGGCCTCGAGCCCGGCCAGGAACTGCGACGCGATGTCCTGCGCCTCCTTCAGCTCCAGAGGCCCTCGCTCCATGAGCACACCGAGCAGGGTCGCGCCGTCCACGTACTCCATGGACACCAGCTCGCGGCCCTCGACCTCGACCAGGTCGAAGATCCGGCAGACGTTGGGAGAGACCACCTCGCGCGCGGCGCGCACCTCCTGGCGCAGGAGCTCGCGCCGCCTCTCGCTCTTGAACAGGTCCTCGCGCAGCGCCTTGAGCGCCACCTCGACCCGCAGCTTGAGGTCGAAGGCGTGCCACACCTCGCCCATGCCGCCGCGGCCGAGCATGGCTCGGACCTCGTAGCGCTCGCCCAGCACCTGGCCCGGGGCGAAGCCTCCGAGGCCCTCCGGCATGTCGAGGGTTTCACCCTCGCCCTCGGTGCGGGTTTCACGATCCCCATCCGGGCCGCCATCCGCCGGCTCGCTCGCCATGAACGAGGGTTTCCGGTCTTCGCCGGGGTCGTCCTGAGACATGTTCCTTCCTGAAACTCAGGAAGAGTCTAGCATCGCAGGGGGTCGGCCTGAACTCGAACCGGTCGTTTCTCTTCGCTATCGCCCAATTTCGGGAACCGAGAGCCCACGGCAGATTTTTCGCGCCAATCTGTCAGCAATCTCCGTGTGGCGGGGAACCGCCTCAACAGCGCCGGTATTGGGGTTGGACCACAGTGAATGTGACGACCCCTCGCGTTTCAGAATGCAGCCGTGCCTTCGGAGGTGTTTGAGGAGGGTGTTTCGTTTCATCCGACGTTGATGATCTCTCGGATCGCGTCCTCAGGAACGCCACGAAGGGCGTCCTTGCGCCGATCGTCAAGAACCAGTGCGATGGCCTCCTTGAGGCTCTCGAGACATTCTTCTTTGCTTTTTCCCTGTCCGTTCGCGCCGGGAAGTTCGGGGCAGAAGGCGATGAACCAGTCGCCATCGCGCTCGATCACCGCTGTGAATTGATTGGTCACGAGGACCTCCCTCTCGCACCGATCATTATGTCATTAACGAGCATGGTGTTTCATCCTCGAGACAAAGATCACCATGTCGGCACCGTCGCCCAGCCGGGGAAGGGGCCGACCTCGATCTTCCAGCCGGTGGAGGACTCTTCGTCGCGGATGGCGTGGACGTTGGTCATCGCCTCGAGCTTGGCCATGATTTCGGCGTAAGGAAGCGACTGGAACGGGGTTTTCGAGACATCCGGAACCGGCCACACGCGGATCTCGCCGCTTTGATCGGCCGAAGCGAGGAAACGGCCGTCCGGCGAAAAGTCGATGCTGGAGACCTGAGCATCGTGGCCGAACAACACGTGTGGTTCAGCAGTGGATGGGCTGCCAACCAGAATCGCGCCACTCATCGTGCCAACGGCGATGACGTCCCCCCGAGTCGTGCCAGAAGTTAGGTTAGAAAAGGCTGAGTATTGTGGAAGCTCGATCACGTCGTGGGTCTGCAGGTCGAACAGAACAGCTCGGCCCGTCCTGTCGGCTTCGCGACATCCAACCAATGCGTACCTGCCATCCGGCCCTACAAAAACTGCGGCGCCACACTCGCCGGCCAGCAAGAGCTCGGATGAGCCGTCCTCGAGATTCCAGCGCCTCACCCCTTCCATTTGGGCAGCGGAAAGCAAGCTGCCGTCATCGAGGAACTCGAGCCCATAGTATCCGCCGATGAAGTTCTCACCTGCGCCGTCGGTCGGCCCGAGAACCTGGACGGTCTGGTCGTCGAGATCCCAGACCCGAATCACCTTGTGCTCCGCTGGACCCTGGAAAACCGAGGCTGCCACCAGTTGTCTTTCTGGCTCGTAGGCGACATGGTTGATGCCCACGGAATCGTCGAAGCCCTCGAGAACAATTGGATCCGGGTCGCCGGGCCGAATCACGAACACCCTATTTGGAAAGTTTGCAGTGGCCACGATCGTCCCGCCGCCTTCGGCGGCAGAAACGGACCTGACCGGTTCCTCAAGGAGATTTGTTCTCTGTCGATCCTTGACGAGCGGCAGCGATTCGAGCTTCGTCCACGCTCTCGGCACCACCAGCGCCTTCCCGTCAGCGGTGAAGTCGAGCGTGTAGACCCACGTGCCGTCGCCCCTAAAGACGACCGGGGAATCTTCCGGCAACGACCAGAAGGGTATCTCGTTGACGCCGCCCGCCGCGACCCACCGCCCTGAAGGGTCGATCGAAACGCCATTGATGTACTCGGGGGCCTTCCGCGATCGAAGCGTCATCGGCTCGGCACCCGACGGCAGCCGGAGGTCCCACACCAGAGCCAGGGGGGACCCATCGACCATGTCCGCCTGCACCATCAGGTTTCCCGCGGTGTCGACTCGCCACCGTCTGAGAAGCTGCTCGACCTCGATCGAAGCCAGCTCTTCCGGAGCGTCGCTCTCCAGCGACCACAGCCGAACGGTCAAGCCTTCCGTCTCCTGGGTGCCAACCCAGCGCCCTTGCGGATCGAGCAGGACGCGGACCGGTCTTGTGTGCTCCGCCACCAAGCGCGGTGGCAGCTTTGAGTCCACCAATGATTGCTGATAGACGTGAGTCCGTTGCTTCGTTGGGGCATAAACCACCGTCGATCCACTCGCATCGAGATCGAACCCTCCCCAAGAGACCCCCGGGATTCGGGCCTGCAGGACGGGTTGTTCGCCGGGCCGACGGGTTTCGATGTTCTCCATCCCAGCGTCGGCCGTCACGAAGAACGAGACGTCGTCGCGCTGGAGAAAGACCTGTCTCGGCGGATCGAAAAGAAACTGATCGACCTCGGAGAAGTCCGGCACTGAATAGACCCTGGCGATACCGGAATCATGGAAGGCATAGAGATGACGGCTCGCCGCGTCGAACTGGCCGTCAACCGTCTGGAAACCTGCCGAGGGATAGTCGTCAATCAAGACGGGCTGCCCGCCATGCCGGCCGAATACTTTGAGCTTTGAATACCCTCTCAACGCGACCCATTCGCCATCGGGGCTGAAGTTCGCATGGTGCGCCTGACCGAGTTTGGAATCCCACTTGAGAATCCGTGCGATCGGTCCCTCTGAGAGCGCCCTCAACGCGAACAGCCTGCCCTCGGCCGTATCCGCCACCTGGAGGCTCGCCCTGGCCCACGCGAGGGCCGACGTCGGGTCGGTTTCCAGCTCGATCTGGCCGAGCGCGAGAAGCTTCTGCGCCTCGGCTCGGCGGGTTTCCAGAACGCTGCGCCGCCAGAGCATCGAGGTTGTGGCGGCAACGATGGCCGCGATCGACAGGATCGCCGCCGCTGCGACGCGCCGTCGCCGCCTACGGCGATTCGCGAGCGCAGTCATCGCGCCTGCAAACTCATCTTCGACCTCGGTCAAACCGCCGGGATAGCGCTCTCGCCACGAGGCAAACTCGCGGTAGGCCGATCCGGTCCAGAGCGTGTCGTCGCTACGTCCCTGGTCGTCCCAGGTCCTGGCCGCCTGACGAAGCTGGTCCCGGAGTTGGACGGCGTCGGCGTCCTGCGTCTGCCAGCGCACCAGCCGCGGCCAGTTGGCG
>CAZSTH010000174.1:0-4025 GCA_964609835.1 uncultured Thermoanaerobaculia bacterium
GGGTTCGGCAGGCGTGGTACGCTCGATCGTGTGGGAAAGCAAATTCCTATCCCCTGGAGTGGGCGAAGTACAACCGGGGCACCCTGGCCTCGCATCGGCTCTTCGGCACAGGGACCACGGGGCGCCTTCTCCAGGAGGAGCTGGAGCTCGATGTGTTCTGCTTCCAGTCGGGTCCGCTGGGGGACGACCAGCAGATCGGCGCAAAAATCGCCGAGGTCAGCCGCACTTCGCCTCGTCAATGATCACGTCGCAGGGCTCGGACAGCAGCAGGCGCTCCGCGAGACTCATCAGTTGGCGCAGCTCGCCCTCGGAGACGTCGTGGATGAGCACCCGGCCGCCGCAGGCTGCACCGTTGTCGAGGAAATATCGGACCCGACCGTCGTCACGATACGCGCCCCCGGTGAAGGGTCCACAGCTGTAGGTCGTGATCATCGCCACCTCCGAGGCGCCAAGATAGGCGGCCCATGTTCGGAGACCGTGAAGGTCACGAGAGGATCGGGTAGAACCGGGCGGTCGTCAACCCGGCTCCACCCGATACCGGTACACAGATCGAGCTCGGGCGCGTCCGTGCGGAAAGACACGATCCGGCGGTCATTGTGTCGCGTGCCGGGCAAGGCGCTGAAGCCGTGAGCGAAGACGCTAAAATCACGGTTGCCATCACCGCGAGCTGGATGAAGGGCTCATCGAGAAAACGGGCCAGTTGCTCGAGGTCAGCCATGCGAGGACTCAGGAAGCGAAACTGCGAGACCAATCTCTGGGCGCGGTCGCTGTCAACCCGATGGTTGATTGGGCGTCACAACCGGGTGATGGCCGCGCACCGACCCCCCTCAATCCCGGCGCTGCGCCCCGCCCTGTGCACCGTCTCGCAGGCGACGGCCCTGGTCGTGCTGGGGCTGCAGCTGATCGCCCCTGCCGCCGTGGGCGCATCGACGGACTTTGATGCCGAGCCCACGAGAATGAGCCCGGCCGATGAGAGCTACGTCGATCCGGAGATCCTCCAGGTTGGCGCCAAGCTGGTTTTCCAGACCGGCGGAGGCAAGATCTGGCTCGCCGATCTGGACCCCGAAACCGGGCTGTTCGTGTCGACCGACGGCAAGGACCAGCTGATCGACACCGACGCCTACCCGATCGCGGTGACCTGGAGCGGTCCCGAGTTCGGCGTCGATGCGTCGGGGTGGAGCCTGATCTACGCCAAGGCCGAGCCTCCCGGGGGCGCGCCCCAGATCTGGCGGTCCGAGCCGACCGACGACGGCTTCCGTATCGAGCCGATGACCGCCGGGGAGCCCCACCAGACCCAGCTCGCGACGAAGTCGCTGACCCGGACCGGCACGAGGATCCTCGGCATCCGCGGCGCCTGGTCGGACGGGACCATTGCGTGGTACTCCGAGAACGACCCCGAAGACGAGCGGGATGTCATCGAGATCGACGAGGACATCTTCGGCCGCACCCCGGCGCGCTGGTCGAGAGACGGCCGCTTCGTGCTCTACCGAGACGAGCTCGGCCGAGTCAATCTGCTCGACGCCGACCTGGGCACGACGCGGCTGGTCACCGACGACGGCTCGGTCCACGACGACCCCAATGCCTGGCGTGCCCCGGAGCTCGGGGGCGAGCTGCTGGTGGCGACGGTGATGGACGCCACTCGCATCGCGATCCTGCGCGACCTCGGGGGCCCGACATGGACCCGGATCGCGACCCTGGAGGTGCCGGCCGGATCCGGCCAGGACTACCTCGGCTCGCCGGAGCCCCTTGTGGTCGGCGGCCGCTCCCACTTGAGCCTGGTGGTGAAGGACCAACCCAACCACAGCGGCACCGTGGCGACCGAAGGGGAGGTCTGGATCATCGGCATCGAGGAAGGGGCCGACGGCAGCCCCGAGTTCGCGCGGCGGTGTGACGACGGTGCCGCCGGGGTCTACCGGTCCGACCCGGAGACCTTCGTCGGTACCGACGAGGTCTTCGTTTACTACAGCGTCATCGACCGCGACCACGGTGCCGGTGGGGCGTACCAGCTGTGGGGATCGCGCACCGGCATCTCCGTTGCAGGCCCGCCGCGCCCCCTGGTGGAAGTTGAAGGCGGGCGGTTGCGCGGGATCGAGATCGACGGCGCGAGCTCCTTCCGCGGCATCCCTTACGCCGCACCGCCGACCGGGGACAACCGCTGGCGGCCGCCTCAGCCGGCGGCGCCCTGGCACGGTGTTCGCGATGCGGTCTACTTCGGCAGCCCGGCCCCTCAGACCCTGGCGAGCCGGGTCGGCGGCAACCCGACCGTTATCGGCGACGAGGACTGCCTGACCCTCAACGTCTGGACGCCGGCCGACCGGGACCTTGGCGACCTTCTGCCGGTGCTGGTCTTCGTCCACGGCGGCGGCAACATGTCGGGGGCGTCGTCGGAGTCCATCGACTCGATCCTCGAGCTCAGCGACGGCGCCGGGCTGTACGACGGCGCCCGGCTCGCGGTCGACGGTCGGGTCGTGGTAGTGACCATGAATTACCGCCTCGGGCCCCTAGGCTATCTGACAATGCCCGCCCTGGACGCAGAGAGCACCGCCGTCGGCGGCTCCGGGACATCTGGAAACTACGGCATCCTGGACCAGATCGCCGCCCTCCGGTGGGTCGAGCGCAACATCGAAGCCTTCGGCGGGGACCGCCACCGCGTGCTGCTCTTCGGACAATCCGGCGGCGCCCGCAACACCTCGGTGCACCTGACGAGCCCGCTCTCACGAGGCCTCTTCCAAACGGCGGCCATGCACAGCGGCGTGGTTTCGGTCCGCACCCGCGCCGAGATCGACGGTTACACCGACGCCCTGCTCGCCGAGCTTGGCTTCACGGGTAGCGAGCCCGGTCTCCTCGAGCGCCTGCGGGCGATCGACCCTGCCGCCTTCGTCACCGCCGATGCGGCCCAGCCTGTCGGTCTCGGCGTCATGCGTTTCGGACCCCATGTCGACGGCTTCGTGCTCCCCGACCAGCCGTACAATGTCATCAATCGGGGCGAGCACGCGCGTGTCCCGTTCCTCATCGGCTGCAACTCGGACGAGTACGCTCACCGTTTCACGGACATTCACGACAACGACTACGAGGCCACGGTGATCGCGCTCTTCGGGCCGGGGCTCGGAAGCCAGGTGCTCGCCCAGTACCCTCTTGCGGAGTTCGATTCGGCGGCCGAGGCCGTTGAGGCGATCAACACCGACAAGAACCTGACCTGCACGACCCGCCGGACCGCGGCCTGGGTGGCGGAGAATCAGTCCGCACCGGTCTACCGTTACTGGTTCGAGCACACCATGTCGTCTGAGCTGCGCCTTGGCGACGGCGCGTATCACACCAGCGAGCTGCTGTTCTTGTTCCAGCATTTCGCCGCCGGCGGCATCGACGCTGATGCCGACGACCTCGCGGTCGAGCGGTTGATGCTCGACGCCTGGACCGGGCTCGCCGCGACCGGCTCGCCCGATGTGGCCTGGCACCCAAGCTGGACGGAGTACGACCCGGCTCTCGACCCCTTCATGGGCATCGGTCCGGCGCCGGCGGTGAGCTACGCCCTGCGCAGCGCACGCTGCGACTTCTGGGATCGGGTGGCCGTTTCGAACAGCGTGCCTCCCGTCCTCGCACTCCCGCCGGCGCCTCTCCAGGTGACGGCGCAGCGGATGGTCGACCTCGTCATCACGGCCGACAGCCCCGGCGGTGACGACATCGACTTCTCGGCGGCGAACCTGCCGGACGGGGCTCGACTCGATTCCGAGAGCGGCCGCCTGCGGTGGCGGCCTGGTCCGGACGACCTCGGCACCCATGTCATACAGGTAGCGGCGACCGACGTCTGGGGCGCCACGGATGTCGGGCCCCTCGTCATCGAGGTCGTGGACGAACTCCCGTCACCTCGGCCGACCGGTGGTCGCCGCCAACCTTGAGATCGTCACGGCCGCAACCGGCGCGGTGAGGTGTTGTTGCGAAGCCGGGGTTGTTCCCGACCGCCGCGGTGAGAGCATCGGTGCCGGGTACGGAGTTACGCAGTTGTGGTAGGTTGGGTGGAGGGGGTG
>CAZSTH010000175.1:0-3841 GCA_964609835.1 uncultured Thermoanaerobaculia bacterium
CGTCGCCCGACCGCGCCGGAGGCTGCCGGGGTGAGCCCGATCTCCGGCACCAGGACCAGCCCGCTCCTTCCAGCCGCGAGCACCTTTTCGAGGCAGCGCAGGTAGACCTCGGTCTTGCCAGAACCGGTGACGCCGTCCAGCAGCACCGGAGTGAAGCCGCCGGATGCGACCGCTTCGACGACGTGGTCCACCGCTGCCCGCTGGTCGTCGGTGAGCGTGAATTCCCCGCCGTTCGACTGCAGCGCCCAGCGCGGGCGCCGCGGCGCCGCCTGGCGGAAGCTGTCGAGCAGCCCGGCCTGGACCATGGCGCGAACCGTCGACGACGAGCAGCCGACCGCCGCTACCACCTCGCCGGCCAACACGGGACGGCCCCGATCGGCGAGCCACTCGATGACCTCGCGGCGCCGCGGTGCGCGGCGGCAGCGCTCGAGGAGCTCGTCCAGGCTGCGCTCGGGCAGTCGCACGGCGGTGACGTCGGCGTCAGGAGGGCGGTCGCGGCGCGTGCGACCGACGCTGACGAGGCCGGCATCGCGGAGCGCCTCGAGCGGTCCCCTTCCGCCCGCGCCGGCGCGGCCGAGCAGGGCCGGAACGCCGAGCCTGCCCGCCTGCTGGAGCTCGGCGAGGAGCCGGCCCTGGGTGGGCGGCAGGGTCTCGCTGTCGGTGCCGGCGCCTCTCGTGGTCAGGCGCACGGTCTCCCCATCCGCCCTCAGCAGCCCTACCGGCAGAACCGCGGCCAGCGTGTCGCCGAGCGGGCAGCGGTAATAGTCGGAAACGAAGAGTGCGAGTTCGAAGAGGTACTGCGGGAGCAGGGGCTCGGGATCGAGAACCTCGGCCACCTCGCGGACGACCGAGGGGTCGAGATCGGTCGCGTCCTCCACCGCCACCACGATCCCGGTGGACTTTCTCGCGCGCAGCGGCACCCTCACCCGCACCCCTGGCACCACGAACGGTTCCAGCTCGCCGGGCACCGCGTAGGTCAGAGCGTCGGGTGCGCTGCGGGGGATGGCGACGCGGGCGTACACCGCCACATCCTAGCCGTTCCCGATCCCGTTCCCATCCCCGCCTGCCATCGCGGATCTCGGGTTCGGCAACAGCACCAGCGCCTCTCTGCTATCCTCTCCCGGATTTCGGGGCTGTTCCCATGAGACGCGACAAGGACTTCGGCGCATGGTTGCTCGAACACGGGCTGCTGCAGCGTGACGGGCTGCGGCGGGCGATGGAGGTCCACGACTCCACCACTGCCCGCCTCGACACGGTGCTGCTCGACCTCGGCCTGATCGCGGAGGCCCCGCTGCTCGAGGCGCTCGGCCGCTTCCACAACACCCGCACCGTCTCCAGGGTCGAGCTGCGGACCATCGGCCCGTCGTTGGCGAGGACCCTGCCGGCGCGGATGGCGGTGCGGCTGCGGGTGGCGCCGTTCCGGCTCGAGGGCAGGACCCTGGCGGTGGCCATGCTCGATCCGAGCGACCTGCTGGTGGAGGACGAGCTGTCGCTGGTAACGGGCTACATGGTGACGGCCTACGTCACCCTCGAGGTACGACTGATCGAGGCGCTGTCGCGGCTCTACGATCTCCTCCTCCCCGGCCATTCTCAGGCCCTGATCAGCCGCCTCGAGCAGGGGGGCCCGCGCCCACGACCGGGGGTACGCGAGGTCCGTCGCGAGACCGCGGCGCCTCGCAAGGAGGTGGAGTCGGCACAGCATGTGCCCCACGCCCTGCGCCGGCGACGCCCGCAGCACGCCGAGCCGCTGGATCTCAGCCAGGAGGACCTCAGCCTCTTTCCATCCCTGCGGGCACAGGCCGGGGAAGGGCCGCCGGGTCTGGAGACGGGCGCGGATTTGTCCGGATACCGGCCGCCGGATGCCGACCTCGGTCCGGAAGACCGGCTGGCCGCCACCGCGCGCGCGCTTCAGAACGCCGAGATGCGGGAGGACATCGCCGACGCCGTGCTCGGCCACTGCGCACCGCTGTTCCGCCGGCGGATGATGCTGGTGGTGCGGTCGAACCAGATCCTCGGCTGGCGGGGCGAGGGCGATGGGGTGCGGTCGCACGACGTACGAGGCATCACCATCCCGGCCGACGAGCCGTCGGTCTTTCTCGGCCTGCTGCAGGGGGCCGACTTCTGGCTCGGGCCACTGCCCGAGATGGAGCACAACACGCGACTGGTGGCGGGCCTCGGTGGAGCGGCACCCAGCGAATGCCTTATCCTGCCCGTCAGGATGCGGGACAGGACGGTGTGCCTTCTCTACTTCGACAATCTCGAGCACGGGGTCGGCGGCCTCCCGATGGCGGAGCTCAAACGGCTCGCGGCGAAGGTCAGCCTCGCCTTCCAGGTCTACCTGATGAAGAGTAAGATCCGGAATGTGTAAGTGTCTGCCGCGCGGAGCGTTCTTCTCGTGACCCCGGGCTCGGGGCCGTGAACCTTTTCGAAAGCCGGTGCGTAGAACGTACGGGAAGCGAAGGAGGATCCAACGTGAAACTGCGAAATCTCTGTCTGGCGATTGTGGCTTTCCTGGCCTGTCTGGGTGTCGCTGCCGAGGACCTCGAGATCTCCCCGCTGCCCGGCGAAATCGGCGCCCTGCCCGCTGCCCCCCGAGGCGTGCTCGAGCTCGATCTCGTCGGTGCCTACCAGCTGGCGCTGTCGAGGAACCTCAACCTCAACGTCGGCCGCTACGATCTCGCCATCGCCGACGCCAACCTGCGGGGCTCCGGGGGCATCTTCGATCCCGTCCTCTTCGCTTCCGTCAGCGGCGACTTCACGCGGGCACCCACCTCGACCGTCCTCGAGGGCGCCAATGTGGCCGAAAACCGGAGTACGCGCTTCGTCCTCGGCGTCGAGCAGCTGCTGCCCTCGGGCACCGCGATCGGGGGCCGGTGGAATTCGTTTCGCGGCGAGACCAACTCCGAGTTCTTCTTCCTCAACCCCCGCTGGGACGCATCCCTCGACCTGACGCTCTCCCAGCCGCTGCTCAACGGCTTCGGCACCATCGTCAACCGCTCCCAGATCATCATCGCCGAGAATCTCCGTGCCCAGACCGCGATCGGGTTCGAGGTCCAGCTGATTCAGCTCCTCACCGACGTCGAGCAGGCGTACTGGGAGCTGGTGGCGACCCGCGAGGCGGTCGACGTGGCCCAGCAGTCGCTGGCGCTCGCCGAGCAGCTCCTGGAGGAGACCAACCAGCGGGTCGATGTTGGGACCTCGGCGCCGATCGACATGGTGCAGTCCGAGGCGACGGTCGCGATCCGCGATCAGGAGCTGATCTACGCGCGCAATGCGGCCTCCAATGCCGAGGACAACCTCAAGGCGCTGCTCGGCTTCGACCGCCTGCACGAGTGGAACGTCCGGATCACCACCACCGACAGCTACGAGATGGACCCGTTCCTGCCGAAGCTCGAGGAGTCCATCGACACCGCGCTCGAGCGCCGGCCGGCGATCCTCCGCCAGGAGCTGGAGATGGAACGGCTCGGGCACAACATCAGGGTGTCGAGGAACCTCGCCCTGCCGACCCTCGACCTCACCGGCAGCTACGGGTGGAGCGGCATCAGCGGCGAGTCAACGTTGGAGGACCCCGAGACCGGCGAGCCGGTCAAGATCCGCGAGGGCTGGTCGGATGCCGCCGGGCAGGTCTTCGACTTCGACTTCCCGCGCTGGACGCTCGGCCTCAACTTTTCGATCCCTGTCGGCAACCACCGTGCGAAAGAGCAGCTGGCCGCCGACCGCTACCGCTACGACCGTGCCGACGCGCAACTCAACGCGCTCAAGCAGCAGATCATCCGCGACGTGCGTTTCGCGGTGCGCTCGCTCGACGACGGCGCCGCCGCTATCGATGCCACGGTGGCCT
>CAZSTH010000176.1:0-3597 GCA_964609835.1 uncultured Thermoanaerobaculia bacterium
TGAAAGACTCCGGCGCCAGTCTAACAAATACGGAACTCGGTGCCTGGCACCTTAACGCGCCCCACTACGCCCGCACGGAGGACGAGGGGCGGTCCCTCGTCGCCGCAGCACTGTCATCGCGAGCGGATCTTGAGATCACGGACGCCGAGCTCAGGGTGGTCCTCGCGCCGCAGTCGTCTCCCCACCGAACCAGGGCGGTCGCCGACCTCTGCCGCAGTCTCAACGAGACACCCACTGTTGTCCCGGGAACGAATCTCCGTCTCGTGCTGGCCTCCGCGTCCCATCCGGACGTCGATGTTGCACGTGGTAAAGGGTGATGTCAGGAGCTGTGGCCTCTCCACGGCCAGCCGGCCGGCCCCGCCACGAGCGCCTCGCGTCATGCGGCGACTGCGGTGTCTTTGTGCGCGGATCACCATTGACAACCGGCTCAAAAGATGTATCATTCTTGAATCGTAATACATTCTTATTTAGGGACCGGCCTGTGACGACTGACATCAGGGAAACCGAACGCCGCATGACGCGCTTCGAGGAGGTCTGCCGGAGTGCCGGCGTCAAGATCACGCATCAGCGCATGGAGATCTTCCGCCACGTCGCTGAGAGCGGCCGACACCCGGATGCGGGAGCCGTCTGGCGAGGTGTCCGCCAACGGATGCCGACGATTTCGCTGGATACGGTCTATCGGACCTTGTGGATGCTTACCGACCTCGGTCTGATCACGACGCTCGGCCCACCCCGCGAACGCGCCCGATTCGATGCGAACCTCAGTCGACACCACCACTTCGTATGCCGGCGGTGCGGGATGATCAGGGACTTTTATAGCGACGCGTTCGACGAGCTGCAGCTCCCGGAAACGGTGGCCGCAATCGGGCTCGTCGAGACGACGCACGTCGAAGCGGAGGGCGTGTGTCGCGCGTGCTCCAGTCGAAGCGAAGAATCGCAACCAACAACACCCAACGAACGGAGGAAATCATGAGTATCAGAAACCGCATTGTTTGCAGCATCGTGTTGGGCGCCGCAGTCCTTCTCGTTGCGCCGCTGGCCGTGGCCCAGGACTCGCCCGGCTATGACGATCCGAAAATGGGCGAAGACCAGGGGCACAAGATGACCGGCCGCGCCATGACCACCCGGGATTGGTGGCCGAATCAGCTCAATCTGGAGATCCTTCGGCAGAACTCCGAGAAGAGCGATCCGCTGGGTCCGGACTTTAACTACGCCGAGGAGTTCGCCAAGCTCGACCTTCAGGCCCTCAAAAAGGACATCAACGAGGCTCTGACCGACTCGCAGGACTGGTGGCCGGCGGATTGGGGGAACTACGGGCCCTTCTTCATCCGCATGGCCTGGCACAGCGCCGGGACCTACCGCACCACCGACGGGCGCGGCGGCGCGTCCGACGGTGAGCAGCGGTTCGCCCCGACCAACAGCTGGCCCGACAACGCCAACCTCGACAAGGCCCGGCGCCTGCTGTGGCCGGTGAAGCAGAAGTATGGCCAGAAGATCTCCTGGGCCGACCTCATGATCCTGGCCGGCAACGTCGCCCTCGAAAACGCGGGGCTGCAGACCTTCGGTTTCGGCGGCGGCCGCGCGGACGTGTGGGAGCCGCAGGAGGACATTTTCTGGGGTCCCGAAGGTGAGTGGCTGGCCGACGCCCGCTACTCCGGCGACCGCGATCTCGCCAACCCGCTGGCCGCAGTGCAGATGGGGCTGATCTACGTCAACCCCGAAGGCCCGAACGGCAAGCCGGATCCGCTGGCAGCCGCCAAAGACATCCGCACAACCTTCGCCCGCATGGCGATGAACGACGAGGAGACCGTCGCCCTCATCGCCGGCGGCCACACGCTTGGCAAGGTGCACGGCGCCGGCCCGGCGAGCCACGTCGGTCCCGAGCCCGAGGCGGCCCCGCTCGAGGAGCAGGGACTCGGCTGGAAGAGCAGCTATGGCAGCGGCAAGGGCGCCGACACCATCACCAGCGGTCTCGAGGGCGCCTGGACAGCGACCCCGGTCACGTGGTCGCAGGGTTACTTCCAGAACTTGTTCAATCGCGAGTGGGAGCTGACCAAGAGCCCGGCCGGTGCCTGGCAGTGGACGCCCTCGGGCCCGGCCAACGTGCCGGACGCGCACATCGAAGGCAAGATGAACAAGCCGATGATGCTCACCACCGACATCGCACTGATCAAGGATCCAGCCTACCTCGAGATCTCAAGGCGCTTCCACGAAAACCCTGACGAGTTCAACGACGCGTTCGCGCGCGCCTGGTTCAAGCTGACCCACCGCGACATGGGGCCCCACGTCTTGTTGCTCGGCCCCGAGGTCCCCGAGCCCCAGCTGTGGCAGGACCCGGTTCCGCCCGTCGATCACGAGTTGATCGACGATGGCGACATCGCTGCGCTCAAGAAGCAGATCCTCGATTCGGGTCTGTCCGTCTCAGAGCTGGTCTCGACCGCCTGGGCATCCGCGGCCACATACCGCGATAGCGACAAGCGCGGTGGCGCCAATGGTGCCCGCCTCCGGCTCGCCCCGCAGAAGGACTGGGAGGTCAACCAGCCCGAGCGGCTCGCGAAGGTCCTCGGCACGCTCGAAACCATCCAGGCGAACTTCAACGAGGCGCAGACCGGCGGCAAAAAGGTCTCGATGGCCGATCTGATCGTTCTGGGCGGCTGCGCGGCGGTCGAGTCCGCGGCGATCAAGGCCGGCTTTCCCGTCGACGTGCCCTTCACTCCGGGTCGCACCGACGCCACCGCGGAGATGACCGACGAGGCTTCCTTCGCCTTCCTCCGTCCGATGACCGACGGTTTCCGCAACTACGTCGGCGAGGAGCATTTCCGCCGTCCTGAGGTGGAGCTTGTCGACCGCGCCAACCAGCTCACGCTGACGGCACCCGAAATGACCGCCCTGGTGGGTGGCATGCGGACACTTGGTGCCAACTTCGGCGGCTCGAGTGACGGAGTCCTCACCTCGCAGACCGGCTTGCTGACCAACGAGTGGTTCGTCAACCTGCTGAGCATGGACACGGTGTGGCAGAAGTCCGACCAGGGCGACTATCATTTCGAGGGTCACGATCGCGAGACCGGCGAGCTGAAGTACACCGCCACGTCGGTGGATCTCGTCTTCGGCTCGAACTCGCAGCTCCGCGCCGTCGCCGAGGTCTACGCCTCGAGCGACGCGAGCCGCAAGTTCGTCGAGGACTTCGTCGCGGCGTGGCACAAAGTGATGATGCTGGACCGCTTCGAGCTCTGAATCACTGCATACCGGGCGTCGCCCGCCGTTCATCGGCGGGTGACGGCACCCGGTGTCCGAAAGCTGAAGTTGCGAGAACTGGGTTGGTGGTGGCAGATCATCCGGGCGTCGATTGCCCCGCCCTCGACCGTCACGAGCCTATTCGGCCTTGGGTTGAGATAGCTGCCGGCTTGCTGATCATCTCGATCGGATATCTTTCCCACAGCCTCACAGCCACGACGACTACGAATATTCGCTTGACTTCTTATAGAGCCTCCTAAGGACGGGGACGCCGAACGGCGCCAAGGGCGCAGGCGTCGGTAGTCGTCGAAAAGGTGCCTGGCACCGAGTTCCGCATCTATCGATCAGCGTGATTCCAGGAAC
>CAZSTH010000177.1:0-3590 GCA_964609835.1 uncultured Thermoanaerobaculia bacterium
CGGGTGCGGTGCATCGGCGGCCGCAGCAGGAAGCTGGTGAGATATGCGGGCTAGAGGGCGGCTGGGAGATGGATAATGGGTGAAACCTGCGCGGTGAAGCTCGATCGTCTGACCGTTCGCTATGGCCGCCTGATAGCCGTCAACAGGCTCAGCCTCGAGGTGACGCCAAGGACCGTGTATGCCTTGTTGGGTCGCAACGGCTCGGGCAAGTCCTCGACCGTTCGCTGCATGTTGGGGCAGCGGCGGGCGAACGCCGGCTCGGCGCGACTCTTCGGCGTCGATGCCTGGCGGGGCCGCCGGAGCGCCATGGAAAGGGTCGGCGTGGTTCCTGAGAACCCGGACATTCCACCCGACGACACCGCCGAACGCGTCGCGCGCTTCGTCGCCCGCGTGACTCCGCACTGGCGGCCGTCCGATTTCTTTTCGAGGCTGGAAGGCTTCCGGATCCCGAGGCAGCGCCGCTTCAACCGGCTCTCCAAGGGCCAGCAGCGGCAGCTGGCCCTCGCACTCGCTCTCGCCGGCAGGCCGCGGCTGCTGGTGCTCGATGACCCGACCCTCGGCCTCGATGCAGTCGCCCGCCGTGCGCTCTTCGAGGAGCTGGTCGGCGATCTCGCCGACCGCGGCACCACGGTGTTCTTGACCTCGCATGACCTCGGCGGCATCGAGGGCATTGCCGACCGGGTCGGGATTTTGGACCGCAGCCGACTCCGTGTCGACGAGTCCATGGATGCACTGAAGGCGCGTTTCTGTCGGCTGACCTGGACCAACAACTCCAGTGTCGCGAGCGAGCAGATCCGCCGGGCGCTGATCCACCTCGAACCGCTGCAGGTGGAGATGCTGGGTGACACCGGCGAGGCGGTGGTCGGCGGGTACTCCGAGGTCGGATTCGGGCGCTTCCGCGAGCAGGCCCCGGTCGAGGTCAAGCGCGTGGATTCGTTGTCGCTCGAGGACATCTTCATCGCCCTCTGCGGCGACACCGAGGACACTCCATGAGCACCGCCGCGGTCGTTCGGCGCGAGCTGTCGGCGCGGCGCCAGCTGTGGGTGGTGGCGGGCGCCGCCGCCGCGATCGCGGGACTGGCGCCCTTCCTGCCCGGCGCCGGCGGTTACGGACGGGCCGATGTCTGGATGGTGGCATCTTCGTCCCTCGCCGTCGCTATCGGTTGGAGCCTGGCCATCGGCCTCGGCGCCACGCTTTTCGGGAGCGACCTTGCGGCGGGCCGCCTCGGGTATTTTTTCTCCCGCCCGCTGAGCGGCTGGTCGCTGTGGTGGGGCCGAACGCTGGCAGCGGCGATCCTTGTGCTCGGCTGTGAGTTGGTGGTGCTCGCGCCGGCCCTTCTCGGCGGCGACGGCGTCCTGCTCGAGCGCGAGGTCGCGGTGATGGGGGCGCTGGCGTTGATCCCTGCGCCCATGATCCTGCTGCTGGCGGCACACGCCGCCGGCATCATGGTCCGTGCCCGAACCGGTTTGCTGGTCCTCGACCTCGCCGCGGTGGTGGTGGCGGCAGTCGCGGTCTGGATGATCGTCACCCCGTTCCTGCTGATGGCGGCGGTGCAGGCGATGTTTGTGGTCGCCGCCCTGCTGGTGGCGGCCGCGTTGGCCGCTCTCGCCTGCGGCGGCGCGGTCGGGCTGATGTCGGGGCGCACGGACCTGCGGCGGACGCATCGCGCGCTGTCGCTCGCTCTGTGGACGACGTCCGGAGCTCTGCTCGCGGGAATCGGCCTCTTCGGGGCGTGGCTGAGGGGCTTCGAGCCGTCGGACTTCGATCGCGTGGAGGTGGTATCGACCGCCCCCGACGGCAGCTGGGTGGAGCTCTACGGGGGCACTCACTCCCGGCTCGACGTGCGGCGTCGCTGTCTGTTCGCTACGGCTGGAGACCGTTGGCTCTCCGTTCCGGGAGGATCTCGCTTCGATGACGATCAGGTGGTCTTCTCGGCCGACGGCAGCTCGGTGGTCTGGAGGGGCGGCGACCTGGGAGATCGTCCGCGTCCCCTGTGGTGGGCAGATCTCTCGAAGCAGGAGCCGTCGGCCCGCCCGACCAGTATTGCGGTCGGCCCCGATGCGGTCTTCGTCCTCGACGATGACGGTCGTCGCACCGCGGTCCTCGATAACGGGACGCTGACGATCTACACCCTCGCCGACCAGCGCTCGGTGCGAGCGGTGCGGCTGCCCCAATCGCTGCAGCGGGCGGCCCTGTTTTTCACGTCGGGAGACCGGATGCATCTCATAGCCCGCGATGATGTGTCCGGCGTCTCCGCGCTTCGAATCGCGGAGATCGACCTGGTGAGCGGCCGGGTCGCGGCCACCAGCTCTATCGACGGGCTCACCGGGAGATCGTGGATCGTGGTCGATCCCGGCGTCGAGCACCTGATCGTGTCCACCGAATTTGAAGCGGACTCGAGCTGGCGGCAGAGCCTCCACCGGGTGTCAACCGGAGCGCTGGTGCGCCGGCTGGCGGACCCACGCGTTACTCGCTTCCTCAGCGACGGCCGGCTCGTGGCGTTGTCGATCGACGACGATCGCCGCGCGACGCTGGTCGTCGAGGACGCCTCCGGCGAGCGGCGGATCGAGCATCCGTTGGGCGACGCCTGGGACCTCCTGATAGGCGGCGAGCCGCTGCCCGGCTGGGTGGCGCTGTCGAGGCTGGTGGATCCGGCCGACCGCTCGCAGGGGCGGCGCTTCGAGCTGCTTCAGATTGACAGCGGCGAGCGGCGGGTCATCGGTACACCGGTGCGGCGGACACTCCCCTGGTTCCCCTGGCGGGCCGCGGGCGCGGGCGTGGACCTCTGGTACCGGGGCGGGCCGGGATCGTCGAGGTTGGCCATCGACCAGGGCGGTGCGCTCGTACGCTGGGACCCGGGCTCGGATGAGCTGGTGCCCGTCGTCTACGTTGACTGAACTCGCCGTGAGCGCACGAGCGGAGGTGATCGCGGTCGAGGGCTCGGCAAGTCGAGGCCGTGGTGGCCACCGCCAGGGAACAACCGGGCGGCGTGCTTCGTAGTCGTGTATGGAGGACTCGATGTTGACCTTTCTGCTGTGGTTGATCCTGCTGGTGGTCTGCTGGCCGCTGGCGCTGCTGGCGTTGGTGCTCTACCCGATCGTGTGGTTGCTGCTGCTGCCGTTCCGCCTGTTCGGCATCGCGGTCGATGCGGTCTTCAAGATCCTGCACTCGGTACTGACGCTGCCCGCGCGGGTGCTGCGCGGGCCCGCCCGGCTGGTGGCTGAGCCCGGACCGCGACCGTGATCCGGGGCCGTGACCCGCGACCGCCATCGCTGACCGCGACCGGGACCGCGACCGCGACCGCGACCGCGACCGGGGCCGCCACCGTCACCGCCACCGCTGACCGCGACCGCGACCGCGTCCGCGACCGCGACCGTAAACCGCGACCGGGACCGGGACCGCGATCCGCGACCGCCACCGTGACCGTGGTCTGCGACCGCGATCCGCGACCGCCACCGTCACCGTCACCGTCACCGTCACCGCCACCGCTGACCGCCACCGCCACCGCGACCGTGGACCGCGTCCGCGTCCGCGACCGCGATCCGCGACCGGGGCCGCGACCGTTCACCGTTGACCGCCACGGCCACCGC
>CAZSTH010000178.1:0-3588 GCA_964609835.1 uncultured Thermoanaerobaculia bacterium
CACGCGCCGGAGAGCAAGCTATCGCCTACGTCGTCGGCCGCGCCTATTGTGCGTGAATGGTTGGGTCAGGATGTCTCGAAAGTTGGAACTGAAAAACACTCCAGGATCGCCTAGGATCGCGCGGATGGCGCGGGACGTGTGGGAGCACTACCCACGGCCGCGAACGCCAGCTCGGCGGTCACCTGCCGACGGGCCGCCTCGGGCCCGAAGGCCTCCCGGCTCCGTCGTTCGAGCCGCACCAGGTAGGGCGGCCAGGTAGAGCGGTCGTGAGGGTTGATTACCCCTCGTGTTTTTTCAGAATGGCCTACTTTCGAACTGCCAAAACTGACAGAACTCGACTCCGGGGGGGTTTTGTCAGTTTTGGCAGTTCCATACTTGCCCGTTTCAGAAAAACTCGGCCGTACTCCGCCGCAGAGGCGCGGAAGAGGCAGCTTGCGACGCTGAAGCGTGGAGACCAAACGCCCGATGTGGAAAAAGTCCCACAACGGGAGGCACGGTCCCGCGACCAGGTCGCCGCGGCCGTCGGCCCGGGTCATCGCGCCGCCCGGGGGTCCTCTGGGATCGCGGCCGGGCAAGTGACGGCACGTCGAGGGTTGCGAGCGGGCGCTTGATCCGTCATCTGAGGGTCACCAGGGCACCGAGGCAGCCTTGAAGTTGAAGCCGTGCACCCGCTCGGCGTACCAGCAGGCGATTGCGGTCGCCAGCACCATGTCGTCATGCTCGCCCCGCTCAGCCTCGAGCGACTCGCGCCCGGTCTCGCGCTTGACCGTTCGTCGGAACGCGCGAAACTCCCGATCGAGCGCGTCCCGGTCCCGGAGGGCGGGCGTGATCTTCAGACGCCCTTGCTCCAATAGGACCGCGAGCACGTCAGCGAGATGATACTTCGGTACCCTCCACGACCGGCCCGAGTGCGTCACCTGCTCGCCGCCGTGAATTGTGATCCGAATCGGGTCGAGCCCGCGGCGGTCCATCTCATCGGTAACGGCCGTGCCGACGCCCGTCGCATCGACCACCAGCTCACACTTGGCGATCGCACGATGGCGAGCGCGCCCTCTGTGGTCCATGTAGCCGACGACCAGCCGCACCTTCCCGAGAAGGTGCTGAACCCGGTCGATGAGCTCGGTGTACGAGCGCCCCAACTCGAACCGCTCGAAGTACACGAGCCGGTGCTCGGCCTGCCGACTCGGCCCCAGAAGCTGGACGATCGAGACTGCGGTATGGTCCTGCGACTGGCCGAGGTCGCACCCCATCACGAAGGTACCCTCTAGGTGTTCCACGGCATGGCCTCCGGGTCGAAGATCGGGCGAACGCTGGCATCGAACGCCCGGTTGATGAACTCGTCGGCGAACACCTGGTCGACAGCAGCCTCGAAGCTGCATCCGTACTCCTGCCGGAATCGCCAGCCGGGCATCGCCCGTTTCTCGGCCTCCAGGAAGTCCGGGGGGATGCGAGCGCACAGCTCGGCGGGCACGCACACCCGCGCCCACTCGTCGCCGCCCTTTTCCCACGCCTCCCACCACCACCCGCGCCGGCCGAACGGAGTTGAGAGCGCGACCAGGCGGCCACCACTGACGGCAATCATCGGCCGGACGGCGTAGTACAGGTCATCGGGCACCCGCGACGCCTCGTCGATCAGCAGCAGGCGGACGCCGGAGTAGGAGCGGACCGTCGCCTCGGTCCCCGGCAGCGAGACGATCCTCGAGCCGTTCGCCAGCTCGAGCCGCCGGGCGCTCTCCCCGACCACGGGGACGGGGCGGCCGAGGGCGTTGAACACCAGCCGGGCCTTCCGGTACAGCTCGGAGCTTTGGTCTTGAGCCCGCGAGAGCATCAGGACCAGGGCGGGAGGGCGGTAGACGGCCTCATGAATGGCGAGCGCCGCGACCGTGGTCGACTTGCCGGACTGCCGCGAGCAGTTGAGGAGCATCCGCGGCGCCTGCGACGAGAGAACGTCGGCCTGCCAGGCGTCCGGCGAACCGACCCCCGCCTCGAAGACCGCCACAGGGTCGAGGGCGAGCGCGAGGGCGCGGGCGAGGTCAGCGGCGGCCTGCACCGAGCCTCCCCAGGGCATCCACGACCGCCCGCCGGGCCTCGGGGTGTTGCTCGAGCGCACCGACGACGACCGCCTGCACCTCGAGCCACTCGGGCATGAACAGCACGTTGATCGTGGGAGAGTCCCGGAGCTCGCCGAGCAGACGGGCCAGCACCTCGAGACAGGACCGAGTCTCCCGGATCGCTCGGAGCGCAACATCGAGCTCGCCGGCCGATTCCGCACAGTCGAGAATGTTGATCGCCCGGTCACGGAGCGCGGCCACCTGGCCGAGCAGATCATCGGCCCGGCACACCTCCGCGGCCTCGTGGGCGAGCGTCAAACAAGCGGGAATGTGACTCCGCTTGTGGCGGATCAGCGCCGTCTTCGATAGTCCGAAACGGGCCGCTATGGACCGGAAAGGCTCGCCCGCGACGAGGGCCCGGTCCACCTCGTCGCGGAGGTCGTGGGTGCAAACAGTGCAGCGACGTGGCATTGGCTACTCGTCGCCCTCGGGCTCGTCGTCCACCACCTCGATCGGAGGGCTCGAGAGGACGCCGAGCTCGTGGAGCAGGCGGCGGATGAGCGACGGCTCGATTCGTCGGATGCTGCGCCGGAGGTCGTCGCGGAGCATGTCGAGCGCGAATGGACTCCGGCTATCGAGCTTGCTGAACCCAGGGATGACCTTGGCCGCGGCCACCTCGCCCAGCCAGCCGGACAGCGCCCGAGCATCCATAGAGCGCAGATGCTCCGCCACCAAGTCAACCGCCGCTTGGCGGAGCGAGTCCATGCCGGCACCGCCACGCTCGGCCTCGGGATCGGGATCCCCGGCGATCTCGTCGAGCACCTCAGGGTCCACCAGGTCGTGACGCCGGGCCAAAAACGCCTCGATCTCGGCCCAGACGTTGGCAAGAGGAATCCGCGTGGCGCCGGCCTTGCCCAGCCGCACCCACTCGACGCCGGAGGGCAGCGCCTCCAGGAAGTTCCAGCTCAGCCCGTCACAGATCCCACCGCCATCGACGAGGGATGCCGCGGCCCGGGAGCCGATGATTCCGTCCGGCAACTCGCCGGCCGCGCGCTGTGAGACGGTGCGCCACACCTCAACCGACCGCTGCCGGCGCTGGACCGCGAATGCCTCGAACATGTTGATCTCGACGGTCGTGGTCAGCACCACCTGCCTGCGCTCGGTACGCGCCAGCTTGGCGCCCTTGGGCACCGGGGCCCGCAGGTTGGCGGGCCAGCTCGAGGGCAGCCCCTCGCCTCGCCGGCCGGCGTTGATCACGGCTCGCGCTCGGGCGTTGCCCAGCGCTGCCACCGCATCGGCGGCGGCCCTCTGTTCCGGGGTCCTGTCGTCCACGCTGGTGTCGTCGAAGTTGATCATGCTTGCATTCTCCTTTGTCCATGCCGGCCGTGGCCGGCGGGTTGATGATCTTAGCTTCGCCCATCGAGCTTGCCATTTCGCCAGGGCCAGAGCGGACACTTCGTCGCGGAACAGTCCCGCACGTTCGTTGATGGCGGCCGCTGTCCGGGCTCGGGTCGCAGACGCCTTGGCGCGCGCTTCG
>CAZSTH010000179.1:0-3537 GCA_964609835.1 uncultured Thermoanaerobaculia bacterium
GACGGTTCAAAGGACGCGCGGCGGTCCTCCACTCGGCCATGTCCGACGGCGACCGCTGGCGCGAGTGGAAGCGGATCCGCGGTGGTGAGGCGCGGGTCGTGGTGGGGCCGAGGTCGGCGCTGTTCGCGCCGCTCGCCGACCTCGGCCTGATCGTGGTCGACGAGGAGCACGATGCGGCCTACAAGCAGCAGGAGTCGCCCCGCTACAACGCCCGCGACCTCGCGCTCGTGGTTGCCCGCCGCCTCGAGGTGCCGGTGATGTTGTGCTCGGCGACGCCGTCGATGGAGGCCGCGGCGCTGGTCGAGCGCGGCCTCGCGCAGCGCCTGCGCCTGCGGCACAGGGTCGCCGGCGGCACGCTCCCTGCGGTCGAGCTGGTGGACCTGCGGGCGGAGCCGCCGGAGCCGGGAGAGCAGGGGAGGACGTTGTTCTCACGCAGGCTGCGGGAACTGCTCGAGGAGACCACGGGCCGCGGTGAGCAGGCGATCCTGTTGATGCAGCGGCGCGGGTGGGCACCGGTGCTCCTGTGCCGGGAGTGCGGCCACCGAATCGAGTGTCCCCAGTGCTCGGTGTCGCTGGTGGTGCACCGGCGCTCCGGTGACCTCCGATGTCACTACTGCGGCCACCGTCGGCAGCTGGCGTCCCGCTGCCCGTCCTGCGACGGGTCGTTGTTGGATGCGGTCGGTGCCGGCACCGAGAAGGTGGCCCACCACCTTCGTTCCTTCCTTCCCGATGTGAGATCGGCGATCCTCGACCGCGACACCGTGCGCCGCCGCTCCGGCCTCGAGGAGACCCTCGGCGCGTTCGCCGCCGGCTCGGTGCAGGTTCTGATCGGCACCCAGATGGTGGCCAAGGGCCATCACTTCCCGAATGTCACCCTGACCGGGGTCATTTCGGCCGACGCCATGCTCGGGCTGCCCGACTTCCGAGCCGGGGAAAGGACCTTCCAGCTGCTGACGCAGGTCGCGGGCAGGGCCGGTCGCGGCGACCGCCCGGGCCGAGTGGTCATTCAGACCTACTATCCCGATCACCCGGCGGTCCGATTCGCATGCCGGCACGACACCGCGACCTTCCTCGCCGAGGAGATGGTCTACCGCCGCAGCTTCGCCTATCCCCCGACCATGCGGCTCGGGTTGGTTCGTTACGAGTCCGACCGCGAGAACCTCAGCCGCGGCGCTGCCGAGGAGGGGGCGCGAGCAGCCGCGCCGTTTCCCGATCGAGTGCGGCTGCGCGGGCCGGCGCCGGCGCCCCTCGAGCGCATCCGATCGCTGTGGCGCTGGCAGCTCCTGGTCTCCGCCGCCAACCGGGAGCTGCTGCGCGATGTCCTGGAGCGCATCGAGGCGGTCGCAGTGCCGTCGGGGGTCCGCCGCGTGGTCGACGTCGACCCGCTGTCGACCCTCTGACCATGCCGGCTCGCGTCGCCCGTGTCATCGCAACATCCGATAACCACAGAGACATGGGGTTCACAGAGGTTCGCACAGAGAAACTTCTCTGCGTTGTCTCCGTGATTCTTCGGGCCGGCAGGCGAACTTCAAAGCGGCCGGATCACGAGGTGGTGCTAGGGTGGGCCCATGCCGCCCAAACGAGTCCACGGCGATATCGAGGGCGAGCGCCTCAATGCGCAGCAGCAGGTGCTGGAGCTGGTGCGGCGGATTCCTCGCGGCCGGGTGATGACCTACGGCCAGATCTCGACCCTGCTCGCCGGCCGCCTGTCGCCGAGGGCGGTGGGTTGGATGCTGCATCGCTGTCCGGACGGAACGCCGTGGCAGCGCGTGGTCAACGCCTCGGGTGGCTGCTCCACTGACCGGCTTCCGGATTTTCCGAAGGGTCTGCAGCGCTCCCTGCTCGAGGAGGAGGGTGTCGGGTTCCGGGCCAGCGGCACGCTCGACCTCGACGTCTACCGGTGGTGGCCACCGGTGGAGGATCGTGGCTGAGGGACGCCGGCGCGTGGCCCCCGCCGCTGTGATCGGACGTGCGGTCGGGCCGCTGATCTTCCTGCTGATCATGCTGAGCTCTGGAGGCGACCTCGGGTCCGACGGCAAGCGGGTCGTGGCGGTTGTGCTGTGGATGGCCGTGTGGTGGGTGACCGAGGCGGTGCCGCTGGCGGTGACGGCGCTGCTGCCGCTCGTCATGTTCCCACTGTTGGGTGCGCGCGCCGCCGGCGCCGTCGCGCCCAACTACTCCAATCAGATCATCTTCCTCTTTTTCGGCGGGTTCGTGCTCGCGCTGGCAGTCGAGAAGAGCGGTCTCCATCGACGGCTTGCGCTCTCCATCCTCGACGCGATCGGGGCCTCGCCGCGGCGCCTGGTGTGGGGGTTCCTGGTGGCCACCGCTCTGCTGTCGATGTGGCTCTCGAACACCGCGACGACGCTGATGATGCTGCCGATCGCCGGCGGGGTCGCGGCGAGGATGGAGTGCCCCGAGGCGCCGACCCGCCTGATGCTGGCGGTCGCTTACGGCGCCTCCATCGGCGGCATCGGTACCCTGGTCGGAACGCCTCCCAACCTGGTGCTCGCCGGCATGGCCCCGAACCTGCTGCCCGACCTCGAGCCGTTCTCGTTCGGCGGCTGGATGCTGTTCGGCGTGCCGTTCGTGATCCTCTTCCTGCCGGTGGTGGCGCTGCAGCTCGGGCGCGGCCTGGCCCGGGAGCATGGCGATGACGGCGGTTTTCGGGCCGAGCGCGAGGCGCTCGGCCGGATGAACCCGGCTGAGCGCAGGGTGGCGGTGCTGTTCGCGTGCACTGCCGCGGCGTGGATCAGCCGCGCGGGCTTCGACTTCGGCGCGGTCACGATACCCGGGTGGAGCGAGCTGCTGGCCCGCTGGGGCGTGATCCCGGATCCGACGATGATCACCGACGCGGTGCCCGCGGTGGCGGCGGCCGTGCTGTGCACGCTGGTGCCCGCAGGGGGCGGAGAGAATCGGGCGTTGTTGACCTGGGAGCAGATCCGCCACGGCGTACCGTGGGGCGTGCTGCTGCTCTTCGGCGGCGGCTTCGCGATCGCGGACAGCGTACGCGCGGCGGGGGTCGACGGTTGGCTGGCGGGCCGCCTCGAGAACGTCGGAGCGCTGCCCGTGCCGCTGATGATCTTCGCGCTCTGCGCGTTCACCACCAGCGCCACCGAGCTGACCTCGAACACCGCCACGGCCACCCTGCTGATGCCGGTGATGGCGGCCCTCGGCAGCGTGCTCGGAGTGCACCCCTACCTGCTGATGGTGCCGGCGACGGTGTCGGCGTCGTGCGCCTTCATGCTGCCGGTGGCGACGCCGCCCAACGCCATCGTCATCGGCTCGGGGCGGGTGTCGGCCCGCGACCTGGCGCGCGAGGGCCTGTGGCTCAATCTCGCGGGCGCCGTCGTGACCACCATCGTCGTCCTCACCCTCGGCCGCCTGGTGCTGCCGCTCTAGCCCGGATATCTCACCAACTTCCTGCTGCGGCCGCCGATGCACCGCACCCGGCGGTGCTTTCTCATCTCCGGGTGCTCGAGGTACTGTCGAGTACGCCTGCGCGCCCGTCGAATCGAAAACCCAACCGGGCACAGC
>CAZSTH010000180.1:0-3289 GCA_964609835.1 uncultured Thermoanaerobaculia bacterium
AAACCCAACCGGGCACAGCACCTCGGCGACCTCGCGACGAAACCCGGTGAGATATCCGGGTTAGCTGTCGGAGGTGCTCGCCAGCCGTCTCATGATCAGCTTGAGATCGTGCCACGCCTCCCGTTTCGCCTGCGGGTTGCGCAGCATGAACGCGGGGTGGAAGACCGGCATCAGGGGGATGTTGCGGTACGAATGCCAGCGCCCGCGGAGCGCACCGATCGGCTTCCTGGATCCCGTCAGCCGGTGCGTGGCCGGCTTGCCGAGCGCCACGATCACCTCCGGCCCGATGAGCTCGATCTGGCGATCGAGAAAGGCCGAGCACGCCGCCACCTCCTCCTCCTTCGGATCACGGTTGCCCGGCGGCCTGCACTTGACGATGTTGGTGATGTAGACACGCGAGCGCTCGAGCCCCATGGCGCGGATCATCCCGTCGAGGACCTGGCCGGCCTGGCCGACGAACGGCCGTCCGGTCTTGTCCTCCTCGGCACCGGGACCCTCGCCGATGAAAAGCACCCGCGCCGTCGGATTCCCATCACCGAAGACTACCGTCGTACGCCGCTCACAGAGCTGACACTCGCGGCACCCGGCGGCCCGTGCCGCGAGCGCCTCGAGCGCCCCGGACCGCGGTGGTGTTTGCAACGGAGGCGCGCTCTCGTCGGCGGGCGGCCGCGAGACAACCGGTCGGGACCAGCCGATGTCCTCCAGGTAGTTGAACAGGTCCCGCCCCCGTGGGGTGGGTTCGGCGGCGGATTCCGGGGAGCGGCGGGTCAGTCTCCGTCCTCCTCGAGGTCGATGAGATCATCCTGATCCTTGCCCCCGTCGCCATCGTCGTCGTCGCCGTCCTCGTCGTCGCCGTCCTCGTCGTCGAGCTCCTCGTCCGCGTCATCAGCTGTCGAGGAGGTCGCTCTGGTCATGCCCAGCAGCCGCTGCAGGCGTTCGAGCTCGTCGTCCCGCTCCCCATCCTCGACCTCCACCGCCGCCGGGGTCTCGCCGGTCGGCAGGACGTCGGGAATCGGCTCCGAGGGTTGCGCCTCGCTGGCGGCGTCGACCTCGGCGCGGAACTGCTCGACGAGGGCCTGGCGATGAGCGTCCAGCTCCTCCTGAGTGAGGATGCGCCACTGAACGTTGCCCGCGTCCACCTCGTCGCGCGCGCGCAAGGTCGGCTTC
This sequence comes from uncultured Thermoanaerobaculia bacterium, assembly GCA_964609835.1. Lineage (GTDB taxonomy): Bacteria > Acidobacteriota > Thermoanaerobaculia > Thermoanaerobaculales > Sulfomarinibacteraceae > Sulfomarinibacter. The sequence continues at coordinate 1,168 of CAZSTH010000180.1, forward strand.
GAGCGGCGACTGTCCCGCCGCGGCTTGGCGCCGTTGATCAACTGCTCGGCGCGTTGAGCGACGACCACGATGTACCGATACACGGAATCGAACTCTTCGGGAAGCTGGGTCATTTCGAGAGGTCCTTGTCGAGCGAGTCCTGGAAAGCCGTCGTGATGGCGTCCAGGCGCGGTTTTATTCGCGGCGATCGGTGGTGCTCGGCGACACAGATGCCGAGCAGGGCGGACACCGCCTCATCAAGCCGGTCGTTGATGATAGCATAATCGAACTCACCCGCGACCTGAAACTCGCGCACGGCCCACTGCAGTCGTCGTTTGATCGCGTCGGGCTGATCCTGACGCCGCTCGCGGAGGCGCAGCTCGAGCACCTCGTACGAAGGCGGGTAGACGAAGACCTTGACCACGTCGGGGATCCGGGTCTTGACCTGGTTCGCCCCTTGAACCTCGATGTCGAGGAAGACGTCATGGCCGGCACTCAGCTGCTCCTCCACGGCCCGCTGCGAGGTCCCGTAGCGGTGCCCGGCGTACTCCGCCCACTCGAGAAAGTCTCCGCGGTGGACCATTCGATCGAACTCGTCGCGGCCCACGAAGTGGTAGTCAACGCCGTCGTCCTCGCCTGATCTGGGTGGTCGCGTGGTGTGGGAAACGGAAAAGTGCCCGGTCACGCCGAGGTCGGCGAGGCGGCTGATGGTCTCACGAATCAGGGTCGTCTTGCCGCCGCCCGAAGGCGACGACACGATCACGAGCAGTCCTTTGATGCCGGTTGCCTCCACGATCACCTCGAGGCAGCATTCTAACCTGCATATCCCACCCACTTCACCGCCCGGCCGAATTCCGGCCTCGGCCGGGACGACGAGCACGCCCTCGGCGCCATGCCGGCCGCTGTCGAGATCGGCTACACTGACGGCGGCTCGATCGACAGGACACCGACCGCCGGATCCGAGGCGAGCCGGGTCATTCCGGCGGAGGAACGAGAGGAGGGTCCCTTGCAACGAGGCCTGCGATCCATTCTGTTGGTGGCCGCTCTTTTCTTCGTGACCGCACCCCGCGCTGCTTGGGCCGACGACCGCGCGGTGGCCGAGCCGGGTCACCGTCTGCCGATGCCGTGGGGCCTCGCCGTGAGCGTCTACAACCAGAACCAGCCCTACGACATCAAAACCCTGGAGGTGCCGCTGGCCGGGATCGACATCGGCACGGCGGAGGGGATCCAGATCGACAACACAACCACCAGCATGCATCTCAAGCTCGACTACTGGCTCGCGCGCTTCTTCAACATCTTCGTCCTGGGCGGCCACATCGACGGTACGACCACGGTCGATCTCACTCAGGTGGACCTCGGACTCCCGATTGTGCTCAACGACATTCGAATCGACTACTCCGGCCTGATGTACGGAGGTGGTGTGACGCTCGCGGTCGGAGGCAGGGGGTGGTTCTCGACCGTCACCTACCAGATCACCGAGACCGATCTCGACGTCCGCACTTCGTCGGTGACCGGACAGGTCCTGACCCCGAAGATCGGCCTCACCTTCAAGGGGGCCGCGGTGTGGGTCGGGGCCATGTACCAGAACGCCGAGGAGACGCACGTAGGAGAGTGGACGGTGCCGTTCCTGGGGACCGTGCCCTACTACGTCGAGCTCGAGCAGGCCCAGCCCTGGAACTACCAGCTCGGCATGGCCGCCGGCCTCAGCAAGCACTGGCGGTTGCGGCTGGAGGGCTCGGTGGGCGACCGCAAGGCCGCGCTGGCCAATCTCGAGTACCGGTTCGGCTCGCGGAACTGAGCTGCCTCGATCGACGCCCGCGGGTCGTCATCTTCGGGGGTGGTTGATCTGCGCCTGCGCCGCCGCCAACCGCGCGATCGGCACCCGGAACGGTGAGCAGCTGACGTAGTCCATGCCGACCATGTGGCAGAACTCGACGCTCGAAGGCTCGCCGCCGTGCTCGCCGCAGATTCCGACCTTGAGATCGGAGCGGGTGGCGCGGCCCTTCTCGATGCCCTGCTGAACGAGCACGCCCACCGAGTCGCGGTCGAGCACCTGGAAGGGATCAACCGGCAGGATGTTGCGGTCGAGGTAGTCCGGCAGGAAGCCGCCGATGTCGTCGCGCGAGAAACCGAAGGTCATCTG
>CAZSTH010000181.1:0-3177 GCA_964609835.1 uncultured Thermoanaerobaculia bacterium
CGGGCACAGCACCTCGGCGACCTCGCGACGAAACCCGGTGAGATATGCGGGCTACCCCACGAGACAACGGGAGGGCGGGCGGGCCGTTGAAAATTGACAGTTGAAAACCGAGAACCGCGCGAAGCTACGCCGTCATCCCAACGGCAAAGAGCACCGCCAGGTAGTGCAGGACACTGCCTGCGAGCACGAAGAGGTGCCACACGGCGTGGCCGTAGGGCAGCCGTTTCCAGGCGTAGAAGGCCAGGCCGCCAGTGTAGAGCAGGCCGCCGGCCACCACGAGCGCCAGCTCGCGGCCGTCGAGAGCCGCCACCAGCGGTTGAATGGCTACCACCACCAGCCAGCCCATGGCCAGGTAGAGGCTGATCGACAGCCACCGCCAGCGGCCGTGGGCGAGGGTGTTGAGGAGCACCCCCACCGCCGCCAGCAGCCAGACACTGCCGAACAGCGTCCACCCCCAGCCGCCGCCGAGCGCCACCAGCGACAGCGGCGTGTAGGTGCCGGCGATGAGGAGGAAAATGGCCGAGTGGTCGAGAACCCGGAAGACGCGCTTGGCGCGCTCGTAGGGCAACGCGTGGTAGAGGGTGGAGGCGGCGTAGAGCAGCACCATCGTGGTGCCGAAGATCGCGCACGACGCTACTCGCAGAGCGCCGCCGCTGAGCGCCGCAAAGGTCATCAGGATGCCGAACCCCGCGACGCTCAGCAGCCAACCCACACCGTGGGTGATGCTGTTGGCGATCTCCTCGCCGACGGAGTACGGCAGTCGCTTCGACATGAGATGCAGTATAGATTACTCGCATGAAGCTCACGTGACGATTCTGATATCGACAGATATTGGGTGTTCGATATTGGACATTGGATCTGCCCACACAGCCCGCTGGTGCGAGGTTGATCTCAGGCCATCCGACATCCAACTTCCAATATCGGGTGGGTGGGTGCTATCACTCCGCCGCCACGTCCAACCGGCAGCGCACCCACTCGTCGCCCGAGGGATCCTCCACCGCGGCGGCGTCGAGCAACTGAACCCGTGCCGCGGCGATGCCGTGCTCGCTCACGAGGGCATTGCGAATCGCTGCTGCACGCGCTGGGCCGAGGGCCTCCACCGCCGCTGCCTCGACCTGCTGCGCGCCCACCAGCGCTGCTCGAAGATCGCGGTAGTAGGCAGTCTCATCGAGCACCGGCGCTGCGGTCTCCTCGCTCTCGCCCTTCGCTAGCGACGTGGAGTGCTCGGCCTTGACGGCCGACACCCGGTCGGTGCCCAGCAGCTCACCGCCTCCGGCCACCGCACGGAGCCGCCGGCTACCACCACCGAGGGCAGCTCGAGCACCCGCGTGTCGTCCGACCGCATTTCGAGCACCAGTTCGTTGAGCTCGAGATCGGCGCTCTCAATCCGTGCGCTGAGGCCATCCTCGTCGAGCGCCGCGGCGTAGTTGAAACGGCCCTCGACGCTGCCGCTGGCGAGGTCGAAGTTGAAGCGGTCCTCGATCTCGGGCCAGGTGTACTCGAGGACCAGGCCGTTGTACGCCACCGTGCCGTCGACGCCCAGCGGTTCCACCACCACGTTGCCTGTGACCCGAATGTCGCTGCCGCGGGGCAGCCCGATGACAAAGTCGTGGCTGCCCTGCCTATCGGGAATCGTGTTCATCACTCGCTGCTCCCCGCGCGGTCGCCGTCTTTCGTCGATGGAGGGAATCATACCCTCGGCAACTTTCTTCCGGTACGTGTCAGTGTTGTCGGTGCTCGCGGGCCCGGTGTCACGCGGTGGGATCCCGGGCGGGGTTTCCCCGGCCCTTTCCACCTGCTAGTGTGGCCATAACTCGCGATCGAAACGGCGCGCGGTGGCCACATGCGGTGGCCATCACCTCGGCCGCAGGGAGGTTCCCATGACTCGCAGCATAGTCCGTCTCGCGATATGCGCCTGTATCGTCCTCGCGGCCGGCTGCGGCCAGGTGCCACCGCCGGAGCCGTCGGAGGATCCGGCCGCCCCGGAGCCGGCGCCCAGAGCGACCATCGTGATCGAAAATTCAGGGTTCTCGACCCCCGAGTCGATCCTCCATGATCCGGCCGGCGACCGTTACCTGGTTGCGAACATCAACGGCTCGCCGGTTGCCGTGGACGGCAACGGCTACATCTCCTGGCTCGACCGCGCTGGCATTGTCGAGCAGGAGAAGTGGATCGATGGCACCACCGAGGGCGTGACCCTCAACGCTCCCAAGGGCATGGCCATCATCGGCGACACCCTCTACGTGGCGGACATCACCCACGTACGTGCCTTCGACCGCGAAAGCGGCGCGCCCAAGGGCGAGATCGAGATCTCCGGCGCCACCTTCGTCAACGACGTCGCGGCGGGCCGCGATGGCTGGCTGGTGGTCTCTGACTCCGGCATCGCCTTCGGCCCCGGCGGTGCCGAAGACACGGGCTCCGCGGCGGTGCACGCCATCAGCCCGGAGGGCGAGGTGGTGACGGTGGCGGCCGGTGATCAGCTGCAGCGGCCGAACGGCGTCCTCGACAGCATCGCCCGCGACGGTCTCGTGGTCGTGACCTACGGTTCCAACGTCGTCTACACCCTGGACGAGGACGGCAGCCGCCGCGACCTCGCCGCGCTGCCCAGCGGTGGGCTCGACGGCGTGGCGGAAACGCCGGATGGCCGCCTGCTGGTGTCGTCGTGGGAGGGCGGCGCCGTCTACGCCGTCGACATCGACGGCAGTGTGACGACCGTGGTGGCCGATCTCGAGGCGCCCGCCGACATCGATTACGACGCCGACCTCGGCGTGGTGCTGGTGCCCCTGTTCACCAGCGACGCGGTGCTCATCCACCCGCTCGACTGAGCCTGGCAGCGGGGCGCCGAAGACGTGATCCGCCACCGCCACCGCCGACCGCGTCCGTGGACCGTCGACCGCGTCCGCGATCCGCGATCCGCGACCGGGGCCGCGACCGCGATTGCGACCGCCACCGATCACCGTCACCGATCACCGCTACCGAGGACCGCCACCGCCGACCGCCACCGCGGACCGCCACCGCCACCGCCACGGCAGACCGTCGACCGCGTCCGCGATCCGCGACCGCGACCGCGATCCGCGACCGGGGCCGGGACCGTGGCCGCGAGCGCTGACCGTGGACCTCGACCGTGGACCGTGACCGGGGCCGCGACCGCTGACCGTCACGGCCACCGCCACCGCT
>CAZSTH010000182.1:0-2953 GCA_964609835.1 uncultured Thermoanaerobaculia bacterium
CTGAGTCGTCAGTCACGCCGTCGGCGACCGCACCGAAGTCCATCACGTTGTTGACGGTCGGGACGTTCGGAATCCCGCCAGGGATGCCCGGGTCCCAGCTCGGCGTCGTCGCGACCGCCATACTCGGCCAGGCGACCGACGCAGCCATCGCGAGGAGCGCAGCCAGGTGCTGGAAGCCGAGCCGATTCTGTTCGATCCTTGTACCAAAACGAGCCGTCGTCGATTGCATGGTGCCCTCCATCCGTCGTCGCGGCCGGACCTTTCCCTCGAGACCTCATTTCTGTTCCGAAAAAGGCCACCGGTTTCATGTTGTGACGCACCTGAAACGGACCTCAGATCATGCGGCTCTCCGAGGCGGGTCGCCGGTTCGTGCCGCTCGATCCCGATCGCTCCGAGGCGCCCTCCATCCCGATGCCGTGCCACCCTCGAGGTGCGGTCTGACATCAGTGAGGCGAGTGTAGGTCCCTTCGATTTCGGCTGCCGTGACCACAGTCACAACAGCCACTGCGACCTATTCTCAACATTAGAGCGCGAGTTGTCGGCGGGTTTTCGCGGCATCATCGGGGCACCCGGGGCGGCGGTTTCGAGCCGCCGCAGCGGCTCTTTCGACGGGCCGTTCTGCGAACCGGGCACTGCCGCGACGGCGCGGGCGCCGCTGAGGTCGCGGGGTCGTCGTGGGCTCGGGGCCGGGGGCTGCGAACCCACCGCGGCGAGCCGCGCCGCCGCCATTCAGGGAGCGAATCGCCGCTGGGATCCGCGGGCAGGAGAGCCCCGGCGAATCGAGGCGGGAGGGCACCCCGCCTCGTCCGCCGGTCTTCAGCGGCCTACTTCAACATCGTGAACAGCGGATCCTGTGAGGAACCGTCGATCACCGTGAGGTAGGCGTAGAACTCGGTGGCGCTGGCCACCACCAGCGAGCCCACCGGATCGGGCTTCGGCACGTTCCCGCCGAACAGCCCTTCGAGCGACCACTGCTTCAATGTTCTCGGGGGCACCTCAACGATTTTCTGCGCCAGCAGGATGCCGTCGGAGTCGCGGAGCCTGAACTCCATGGTCGCCCAGGCGTTGCCCGTGACCACGCCGACGTTGGTGCGGAAACCGGAACGCATGCGCACGCCGGGCAGCAGCGCCTCGCCGCCGTCGACGAAATCCGCAAGGTGCACGGTCCGCACGCCGTTGCCCGACGTGCCGCCGGCAGGACGAGGCGTGGAGACCCTCGACGTGACGGTGATCGGGGTCGTGGATCGGACGACCAGCGTGCCCTTGCCGTTCTCGATGCCGAATCGTTCGAGCAGCACGTCCTCGAGACAGTAGGTGTCGTAGCCGCCAATCAAGAACGGCGCCGCCACCATGCCGCCGTCGGAGTTGTCGCTGTTCTCGGGTAGGAACTCGAGCTCGATCTCGGCCACCGACGAGGACGAGTTCCAGATCGTCGCCGACGAGCTCCAGTGGGTCCCCTTCTTGCCCGGAACGTGAGCGACCACCGGCACGAGCCACGATTTCGACGGCTCTTTGCCGAGGAACACGGCCGAGTCGGTGGACGAGTTGTCGACCAGCGAGGCGAAGGCGATGCCCGGCTGCATCAGGATGGCCTTGACGGTCATCGGCTGCCCGCGCCGCATCTCGGACGGGAAGAGCTTGTCGACCGACCACTGGCCGACGGTGCCGGCGGGAATCACGCGCTTCACCTGACCGCTGACACCGCCGTCGAGACCGCGGTACAGCTGGAACATCGCCGTCACGTTCTGGTCCGGACTGGCCATGACGGCCACGCTGGAGCGGTAGTCGATGTCGTGCAGGAGTCCCGGCATCGTGAAAGCACCCCGGCTCAGCGGCACATCCGAGGTCAGCCCCGAGCCGAGATTGCCGAAGCTGCGGCGCGCATAGGTGCGCGATGCCACGGCCGGCGGCTCCGTCCCCTCCGTCAGCACCTGGATCTGCAGCGGACCCTTGCCGTCCCCGCCTCGCAGGAAGTTCTTCACCAGGTCATTCAGGAGCACCGTCCCGAACGCACTGACCGAGCGCTCGCGCTGGATCGGGCTGCCGTTCTCGGGCCGATACGTGAAGCGCAGGCGCTGGGAGATGGAATTCCGGTTGGCCACCGCCACGTCGGAGCGCCACGACGTCCCGTTCACGCCGTCGAGGTGGGCAACCACCGGAATCGACACCGTCGTTGCTTCGCTCTGATCGCCGCCGGACGGGACCGGGGTCGGCGTCGGGTCGAACGGCTGCGGTGTCGGCGTCCTCGTTGGGGTCCTGGTCGGCGATGCGTGCGGCGGTGCCGGGGTCGGCGTCTTGGTCGGCGTGACCGCCGGCGGAGTGGTCGGCGCCGGTGTGACGGTCGGCGCGCCGGGCGTCGGCGTCGGCGCAGGGGTAGACGTGGGCTGCGGCGTCGGGACCGGCGTGCGGGTCGCCGTCGGTGCCGGCGTCGGAGGGGGCGTTTGCGTCGCCGTCGGGCTCGGCAGCGGTGTCGGGGTCGCTGTTGCACCAGGTGGCGGTGTCGCGGTCGGAGTGGCGGTCGGCGGAATCGGCGTCGCAGTCGGCGTGGCCGTTGGGGAAATCGGCGTCGGGGTAGATGCCGGCGGAGTGGTCGGCGTCGGGGTAGCGGTCGGCGGGATCGGCGTCGCAGTCGGCGTGGCCGTTGGGGAAATCGGCGTCGGGGTAGATGCCGGCGGAGTGGTCGGCGTCAGGGTAGCGGTCGGCGGCACCGGCGTCGGGGTCCTGGTCGCGGTGCGCGTCGGGGTCGGCGTCGGCGGAGGCGGGGTCGGGGTCCGGGTGGCCGTCGGTGCCGGCGGCGGCGTCGGCGTCGGGGTCGGCGTCGCGGTCGGCCCCGGAGGAGGCGTGAAGCCAGGAATCGGGCTCCCCTGCTGCCACCGCTGCCTGGCCGGGTTGGTGCATACGGCGCCAAGATCGCCGCCGCCGATGGACGGCCACGAGGCCGAACCGAAGAAAC
>CAZSTH010000183.1:0-2891 GCA_964609835.1 uncultured Thermoanaerobaculia bacterium
ATCCGCGACCGCCGACCGCCACCGCTGACCGCCACCGCCGACCGTCACCGTCACCGTTGACCGCGACCGTGATCCGCGACCGGGGCCGCGACCGCGACCGCCACCGCCGACCGCCACCGTCACCGCCGACCGCCACCGCCACCGTCACCGCCACCGCCATTGGTGGAGCGGGCCTCCGGCCCGCGTGAGGACGTCGGTGCGTGGTGAGGTGCGGGCGAGACGCCCACACCACCACGGCGAAGGACCGTGCCTCGAGCCTCGAGCCTACTTGATCTCCAACAGCTCGACGTCGAAGACCAGCATGCCGGGTGGGGCCCCCTGCTGGCCCTTGTAGGCGAGCTCCTCGGGGATCCAGAAGCGGCGCTTTTCGCCGACCACCATCAACTGGACGCCTTCGGTCCAACCGGGGATGACCCGGTTGAGCGGGAAGCTGGCCGGCTCTCCGCGCACCACCGACGAGTCGAAGAGCCGGCCGTCGGTGAGCCAGCCGGAGTAGTGGACCGTGACCGTGGAGCCGGCGGTGGGGCGGGTGTCGCCGACGCCCTGGCGCAGCACCCTGGAGCACAGGCCGCTGTCGGTGCAGCCGGCGCTCTCCGGCGGCCCCGCCACGTCCTCCGGCGCTTCCGGCGTCGGGGGCGGCGGCTCCTTGTCGTTGATGCCGAGCAGCTCGACGTCGAAGACCAGCATCCCGGCCGGGCGCCCGGGCTGGTTGTTGTATGCGAGCTCGACCGGGATCCACAGCCGGCGCTTCTCGCCGACGACCATCAGCTGCAGGCCCTCGGTCCAGCCTGGGATGACCCGGTTGAGAGGAAATGTCGCGGGTTGGCCGCGCTCGAGCGACGAGTCGAAGAGCTTGCCGTCGGTGGTCCATCCCGAGTAGTGGACGGTGACCTCGTCCCAGGCGTCGGGGTGCTGGTCGCCGACCCCGGCGGAGAGCAATTTCGAACACAGGCCGCTGTCGGTGCAGGCCGCATCGTCGGGCGGCGCGGCGACGTCGAGCGGCGCCTCCTGGGCGGAAGCGGCGAGGGCGAGAGCGAGGGTCACAGCAGCGAACGTGGTGATCATCTTCATGGCCGCCACACTACCGCGGTGTGGCCGATTGAACAAGCTTGGGATCGCCGATTCCGATCTGGTGTAGGATGGCGGACGGCAGCTATTCCGCAGGCCAAAGCTCAGGAGGTCTCGTCATGGATCTCGTCCTCTTGTCGCGACTGCAGTTTGCCCTCACGATCGCGTTCCACTACATCTTTCCGCCATTGACCATCGGCATCAGCGTGGTCATGGTCTACCTCGAGGCGCAGCACCTTCGCACCGGCGACCCGCTCTTCGAAAAGGCCGCCAAGTTCTGGACCAGTGTCTTCGCCCTCAACTTCGCCATCGGCGTCGCGTCGGGGATCGTGATGGAGTTCCAGTTCGGCACCAACTGGGCCGCCTACTCGCGTTTCGTCGGCGACGTCTTCGGCTCGGCGCTGGCGGCGGAGGGGATCTTCGCATTCTTCCTCGAGTCGGGATTCCTGGCGCTGCTGGTCTTCGGCTGGGACCGCGTGTCGGCGAAGATGCACCTCTTCGCCACCTGTATGGTCTGCCTGGGCTCGATCTTCTCCTCGATCTGGATCGTGGTTGCCAACAGCTGGCAGCAGACGCCGGCCGGCAGCCACGTGGTCCAGATGGTGCGCGACGGCCAGCCGTTGTTCATTGACGGCGAACCGGTGCTGCGCGCCGAGATCGTCGACTTCTGGACCCTGGTCTTCAACCCGTCGACCGTGCAGCGGCTGGTGCACGTGTGGATCGGCGCCTTCATCATGGGCACCTTCTTCGTGATGTCGATCTCCGCCTGGTACCTCCTCAAGAGGAAGCACGAGGAGTTCGCCAAGCGGTCCTTCACCGGCGCGCTGATCTTCGCCACCATTGCGTCGCTGGCGGCGCTGGTGTCGGGCCACTCGCAGGCCAACAACGTCTATGAGTACCAGCCGGCCAAGCTGGCGGCCTTCGAGGGCCACTTCGAAACCGGGCGCGGCGACATCAGCCTGATCGGATGGCCCGATGGAGACGCCGGGCGGATGCGATTCAACGTCGCGGTGCCCGGGGGGTTGAGCTTCCTGATCCATTGGGATTTCAACGAACCGGTTGTCGGCCTCGACCGCTTTCGGCCCGAGGATCGGCCGCCGATCCTCATTCCCTATGCCAGCTACCACATCATGATCGGCCTCGGGATGTTCTTCATCCTGCTGACCCTGCTCGCGGCGTTCCTGCACTGGCGGGGTTCCCTGTACGAGAAGCGCTGGCTGATGTGGATTTTCGTGTTCGCGGTCCTCGGTCCGCTGCTCGCGAACCAGCTCGGTTGGGTGTCGGCCGAGGTCGGCCGTCAGCCGTGGATCGTCCACCCGCCGGTGGAGTGGACCTCCGACGGCGACCTGGTCGTGGGGCCGGATGGATTCGTGGAGTACGACGAGCGGGTGGGACTGCGCACCGAGAACGCCGTCAGCACGTCGGTGACCGCGGCCCAGGTGCTCGGCTCGCTGGTCGGCTTCGGTCTGGTTTATTTCTTCCTGCTGTTGGCATGGCTGTACGTGCTGGACCGCAAGATCGGCAAGGGGCCGGAACCGGTGGACGACGAAACCGAGAGGGGCGCGGGCGGTCTCCTGGAAGCGGTCGCGGGGCGGGTGGCCCATGACGCCAGCGAACAGGTGGAAGGAGGTCGGTGATGGACTGGGCGACTCTGGCCGTCATCTGGTTCGGGCTCGAGGGCGTGTTGCTGATGGGATACGCGATCCTCGACGGCTTCGACCTCGGGGTCGGCATCCTTCATCCCTTCGTTCCCAAGACCGATCGCGAGAAGCGCGTCGCCATCAACGCCATCGGCCCGGTCTGGGACGGCAACGAGGTGTGGC
>CAZSTH010000184.1:0-2732 GCA_964609835.1 uncultured Thermoanaerobaculia bacterium
TCGCGTCGTCTTTTATTTATAGGACCTCCACGTTCACCATTGCACCATTGTTTCGGAACAATGGTGCAATGGTGAACGTGGCACCTCACTTTACTCTCGGTGATGGCGGCCGGTGCGCCGCTCCCAGTCCTGACGGGCGGCCACCCGCAGGTCCTCCACGTCGTCGACCTCATCGACGATCTCGAGATCGAGAACCGTCTCGACTACGTCCTCGAGCGTGACGACGCCAGCGATGCCCCCGAACTCGTCGATGACCGCCGCGATGAGGTCGCGCGACGACAGAAAAAGATCGAGCAGCTGCGGCAGCCGCGCGGTCTCGGGTACGAACTGGAGTTCGCGTCGGAGTTCGCCAAGAGGAACGTCCGTGTGACCCCGGGCGACCTGCTCGAGCACCTCATCCTTGAGAACGAATCCGACCAGGGCATCCAGAGACCCTCCATGGATCGGGATGCGGGAGAAGCGCAACAGCTCGTGGGCTGCGACGGCCTCCCCCACGGATTGGTCGGCGGGCAGCGCAAAGACCACGGTGCGGGGCGTCATGATGTCGGTCGCGCGCAGCTCGCGGAAACGAAGCAGCGCTCTGACGATGCGCGACTCGCCCTCGTCAAGCACCCCCTGGCGTGCCCCGAGGTCGGCCAGCGCGCCGATCTCGTCGCGGCTGACGTGGACCGGCTCGTGCTCCGACGAGATTGAACGGCTAGCGAGACCGCTCAACCACACCAGCGGCCGGAGCGGGACCATCATCCAGATCAGCAGCCGGGTGACCGTTGGGACCAGCCGCTTCCAATAGACCGCACCGATGGTCTTGGGAACGATCTCACTCAGTAGCAGGATCGCGAGCGTCAGGACTGCCGAGAAGAGGCCCAGCCAGGCATCGCCGAAAACCCGTGCCGCCTGCGCGCCGGCACCGGCCGCCCCGACCGTATGGGCAATCGTGTTCAGCGACAGAATCGCGGCCAGCGGTTCTTCGATGTTCTCCTTCAGTCTGCGCAGCGGGGATGCGGTCCGTTGCTCCTGCTGCTCCATAATAACGAGATGGGCCGGCGTTACGCTCAGCAGCACCGCCTCCATGATCGAGCACACGAATGACACGCCGATTGCAAGCACCACGTAGAGGACGAGCAGACCCATCTGTCCGGAGGTTACGACAGCGAGCGGCCGACGGCAACGAAGTTCCCGGGAACAGTGTCGCCTCCAATGGCGTTGCACGACATGATGTCCAAGCCGTCCACCGAGACCTTCCTGCGCCAGCATGCCGAGCTGCTCGAAGGCGTATCAGCGGACACCGTACGCGCGTTTGCCTCCATCGCGGAACGTCGGCAGCTGGCGCACGGAGCGTTCCTGTTTCGCGAGGGCGAGCCTGGCGAGTTCATGTTCGTGATCGAGAGCGGGACCCTCGAGGTCCTCAAGGGGATGGCCAATCGGCTCGCCCTGCTGCGGATCATGCTGCCGGGCGAATCGGGCGGCCTGACCAGCATGGTCCGGGAGAAGACCAGGTCGGCCACCTTGCGAGCCCGCGGCCCGACTGTCGTACTGACCGTGCCTCGCGACCGCTTTGTCGAGCTGCTCGACAGCTTGCCAGAGTTGCGCGACGGTCTGCTGGCAGTGCTCAGCCGCAAGGTCCGCGAAAAAACCGCGCGCATCGCTGCTCTCACCGGCGAAGACGAGCGACAGCAGGTGCCGATCCTGGTCTTCGATGCCAAGCCCTATGATCGGGAGGCACTCGATGCGCGCGCCGGCAACGACCTCGAGCTGCACTACCTGGAAGCCCGCCTCTCACCGACCACCTCGGCGCTGGCTGAGGGCTTTCCAGCCGTTTGCGCCTTCGTCAACGACGACCTGAGCCGAGCGAGTCTCGAGCGGCTGGCGGCGGGCGGTGTGGGACTGGTCGCCATGCGCTGCTCGGGAGTCAACAACGTCGACCTCGCCGCGGCGCAACACCTCGGCATCGAAGTGAGTCGGGTTCCCGCCTACTCGCCCGAGGCGGTTGCCGAGCACACCATGGCCTTGATACTGGCCCTCAACCGCAAGTTGCACCGCGCCCACAACCGCGTTCGAGAGGGAAACTTCAGCCTCGCCGGCCTGGTGGGATTCAACCTTCACGGGCGCACCGCCGGGATCATCGGTCTCGGCGCTATCGGACGGGCGCTGGCCGCCAACCTCCACGGCTTCGGCATGACGGTGCTGGCCAGCGATCCGGCTCTCGATGCGCCGACTGCAGCCGCTTCGGGAGTGGAGGCGGTCGAACTCGACACCCTCCTCCACCGGTCCGAAGTGGTCAGTCTGCACGCACCTCTGACGCCGGCGACCCACCACCTGCTGAACCGCGAGCGCATCGCGCGTATGAAACGCGGCGCGATGCTGATCAACACCAGCCGCGGCGGACTGGTTGACACGGCAGCGCTGATCGACGCGCTCAAGACCGGCCAAATCGGAACCGCCGGGCTCGACGTCTACGAGGAGGAGAGCGAGTACTTCTTCGAGGACCTCTCGGACTACGTGATCGCGGACGACCTGCTGGCGCGGCTGATGACCTTCCCGAACGTCATTGTGACCAGCCACCAGGCGTTCTTGACCCGTGAAGCACTGGCCGAGATCGCGGACACCACCCTCGGCAGCATCCGCGACTTCATCGCCGGCCGAGAACCGCGCCACCGCGTCGGCGTGTCGTAGCAACGGTGCCTCTATAAGAAATCAACCCCTTGATCTGAAGAAGATTCTCCTCGTCGTCG
>CAZSTH010000185.1:0-2697 GCA_964609835.1 uncultured Thermoanaerobaculia bacterium
CATCCACAGGCGGGCAGAACCAGGAACAACCGCGGGCAGCGATCGCAGTTCGTCCCAACCAGGAGAAGCTCGAGGCCATGCACGACGCAGTGCGGAAGCTCGGTACGATGGCGTTCATCACCCTCGTGGTGGGCGCGTGCGGGGAGATCACCGATCCCAACACGGCCCCGACGGCGGATGCGGGTCCGGACCAGGACGCGTTCGTGGGCGAGGTGGTGCAGCTCGACGGTAGCGGGTCGGACCCGGACGGCGACCCGCTGACCTATCAGTGGTCGTTCTCGGTCCGGCCGGACACGAGCAGCGCGACGATCACCAATGCGAATAGCGCGTCGGCCAGCTTCGTTCCCGACGTGCCGGGCGACTACACGTTGACGCTGGAGGTCTCCGACGGCGAGGACACGGCCACGGACGATGCGTCGGTGACCGTGACCTACGATACGCGCCTGGGCGGGAGCATCGAGGCGGACACGACGTTGCGGAACGTGGGCCAGCCGTACCACGTGGTCGGCAACCTGAGCGTGTCGGCGGCGGTGACCATCGAGGCCGGCGCGGAGTTGAGGTTCGCCCAGGGGACACGTTTGAGGGTCGCGACCGGCGGCTCGCTCATCGCGGTGGGCGCCCAGGACGACTCCATCCGGTTCGTCGGCGAGCAGGCCCAGGCCGGTTTCTGGGACGGCATCGAGGTGTTGAGCAACGACCCGGACAACGAGCTCACATACGTGGTGGTGGCCCACGGCGGCGCCGACGGTTGGGCCGACGTCTACGTCCAGAGCGGCGGCGCGGTGAAGGTGACGAACAGCTCGCTGCGGAGCAGCGCGACCTACGGCATCGAGGCGGAAAGCGGCACCTCCCTCGCCGGGTTCAGCAGCAACGCCTTCGCCGACAACGTTATGGCCGCCCTGAACATCCCGGCCGCCCTCATCGGGCAGCTCGACGCCGCGTCCGAGTTCGGGGCGGGCAGCCAGATCGCGGTGTCCGGTGGAAGCGTCGCCACGGCGCAGCACTGGCCGGCGACGGCGGCGCCCTACCTGTTCACCCTCAACACCACGTTGGAGGACTCGGTGAAGATCGCCCCCGGTGCGGTGCTCCGCTTCGGGCAGGGCCTGCGCTTCATCGTGGCGAGTGGCGCCGTGCTCCGGGCCGTGGGCACCGACACGGACTCCATCCGGTTCGTGGGCGACCAGGCCCAGGCCGGGTACTGGGACGGCATCGAGATCGAGAGCAACAGTCCCAACAATGAGCTGACGTATGTGGAGCTGGGACACGGCGGCTCGGACATTTATGCGAACGTGTACGTCCAGAGCGGCGGTGCCGTGACGGTTACGAACAGCCGCATCCACACCAGCGCGACGTACGGCGTGACGGTGGAGGAAGGGGCGTCCCTCGAGGGCTTCTCCGCGAACACGTTTCATGATCATACGACCGCCTCCCTGACCATCCGGACCCACGTCATCGGCGAGCTCGACAACGCCTCCGACTACGGCTCGGGCGCCGACCGCATCGACGTGTGGGGCGGCTCGGTGACCACCAGCCAGACGTGGCCGAAGACGAACGTCCCGTTCCGCTTCACCGGCTACCCCACCGTGGAGGGCGACGTGACGGTGGAGCCCGGGGCGCGCTTCGAGTTCGAGCAAGGGCTCCGTCTGATCGTCTCCGGCGAGGGCTCCCTGGCGGCCGTGGGCACGGAGTCCGACACCATACGGTTCACCGGGACGCAGGACGCCGCGGGCCACTGGGACGGGATCGATGTCGCGAGCGCGAACGTGGCCAACGAGCTGACGTACACGGAGGTCGCGAATGGCGGCGCCGACGGGTGGGCCGACATCTACGTGCACAGCACCGGTGTCATGAAGGTCACGAACAGCCTCATCCGGACCAGCTCGACCTACGGCATCGAGGTCGAGGACGGCGGCTCCCTCGCCGGCTTCGCCAGGAATACGTTCAGCGGTCACACGCTGACGGCGATGAACGTCCCGACCAGCGTCATGGGCCAACTGGACGCCGCGTCGACGTACGTCGGCGGCCACGGCGACGACTACATCACCGTCTTCGGCGGCACGGTGACCACCAGCCAGACGTGGCCGAAGACCGACGCCCCGTTCTTCTTCAGCGGGAGCGCAACCATCGAGTCGGACATCACGGTGGAGGCCGGTGCCCGGTTCCTTTTCGGACAGTCGCACCGACTCAGGGTAGCGACGGGTGGCTCCCTGAACGCCGTCGGTACGGCATCCGACACCGTCGCCTTTCTGGGCGAGCAGGCGCTGGCCGGCTACTGGGACGGCATCGAGATCGTCGCCGCCAACGCCAGCAACGTCCTGGACTACACGGAGATCGGGTACGGCGGCGCGGACGGCTGGGCCAACGTCTATGTCCAGAGCACCGGCACGGTGACCGTAACCAACAGCTACATCCACGACAGCGAGACGTGGGGCATCGAGGTGGAGAGCGGCGGCTCACTCACCGATTCGGGGAACACGTACAGCGGCAACAGCAGCGGGGACGTGATACGCCACTGACTGAGGATCGCGCGCCCACGCGGACGGCCCGGAGCCGCGACTCCGGGCCGTCCGTGCATCGGGCCGGGCCGTCAGCCTGCGGCCGCGGCCCGCACCCGCTCCAGCGGCCAGCGGTCCACCACCGGGGGTGGCCAGCCGCCGGACCGGGCAAGGCCGACGATCCGGTCCGCCTCGGCCCTCG
>CAZSTH010000186.1:0-2617 GCA_964609835.1 uncultured Thermoanaerobaculia bacterium
CTCGGACACTGAATGAGGCGAGGATCCATCGAGAGCGACGAGTGGGCGCTGACGGGCTCGAACCGCCGACCTCCTGCTTGTAAGGCCAAGAATACACAAAAACCGGGTCGGCAGCCGATGGCGGTCAATGCCGGTTGAGCGCTGATTTCACGCGGCGTCCGAGATTTTTTTCAGCGCTCAGCAACAGCAGCATTCATCCGGTTTCTGGTCGCGTCTGCTACTGTGAACGTTACTGTTTCCCCCCTGGTGGCAAGCCTCCAGGCAGCGTCCACTTGCTCAGGGCCGTTCCCGCTGACGCCGGATCTCCGCGAGCACCGCGCCTCGCTGCGCGGCCGGCCCAGGCGCGGCCAGTAGGCGGCGGGGATCACGACGCGGGTCGAGCCGCGCCGGACGGCCACGAGGATGAACGCGCCCTTGACGTTCTCGAAGCGAAGCATCTCGAGGCGCTCCAGGGCTTCGAAGGTCATGGGCGAACCCTCCGGCCGCCGCGGTAGCAGACGTTCCTCGTGCACACCGTCCCGGTCCAGCGATCCAGGACCGCGTTGCCACCGTTGGGCACGTACCTCGGAAGCATGGCATGGGCCAGCAGCGCGCCCGCGATCAGGACGACCACGAGCCAGAATTCCCAGCGGCGGATCCGGAAGCGCCGCCCGACCGGTGGGCCGTCGCCCTTCTCGACGACGCGGCCTTCGGCCCGGCCGCGTTCGCTTGCCCGCTCCTCAGCGCTCATGTACCCTTGACCGTGTAACTCGAACGAAACTGGACGACCTGGACACCTAACGGTAGTCCCCGGTTGCGCGGGGAGGAGCGATTGACCTCGCGTTAACTCCCTGACTACTCTCACCTCCGGTTTTCCGGAGGGCACGAAACGCCAGAGGCCCACCGTCACATGACCGTGGGCTCCTTTTTCTCGGCCTGTTACAGTGACCCGACGCCGGCGCCGAACTGACCGCCGACCATCGCCCCTACTCCAGGGGCTCCGAACGAAGCGCCGACCCCCGCACCGAGAAGCGTGCCGATCCCCGCCCCGATCGTGCGCCTGCGGCCGGTGCGCTCATCCCGGCGCGCGAGCCACTCGGCGAGTTCCTGCTCCCGGCCGGACCGGATCAGATCGAGCATCTGGCCGTAGGTGTAGCCCGCATACTCGGACTCGTACTCTGCGCCCCGCTGGAGCCCGGCTGCGCGGCCCAGGGCGAGGTTCGCGCGCTGCCCGGACCAGCCGGCTGCGGTCTCCGCCACCTCCCGCTTGTACGGCACGACAGCCCGGTCGATCTCGATGGCGCCGGAGAGCGGCCCGCGGATGCCCCGCTGGCGGTTCGCGCCCCGGACGCCGGCGAGGTTCGCCCGGAACCCGGTCCCCACCCGGTCCAGCAGCGCCATGAGCGCGTCGTCGGACAGATACTCGTTCGGGTCGAACTCCTCGTAGGCGCCGAAGGCGGTGCCACGTCGAGTGTCCGCCACGCCGGTCAGCCGCCGGGCCCGGCGCTCCAGCTCGTCGAGGGCCTCGTTCTGCTTGTGCTGGTAGTACGGCATCCTTCCTCCTTACCCGGCGCTGAGGTCAGTGTACGGTGGCATCGGGGGTTCCCTCCTTTTCCGCTTCGGCTGCGGCGGCTCGTTCATCCGCCAGTTTCACGATCTCGTCGCCTACCACTTCGGTCCACGTCGCGACCTCCAGGAGCACGGCGCTGCGTTCCCTCATACGCCGGCCCAGTTCGCGCATCTCATTCGGAGACGGTGGCCGCTCCCTGAACCGGTCCAGGAACTCGGAGTCGATGCCCAGCAGCTTCCCTGTCGAGATCGCCGCGAACATGAACAGCTTCAGCGTTTCGCCTTCCAGCACCACCACGCACCACCTCCGTTCACGTGTCTCCGTTCCCACCCACCCGTCGCCATGCGCTCAGGTCAACTTCCGTGGGACTGCCGGCCGCATCGGCCCCTTCCCCGGATCCGGCCGCGTGCTCGCCCTGGAGGAACCGCTCGACCGCCTCGCGGGGGCATCGCCACTCCCGGCCCAGCGCCTTGAATGCCTCGGGGATCGAAGCCATCCAACCGCGTACCGTTGACGGCTTGCGGCCGTACTCGTCGGCGATCTGCTGCACGGTGAGGCTGGCCTCCGCTTCCCGTTCCTGGCCGGGCGGCCCGGGCCGGTCGGTGTCCAGGACGGGCACGCCGGCGAGCTCCAGCAGGCCGCCCCGGTCGAACGTCACCGTTCCGCCCCGTTGGGGTAGGCTCTCGGCGAGATGCAGCAGGCGGTCGAGCACGGCCTCAGCGTCCACATGCCGGAGCTGCTCGCCGTCCACTGAGCTGGTCAAGGCCCGGTCCGCGCCGCTCACCCGACGCCTCCCAGCAGCTGCGCCGGCGGCTCCATCTCGGCCACCGTGTAGTCCTCCACCTCGAGGAGGCCGCGACCCAAGGCGTCGCGCTCAGCGGCCTCGAGTGCAGCCCGCAGGGCCGGCAGGTCCTGAACGGCGAGGTTCACGCCCTTCCGTGTCGGCCGAAGCTCCCCGATCCGGTCCACGTCCACGAACTCGCGGACGTCGAGGCGGTCCCTGCCCTGGTAAAGGCTGAGAGCGACGCGCACCACCGTCATGCCGTTCTTCCGGATCTCCGCTACCGG